>CAZECO010000021.1:3906-25875 GCA_964510455.1 uncultured Actinomycetes bacterium
CCTGCTTCGCCGCGCGCCCGCGCCTAGTGTTCGAGCCATGGCCGTATCTGATTCCGCAACTGTCACTGTCAATGCCCCACAAGCCCAGGTGCTCGCGTTCCTCCGCAACGTCGACAACCAGAAGAACTGGATGCCGGGCTGCCTCGCTTCCGAGGTGCTGGAGAAGGACGCCGAGGGCCGCCCCAAGCGCGCTCGCCTCACCAACGACGTCAAGGTCGCCAAGGACACCTTCGAGCTCGACTACACGCAGCTGGACGACGGGTTCAGCTGGGTGCTGTCCGCCGCCACGAAGATGCAGACCCAGAACAACGGTTCCTGGAAGGTCGTCGACAAGGGCGCGAAGAGCGATGTGACGTTCTCGCTCACGATCGACACCCCGCTGCCGCTGCCCGGGTTCGTCCAGAAGAAGACGCTGAAGGACACCCTGAAGGGGACCACCCAGGCGCTCACGAAGCAGTTCTGACACCCACCCGCTCCGAGCCCCGTCGGCCCTGCCGGCGGGGCTTCACCTCCCTTCAGGCCTGCTCCCGCCACCGGTTGGTGATCGGCTGCCTGCGATCCCGGCCGAACGCCCGCACCGAGATCTTCGTGCCGGGCGGGTACTGGCGGCGCTTGTACTCGGCGGTGTCGGTAAGCCGCAGCACGTGCTCCACCACCGCCGGCTCGAACCCGTCGTCGATCAGCTCGGCGAACGACCGGTCGCGCTCCACGTAGTCGTCGAGGATGTCGTCGAGCAGCGCGTAGTCCGGCAGCGAGTCGCTGTCCTGCTGCCCGGGCCGCAACTCCGCGCTGGGCGGCTTGCTGATCGAGTTCTCCGGGATCGGCGGCACCTCCCCCCGCTGCCGCGCCTGATCGTTGCGCCACTCGCACAGCCGCCAGACCACCGTCTTGGGCACGTCCTTGATCGGCGCGAATCCGCCCACCGCATCGCCGTAGATCGTCGAGTAGCCCACGGAGATCTCCGACTTGTTCCCCGTGGCCAGCACCAGCGGCCCCTCCTGGTTGGAGATCCCCATCAGGATGACGCCCCGGATGCGCGCCTGCAGGTTCTCCTCGGCCAGCCCGGTCAACCCGATGCTGCGGACGAAGGCGTCGAACATCGGCGCGATGGGCACGGTGCGCAGGTGCAGCCCGGTCCGGCGGGCCAGTTCGGCAGCGTCGTCGCGGGAATGCTGCGACGAGTACCGGCTCGGCATCGACACGCCGTGCACCCGCTCGGCACCGATGGCATCCACCGCGATGGCCGCGACCAGCGCGGAGTCGATCCCCCCGGACAGGCCCAGGACCACCGATCCGAAACGATTCTTCTCCACGTAGTCCCGCAGGCCGGTGACCAGGGCCCCGTAGACCGCGGCGTCGTCGGACAGCGGCGCGGCGATCGACGGTTCCGGCGGGCCCGGCTTGCGGCCGGAGGGCCGGCCCAGGTCCACGATCGGGGCGCCCGAGGGCAGGGCGGTGCGCGGGGGAGCCGCCGGCAGGTCCAGGTCCACGACCAGCAGGTGTTCGGCGAACCGGGGTGCCCGGGCGAGCACCCGCCCGGCCGCCGCAACCACCAGGGAGTCGCCGTCGAAGACGAGCTCATCCTGGCCGCCGACCATGTTGACATAGGCCAGGGCACACCCCGCCTCCGCGGCGCGGCGCTGGCACAGCGCCAGGCGCGCGTCCTCCTTGTCGACCTCGAACGGGGAGCCGTTGACCACCAGCAGCAGGCCGGCGCCGTGGCTGCGAACGCGGGCGACGGGGCCCCCGTCCTGCCAGAGGTCCTCGCAGATCGCCAGCGCGACGTCGACGCCGCCGACGCGGATGACGCACGAATCCTGCCCGGGCACGAAGTAGCGGTTCTCGTCGAAGACGCCGTAGTTCGGCAGGTGGTGCTTGGCGTACTTGGCGGCCACCCTCCCGCCCTGCAGGACGGCGACGGCGTTGAGCGGTTCGTTGCGGGGGATCCCCAGTGCCGCGCGCGGGTCGTCCCGGTAGTTGAGCCGGCCGACGACGACCGGGAGGTCGGCCAGCCCGCTGGCTGCGAGCTCGCCGGCGAGGGCTTCGGTCGCGGCCCGCGAGGCTTGCTGGAACGACGGGCGCAGAGCCAGGTCCTCGATCGGGTACCCGGTCAGCATCATCTCCGGGAAGGCGACCAGATCCGCCCCGGCGTCAGCCGCGCGCCGGGCGTAGTCCGCCACGATCGCGGCATTGCCGCGCAGATCGCCGACCGTCGGGTTGACCTGCGCGAGGGCGAGGCGAAGCGTGGGCACGGCACCAGGCTAGTGACCGGCGTGTTCGGCGCGCCGACCGCTCGTCGGCACGGGGGTGCGGGTTCCCTGGGGCGCTGGGGCCGCGCGGCCGATTGGTCGGGGATGGCGGGCGGGCTCGGGCCCAACGGCGGCACGGCTGCGCACGTGCCCCCCACGCGGGAGGCGTCGCGCGATTCCGTGCGCGGGTGCCGCAGGTGGCCGGTTCGGTAGGCGTGGCGGGCGGGCAGCGCGAGCAGACAGGCGGCCCCGCGGACGGCCGCCACCAGTTGTGTCCTGCCCGACACGAAGGCAGGTGACACCAGGCAGTATTGGACACATGGACAAGCAGACCGAGTACGTGCTGCGCACCATCGAGGAGCGCGACATCAAGTTCGTGCGGTTGTGGTTCACCGATGTGCTGGGGCGCCTGAAGTCGGTCGCTGTCGCGCCCGCCGAGCTCGAAGGGGCCTTCGCCGAGGGCATCGGCTTCGACGGCTCGGCCATCGAGGGCTTCGCGCGCGTGTCGGAGTCCGACATGATCGTCCGTCCGGACCCGTCCACCTTCCAGATCCTCCCCTGGCGCGGAGAGTCCAGGGGCACGGGCCGGATGTTCTCCGACATCCTGCTTCCCGACGGCACGCCGTCCTTCGCCGATCCCCGCTTCGTGCTGAAGCGCACGCTCCAGCGCGCCGCGGATCTCGGGTTCACCTTCTACACCCACCCGGAGGTGGAGTTCTTCCTGTTCGAGAAGCCGCACGTGGCCGGCGGCCAGCCGGTCCCGATCGATCAGTACGGCTACTTCGACCACGCTCCGCACGGCATCGGGCACGACTTCCGCCGCACCGCGATCAGCACGCTGGAAGCGATGGGCATCTCGGTGGAGTTCAGCCATCATGAGGAAGCGCCGGGGCAGCAGGAGATCGACCTGCGCTACGCCGATGCGCTCACCACGGCGGACAACATCATGACGTTCCGCGTCGTCATCGCCGAGACCGGCGTGCACCACGGCGTGTTCGCGTCCTTCATGCCCAAACCGTTCCGGGACTACCCCGGTTCGGGCATGCACACGCACCTGTCCCTGTTCGAGGGCGACCGCAACGCCTTCTACGAGCCGGGTGCCGAGTACCAGTTGTCGAAGGTCGCACGGGCCTTCATCGCCGGCGTGCTGCAGCACGCCCCCGAGATCACCGCCATCACCAACCAGTGGGTGAACTCCTACAAGCGGTTGTGGGGCGGGGGCGAGGCGCCGGCCTGGGTGTGCTGGGGGCACCGCAACCGCTCGGCGCTGATCCGCGTGCCCATGTACAAGCCGCACAAGGGGAATTCCACCCGCATCGAGTTCCGCTCGCTGGACTCGGCGGCCAACCCCTACCTCGCCTTCGCCGTCATCCTCGGGGCGGGGCTGAAGGGCATCGAGGAGGGCTACGAACTGCCGCCCGGGTCCGAGGACGACGTGTGGTCGCTGACCGAGAACGAGCGGCGGGCCATGGGCATGGAGCCGCTGCCGAGCAGCCTCGATCAGGCGGTGGAGGCGATGCAGCGCAGCGAACTCGTCGCCGAGACCCTCGGCGAGCAGCTGTTCGAATTCTTCCTCGCCAACAAGCGCGCGGAATGGTTCGAGTACCGCCGCCAGGTCACGCAGTTCGAGTTGGACCGCTACCTGCCGCTGCTGTGAGCCTGACCCCATACCCTTGATCACGTGAACACCCCGGCAGGCCGGCTCGCCCGACTGGGCTTCGCCGACGCCGGACGCTCCGCTGCCGTGATCGAACGGATCGACGGATTGACAGCGGATTCCCCGGTCATCGTCGCGGCGAGCCGGGCGGCGGACCCCGATCAGGCCGTCCTGCTGCTGGAGCGCATCTGCGATGCCGCGGGAGCAGCGGCCACCGGCGAACTGCTTCATGCCCTGGAGTCCAGCGCCGAGCTGCGGGACCGGCTGCTGGCGGTGCTGGGCCTGTCGGCTGCGCTGGGCGAGCACCTCGTGCGGCATCCGGGCGACTGGCGGCTCCTCACCGTTGCCGAGGATCCCGCTCCCGCGGCACGGCGGGGTTTCCTGGAAGCGGTCGGCGCCGACCCCGCAGCACGGGCGCCGATCGCCGGAATCCCGCAGCTGGATGCCCTGCTGGCGCTGCGGGTGGCCTACCGCCGCCGGCTGCTGGTCCTGGCATCGCTGGACATCACCGGCGTGCTGTCGTTCGAGGCCACCTCGGCCACCTTGTCGCAGCTGGCGGATGCCGTGCTGGAGGCGTGCCTGGCCATCGCCAGGTCGGTCGAGCACGACTCCGACCGGTGCCGGCTCGCGGTCATCGCGATGGGCAAGACCGGGGGGAACGAACTCAACTACATCTCCGATGTGGACGTCATCTTCGTTGCCGAGCCGGCGCCGGGCGTGTCGGAGTCCGATGCGCTGGCCATCGGCACCCGCCTGGCGACCGGGTTGATGCACTCGGCCAACACCGCCACCTCGGAGGGGTCGATCTGGGAGGTGGACCCGAACCTGCGTCCCGAGGGGCGCAGCGGGGCACTGGTGCGCACCGTCGAGAGCCACGTGGAGTACTACCGGCGCTGGGCCAGCACCTGGGAGTTCCAGGCGCTGCTCAAAGCGCGGGCCTGCGCCGGCGACCCGGATCTGGGGCAGCGCTACGTCACCTCGGTGCAGCCGTTCGTGTGGTCGGCGGTGGACCGTCCGAACTTCGTCGAGGACGTCCAGGCGATGCGGCGGCGCGTCGAGCGCCAGGTGTCCGGCAAGGGCGCGGACCGCCAGCTGAAGCTCGGGGCGGGCGGGCTGCGAGACGTCGAGTTCAGCGTCCAGCTGCTGCAGCTGGTCCACGGCCGCAGCGACGTGCTGCTGCGGCAGGCCAACACCCTGCAGGCGCTGGAGGCCCTGAGCAACTGGGGCTACGTGGGTCGCAAGGACGCCTCGGAGCTGTCGGCGGACTACCGGTTCCTGCGGACCATGGAGCATCGCCTGCAACTGTTCCGGCTGCGCCGGACCCATGTCGTGCCGGAGGATGAGGCCAGTGTCCGCCGGCTGGGTCGGGCGATGGGGTTCACGTCCGACCCGGTGGCCGAGCTGACCGAGACGTGGCGGGGTCACGCCGCCCGTGCCCGGCGGCTGCACGAGAAGCTCTTCTACCGGCCCCTGTTGAACGCGGTGGCGCGGCTCGATGCCAACGGGGCCAGACTCACGACCGCGGCGGCGGAGGCGCGGCTGCGGGCCCTGGGGTTCCGGGACCCGGAGGGAGCGCTGCGCCACCTGGCGGCGCTGACCGAGGGGGTCTCGCGGCGGGCCCTGGTGCAGCGGACGCTGCTGCCGGTCATGCTCGGCTGGTTCGCCAGCGCCCCGAATCCGGATGCCGGCCTGCTCGCCTTCCGCCAGGTCAGCGACCGGCTCGGCGCCACGCCCTGGTACCTGCGGCTGCTGCGCGATGAGTCGTTGGCGGCGCAGCGGATGGCCCAGGTCCTGGGGACCAGCAGGTATGCGGCCGAGCTGCTGCTGCGGGCCCCCGACAGCGTCGCCCTGCTGGCGAGGGCGGAGGATCTGCAGCCCCGGCCCTGGCACGCGCTGGAGAGCGAGGCGCTGTCGGCCGCGGCGCGCTACGACGATCCGGAAGCAGCGGCTGCCGCGCTGCGGGCTATGCGGCGCAGGGAGCTGTTCCGGCTGGCGGTGGGGGACGTGGTGCTCGACACCGACGTCCGGGCCGTCTCGCGCGGGTTGACCGACATCACCAGCGCCGTCATCACGGGGGTGCTGCAGGCGTCGGTGCAGCGGGTCGCCCGCGAGAACAACCACAAGCTGCGGGCCCGGTTCACGGTGATCGCGATGGGCAGGTTCGGCGGGGGGGAGCTGGGCTACGGCAGCGATGCCGATGTCATGTTCGTCTACGATCCGCTGCCCGGCGCCGCCGATGTCGATGCGCACGCCGACGCGCTGGCCATCGCCAACGAATTGCGGCGCCTGTTGACGCTGCCGTCGGCCGATCCTCCGCTGGAGATGGACGCCGATCTGCGCCCCGAGGGGCGCAACGGCCCGCTGGTGCGCTCGATCGCCAGCTACGCGGCCTACTACCGGCGCTGGTCGGCGCCGTGGGAGGCGCAGGCGCTGTTGCGCGCCGAGCCGGTGGCCGGCGATCCCGCGCTCGGCCAGGAGTTCCTGCGCCTGATCGACCCGCTGCGGTACCCCGAGGCCGGGCTGACGCCCACCGCACTGCGGGAGATGCGCCGGCTCAAGGCGCGCATGGAGGCGGAGCGGCTCCCCAGGGGCGCGGACCCCACCCTGCACACGAAACTGGGGCGCGGGGGTCTCAGCGACGTCGAGTGGACCGTGCAGCTGCTGCAGATGCAGCACGCCGCAGCCGTGCCCGAGCTGAGGACGACCGGCACCCTGACCGCGCTGGACGCTGCGGCGGAAGCAGGGTTGATGGACCTTGAGGACGCCCGGCAGCTGACGCTTGCGTGGGGGTTCGCGACGGAGGTCCGCAACGCCATGGTGCTGGTGTCCGGGCGCCAGGCGGACACCCTTCCCACCGACCTGCAGGAACTGGCCGCAGTCGCCCGGGTCCTGGACCGCCCGCCGGACGAGGCGCCCGCGTACCTGCTGGAGGAGTACCGGCGCGTCACCCGCCGCGCCCGCCGGATCGTCGTGCGCCTGTTCTTCGGGCGGGACGACTGAGGCGGGACCGCGCGGGTCGGTGCGGGACCGGGGTCGGGACGACTGACGCGGAGGCCGGGTGTGCGCCGCTGCGTCAGTGAAGGTCGTCCTGCAGCAGGTGCTGGTACTCGGGGTGGCGGTTCAGCCAGCCCGACACGAACCAGCACGTGGGATTCACGATGGCGCCCGCAGCGTCGGCCTTCTCGATGACGTCCTGCACCAGGGCGCTTCCGACCCCGCGCCCCTCGAACGCCGGATCGACGACCGTGGTGAACAGGGTCCAGACATCGGCGCCCTCGTCCGACCGCACCCGGAAGCCGAGCCGACCGGCTGAATCGCCGCCCGCGGCGGCCTGGGCGATGCCCGCCGCCACGTCTGTGGTCACGGTGATTTCCACGCCGTGGTCAACAAGGGCGGCGCACGGAGCATTCCCGCAGCGCCGCGCACGCGGCGTCGAATCGCCGTTGTGAAGGCCCGGCCAGGTGGGCCGGGCCTTCACTGTGCGAGGCGATCACCGGCCGAACCCCCATCCGACCGGTCCGCTTGGTGGGACGCACCTCGCGGTCTGTGCGAATCAGATGTCGTAGTACATCTCGAACTCGTGCGGATGCGGGCGCAGCCGGATCGGAGCGACCTCGTTGGTGCGCTTCCAATCGATCCAGGTCTCGATCAGGTCGTCGGTGAAGACGCCGCCCTCGGTGAGGAAGTCGTGATCGGCCTCCAGGGCGTCGAGCACACCCTCCAGCGACGCCGGGACCTGCGGGATGTCGGCGGCCTCGTCCGGCGGCAACTCGTAGAGGTCCTTGTCGACCGGGGCGACCGGCTCGATCTTGTTCTTGATGCCGTCGAGGCCGGCCATCAGCATCGCGGAGAACGCCAGGTACGGGTTGCTGGACGGGTCCGGAACGCGGAACTCCAGGCGCTTGGCCTTGGGGTTGCTCCCCGTGATCGGGATCCGGATGCACGCCGAGCGGTTGCGCTGGCTGTAGACCAGGTTCACCGGAGCCTCGAACCCGGGCACCAGGCGGTGATACGAGTTCATGGTCGGGTTGGTGAACGCCAGCACGGCCGGGGCGTGCGCCAGCAGGCCGCCGATGTACCACCTGGCGGTGTCGGACAGCCCCGCGTAACCGAGCTCGTCGTAGAACAGCGGCTCGCCGTCCTTGGACAACGACTGGTGGCTGTGCATGCCGGAACCGTTGTCGCCGAACAGCGGCTTCGGCATGAAGGTCACGGTCTTGCCGTTGCGCCAGGCGACATTCTTGATGATGTACTTGAAGCGCATCATGTCGTCGGCCGCGTGCAGCAGCGTATTGAACTTGTAGTTGATCTCCGCCTGACCGGCGGTGCCGACCTCGTGGTGGGAGCGCTCGACGGTGAAGTCGGCGGCGATCAGGGCCTGCACCATCTCGTCGCGCAGGTCGGCGTAGTGGTCCACCGGCGGGACGGGGAAGTACCCGCCCTTGTAGCGGGTCTTGTATCCGCGGTTGCCGCCCTCTTCCACCCGTCCGGTGTTCCAGGCGCCCTCGATGGAATCGATGAAGTAGTAGCCGGCGTTCTGCTTGGTCTCGAAGCGGACGTCGTCGAAGATGTAGAACTCGGCCTCTGCTCCGAAGTAGGCGGTGTCCGCGATGCCGGTGGACTTCAGGTACGCCTCGGCCTTGGCGGCGATGTTGCGCGGGTCGCGGGAGTAGGTCTCATCGGTGAAGGGGTCGCGGATCGAGAAGTTCATCACCAGGGTCTTCTCGGTGCGGAACGGGTCGAGGAAGGCGGTTGCCGGGTCCGGGATCAGTTTCATGTCGGACTCGTGGATCGCCTGGAAGCCGCGGATCGATGAGCCGTCGAACATCTGGCCGTCGGTGAACAGCGACTTGTCCACGCTCTCGACCGGCATGTTGAAGTGCTGCATCACACCGGGCAGGTCGCAGAACCGGATGTCGATGAACTTGACGTCCTCGTCCTTGATGTACTTCAGAACCTCATCTGCGTTCTTGAACATTCACCCTCCATTGGTCTGGCCTGTCACGGCCGATCGCCTCGCGCTGTGGCGGGATTCCAGACCTAGTCTTGCCCGTCCACTGAATGAGACGGTATGCGGGGGCGATTTCTCGGCGGTGACCCGGCTGTTTCCGCCGTGTTACGTGGAACCGGTCTCGAACGGGCCGTCGGCGCGGGCGCCGGTGATGGGGCACGCCTCGGTTCCGGGGTGGCGAACTGCGCGGGCTTGGGGAGGCATGCCCGGGGTTCGGTCGTCCTTCGGAATCCGGCGGGGAGTGCGTGGGCGGTGCCGGTGCGGCGGACGGCGGGTTCGGCCGCCCTGCCCGCGGAGTGCCCAGCAGGCCGCCTCCGCGGCGGTTGATCGCAGCGTTTCACCGCATCGCTGCGGCAGATCGCTGCGATCAACGCCCGGCCCACGCCTGGGTCGGGACCGCCGCTGCCGGACCGGCCTGCTCGCGGGCGAGGCGACGTCCCGGGCAGGGGTGCGCGGGGCGGGCCGGCCTGCCGCGGGGCATCGGTCGCGCACGCATGTTCGGATTCCGGGGCCGGCGGCCGGTGCGCGACGACGGGGCTGCCGCGGGAAGGCGCTTCGCCGGTGGCTGTTCCTCCCAGGCGGGGCGCGAGCAGGCACCGGCTGCCGGTTTGCGCCCGCTGCGTGGGCGGATCGCACCCGGATCGGGTGCACGACCGGCCGCGGACCGCCGCAAACACCCCGTATCGGGTGCAAAGCCCCGCGGGACGGGTGCATCTGCCGCGATCCGCAGTCCCGGTTCCCGGCGCGGCCCGCCTTCGGGCTGAGCCGGCGGTCGGCGCGGTGGTGGGAAACGCGTCGAGCGTTCGGCGTGGTGGCAGGCATGCGGCCTGTCATAGGCCGGCACGTGCCTGTCGTACCTTAGGCAGTATGTCCACCACTCCCCAGGCGACTCGCCGGATCCTGGAATTGCCGGACAGCGGCCCGGGTTCGGCGGGTGGACTCGGGCGGCGCATCGTTGCGCTGTTCATCGACTGGTTCGCATGCCTGGCGATCGCCGCGGTCCTCAACGGGGGATTCACCCCTGACCGACTCGACCCCGCAATGGTCACCCTCGGGATCTTCTTCGCCGAGGTGACCCTGCTGACGTGGCTGCAGGGGGCATCCTTCGGGCAGCGGTTCATGGGGCTGATCGTGGCTCCCGTCGGGCGTCCGCAGATCGGCCTGCCCGGCATCGCGCTGCGCACACTCCTGCTGTGCCTGGTGATCCCAGCTGTGGTGATGCAGCCGAACGGGCGCGGACTGCATGACTTGGCAGCGGGCAGCGTGGTAGTCCGGCGGTAGTCCGCAGTTCGTGCGGTGCCGTGCAGACCAAGCATCGTGTGGGAATTGGTGGGCTACCGGACCGGCCGCTGGTACGGTGCCGCCGGCGTTCGCCAACACATCCTGAACCCAGCACTCGAGACGATTGTTGCGGGCCCTGGTCGGTGGCGGCAGTCACGATGGCGGATGCCGCGAGCGGGTGGGCCCTGCGCCGTAGCGCAGTCGGGTGTCTTCCAAGGCTGACCTTGGGCGGCGGATCGGTGTGAACATTCGCCGGTGGGTCCGCGGCCGGAGGTGGGGAACGTGTCGGAATTCCGGGCATCCCCTCGATTCCGCGCTGAGCGGGGGAGCCAGCGCGAAATCCCGACGCGTTGCGCGTCGGCAACGAGCAGGCCTTCCGATCACGATGCCGTCGCATCGGGCGTCGGAACGGCAAGGGTTGACGCGCCGCGACCGGTTGCGCGGTTCGTTCACCGCATCGGCGAGCACCCCCTACCGCGGCCGCTGGCCCTTCTTCGCAGCCTTGGCGCTCTTGGGGATCGGTCCCTTCGGAATGCCCGCCATCGGCGCCTTCAATGCATCCAGGCGCCGGCGCACCACGTTGACCTCTGCCGGGGTCAGGGCTTCCGGGAGTTTCGTCAGCGTCTTCTGGAGCTTGTCCACCGGAACCTGGCCGTCCTCGCCGCCCACCTGGATCTGATGGATCGGGACGTCGGGCAGGTATCGGGCCGTCCGTTTGGCCTCGCTGATCAACATGTGCTGCACGCGCGACGTCGGCCCCTCGGAGATCAGCACGACGCCGGGCCGTCCGACCGCCCGGTGGACGAGATCCTGGTTGCGGGTCACCGCGACCGCCGGCGTCACCGACCAGCTCTTCCCGCGCATGGCGCTTGCGACGGCCGCGGCGCCGCCCGGCTGGTCTTCGACCCGCGCGTAGGCGGCACGCATCGCCGTGCGCGAGAAGAACCACGTGGTGGGGAGCAGCGCGACGGGGAAGCCGAGCAGAACGAACGTCAGCCAGTTGTCCAGCAGCACGCCGATCAGCACGAACACCGCGAAAATGCTGAAGAAGATGCCCAGCAGGATCCATCCGAGGCGGGGCCGCTCCTCTTTCGCGACCCGGTAGTTCTCGCGCATCTGCTTGAAGTACTTCAACCGGTCCTTCTTGGGCTTGCTCTCGTCAGCCATGCGAATCAGGGTAGGACACCCGCACCCCCGCAGACGAAACCGTCAGGCCCGATTCGCACGCTGCTCCACCGCCTGCTGATAGAGGCGTCCGGCCCGGTAGGAGGAGCGCACCAGCGGCCCCGACATGACCCCGGCGAATCCGAGTTCCAGCGCCCGTTCGCCCCACTGGTCGAACTGTGCCGGCTCGACCCAGCGGACCACCGGATGGTGCCGCGGCGAGGGCCGCAGGTACTGCGTGATCGTGACCAGTTCGCAGCCGGCGCCGACCATGTCGGACAGCGCCTGATCGACCTCGGCGTCGTCCTCGCCCAGGCCGAGGATGAGATTCGACTTGGTCACCAGGCCCGCCGCGCGCGCTGCCGTCAGCACGTCCAGGGACCGCCGGTAGTCGAAGGCCGGACGGATCGATCGGAAGATCCGGGGCACGGTCTCCAAGTTGTGGGCCAGCACCTGCGGCCGGGCGGCGAACACCTGCGCCAGCAGGTCGTCCTTGCCGCTGAAGTCGGGGATCAGCAGCTCGACCCCGACCCCCGGCGACGCGGCATGGATCGCCCTGACCGTTTCGGCATAGAGCCACGCGCCCTCGTCGGGCAGATCATCGCGGGCGACGCCGGTCACGGTGGCGTACCGCAGGCCCATCCCCGCGACGCTGGCGGCGACCCGGCGCGGCTCGTCGGTGTCGAGCGGCGCGGGCTTGCCGGTGTCGATCTGGCAGAAGTCGCACCGGCGCGTGCACTGCTCCCCGCCGATCAGGAACGTAGCTTCACGGTCTTCCCAGCATTCGAAGATGTTCGGGCACCCAGCCTGCTGGCAGACGGTGTGCAGGCCCTGCTCGGCCACCAGCCGGTGGACGTCGTTGTAGTTCGGGCCGGTCTTCAGCCGGGTCTTGATCCAGGGCGGTTTCGACTCGATCGGCACGGCCGCGTTGCGCGCCTCGATGCGGAGCAGCTTCCGCCCGGTCGGCGGGCCGGCGGGGTTGAGGTCCGCCGAATCGGTGGTGAGCACACTCCAACCCTAGATGCCCGGCGCAACGGCCGCTTCCTGCGCACGCCGAAGCTCACCGGTAGGCGCCCAGCTGCTCCCGCAGGTGCCGCACGAGTCCGGCGGAGGCATCGAGGACCGTGATGGGCCGTTCCAGCTCCGCGCTCAGCGAGGTCACCCCCGCGTCCCTGATGCCGCACGGCACGATCCGATCGAAGGCGGCCAGATCGTTGTCGCAGTTGAGGGCCAGTCCGTGCATGGTCGTGCCGCGCGACACCCGCACCCCGATCGCCGCGACCTTCCGATCGCCGCCGACCCAGACGCCGGTCCGCCCCTCGACGCGGCTGGTCGCAAGGCCGAGCTCCCGGCAGGTGTCGATGACGGCCTGCTCCAGGAGACACACGAAGCGCCGGACATCCAGCGGGTCCCCGAGCCGCACGATCGGGTAGGCCACGAGCTGCCCGGGCCCGTGCCAGGTGATGCGGCCGCCGCGGTCGACCTCGATCACGGGTGAGCCGTCGAAGGGGAGGTCGCCGGGCTGGGTGCTGCGCCCGGCGGTGTAGACGGAGTCGTGCTCCAGCAGCAGCACGGTGTTGGGTGCTTCGCCCGCCGCTACTGCTGCGTGGATCCCGCGCTGCCGGTCCCATGCCTCGGGATAGGGGACGCGGTGCTCGCCCAGCCCCCATGGCTGGACTACGGGCCCGAAGCCGAGGTCTGCGGCCGGCGACGTCACGCGACCACTGTAACCACCGCGCCTGTGGATAACCGGGATCGAGCGCCGCTTCCGACCGGCAGTATTGCCCGCATGGGGGAACCGGACGTCGACGACATCATCGATCAGTGGCGGGCCAGCGCGCGGGCTGCGGGGGAGTCCGCGACACCGGTGGACCGCGAGACCTCGCACGGGCTGCTCCAGCGGCTCGGCTGGATCCGGGTCGTCGGAGCGGCGGGCGCGCTCCTGATCTTCGGGTGGATCGCGGCGCCCATCATCCTGGGCGGCTCACCGGACGCGCCCGCGCCGGATCCGATCGCCTCGGTCGTCCCGGTGGCGCCCGATGCAGGTGCCGGTGCGACCGATCCCGCGCCGCCGCCGGCCGTCGATGAGTGGTACGGGTTGATCCAGTCAGCCGACCACGCCCGGGGGGCCGCGTACCGGTCGGCCGGCTCGGCGGCCCTGCCCGAGTTCTTCCACCCCGACGGGCCCGCGTTTGCCAGGGAGGCGGCCGCCGTGGAGGCTCTCGCCGTCGCCGGCCTGGCGGCGGAGGGCTGGGGGACAGCGCTGCTCTCGGTCAGCCCCGTCGAGGTGACCGGAGAACAGGTGAGACTGCGGGTGCAGGACCGGCGCGGAGAGTACGCCCTGGTCGATGGAGCCGGTGTCCGGACGACGGTTCCGGCGGCGGATGCCGCGACCTGGCTGGTGGAGCTGCGCCAGGCGGCCGGCCGCTGGCTGGTGTTCGAGGCGGTGCCGGAGGTCACCAGCCAGACCGGGCTGCCGTGATGGCATCAGCGATGCGGGGGTCGGCCCACGTGAAGCCGGCCTCGAGCAGCCTGGTCGGTCGGGCGCGGATGCTGCCCAGAACCTCGCTGGAGAAGCCCCCCAGCACGGCTTTCAGCGCGAAGGCGGGAACCGGCAGCACCGCGGGCCGGTGCAGGACCTCGCCCATCGCCCTGGTGACCTCCTTGTTGGTGGCGGGGCTGGGTGCCGTCAGGTTCACCGGGCCGGACAGGTCGGAATCGAGCAGGAGCCTTAGGGCGGCGATCTCATCGCGGATGGAGATCCACGACCAGTACTGCTTGCCGCTGCCCAGCCGACCCCCGATTCCGGCCCTGAAGAGCGGGAACATCCGTCCCCATGCCCCGCCCCGGCCGCTGACCACGAGACCGCTGCGCGCATGGACGACCCGGATGCCGGCCGCGCGGGCGGGGTCGGCCGCCGCCTCCCATTCGCCGACCACGTCGGCGAGGAAGCCTTCGCCCTGCGGCGACGACTCATCGACCTCGCGGTCGGCGGTGTCGCCGTAGAAGCCGATCGCCGACGCCGAGACCAGCACTCTCGGGGGCTGGTCCATCGCCGCGATCGCGCGGGCGATCGTGTCCGTGCTGTCGACGCGGGACTGCCGGATCACGCGTTTGTAGGACTGGGTCCAGCGGTGATCCCCGACCGGCGCGCCCGCGAGGTTGACCACGGCCGTCACCCCGTCCAGCCGCGCGGGATGCAGCGGCGTCCCCGGTTGCCACTCGATCTCCTGGGGGCTGCCCGCTGGGCGCCGCACCAGAACCCGGACCTCGAGGCCGTCTCCGCGCAGCGACCGGGTCAGGGCGGAACCGATCAGTCCGGAGGCACCGGTGACGGCGACCACTTCTGGGGAGTGCATGGTCCCAGTGTCGCGGGTCGCCGATCCACGGGATCCGGCCGCCCACGGGGCGGGCCGTGCCCGTGCGGGCGCCTGCACTCGGGGCCAGGTGCCAACGCTCCCGCAGGGCTGGACGCTCCTGCGAGAGCTGCGAATCGGGGACACAAGGGCCGCGGGGGCGGTCAGCCAGCTTCGAGCCTCAATCCGGATCCACGCCGCATTCCGAAGAGCCGGTTTCACCCATGGGGCAGTCAGCCACGCCGCCGGTACGTCGCATGATCGGGGCCCGCCCTGCGCCGGCCGTCCGTGCTTCGCCTGAACGGTTGAATCCGATCAAGTTCACAAGGACGGCGGAACCGGCCCGGGGGCAACGGCGAAAGGATGGGAGGGCGCGCAGACTGCGCGCCATGCGTGGAGGAGGTGGGCTATGGGCGAGATGAATCTCCTTGGACCCGAACCCGTCGAGGTACCCGGCGAGGTTGTGGTCAGCCTCAAGCACGGAGTGGGGGCTTCGCTCGCGGTCAGCGTCTCCAGCGGTCCGAGCCGGGGAGCCGCGCCGGGCGTGTCCTCGCTCGGCTCGTCGGGGCTCGACGCGGCGCTGTCGAAACTCAAGGTGATCGAGGTCCGAAAGGTCCACTCGCCGCTGCCGCCCGCCCCCAGGGGTGTCATGGCGGCAGATGTCGATGCGACGTTGGAGAGCACCTTCCGGGTGCGGTTCGCTGAGACCACCAAGGTGTCCACGGCGGTGAACCAGCTGGGCAAGCTCGATGAGGTGGAATACGCCGAGCCGGTGCTGCTGCGTGAAGCGTCCATCATCCCCAACGACCCGCTCTACCCACAGCAGTGGGGCTTGGCGAAGATCCGATGTCCGGAGGCGTGGGATCGCACCACGGGCGACCCGGGAGTCATCGTGGCGGTGGTGGACACCGGCGTCGACCTGGACCATCCCGAACTGTCGGGTCTGCTGCTGCCGGGCTACGACATGGTCGACTACGGGCCGAACCCGGGCCCGCCGATGCCCGGCTGGGTGTGGGAGGGCGACTTCAACGGCCGCGACAACATCCCCCAGGACGAGGTCGGGCACGGAACCCATGTCGCGGGGACGATCGCCTGCCGGTCCAATGATGGGATCGGAGTCGCCGGCGTCACGTGGAACACCAGAATCCTGCCGGTGAAGGTGCTCAACCGCGCTCGGAGGTTGTCCGACAACCGGATCAGCGGCTTCGGGTCGTCGGTCGACATCGCGGCGGGCATCCGCTGGGCGGCCGATCACGGGGCCCGCATCATCAACCTGAGCCTCGGCGGCCCCGGCAACGATCAGGTCACCGCGGATGCGGTCGCCTACGCCATCAGCAGGGGCTGCCTGGTCGTGGCGGCCATGGGCAACACCGGCAACGCGGTGCCGCAGTTCCCGGCTGCCCTGCCCGGAGTGCTCGCGGTCGCAGCGGTCGACATCAACGACGCCAGGGCCTCGTTCTCCAGCATGGGATCGCACGTCGGGATCTCGGGCCCCGGAGTCGGGATCCTCAGCACCTATTGGGACAACACCCGGGCCACGCTGGACGGCACCTCGATGGCCTCCCCGCATGTCGCCGGGGTCGCGGCCCTGCTGTTGTCCTGCAAGCCGTCGCTCACGGCCGCACAGGTGCGCCAGGCGCTGATCTCCACCGCCCGGCCGCTGAAGGACAGCGCCGGGGATCCTGTCCCCAACGACCGGTACGGCGCGGGCCTGGTCGATGCCAAGAAGGCGCTGGACAGCGTCTGCTCGCAGTCGTCCCGGCCGGTGATCGTGTGCGCCGGCCCGCGGACCACTGCGGTCACCTGCAACATCAAGTCCATGCAGGTGGTGTGCCAGACGCAGACCGTGGT
This sequence comes from uncultured Actinomycetes bacterium, assembly GCA_964510455.1. Taxonomy (GTDB): domain Bacteria; phylum Actinomycetota; class Actinomycetes; order S36-B12; genus CAVXYG01. The sequence continues at coordinate 20,476 of CAZECO010000021.1, forward strand.
CTGCACCAAGATCACCAAGCCGGTGATCTGCGACGCGCCGCCGCTGTCCCAGCTCATCGTGTGCGAGGTGGTGACGCGGACCGTCACCTGCGTGGTGTCCCAGCAGGTCGCCTGTGTGCTGTCGCAGCAGGTGATCTGCGATGCGCCGTCCGTCCGTGTCGTGTGCCAGAGTCTGGCGGCATGCCCGAGCGGCCCGGTCTGCGGCCGGCCCGACTTCCCGATCCGCCCGGAGTTGGGAGAGGATCCGTACGGCGACGATCCCTACGGCACCGACTACGGCGGCCAGGGATAGCACGTGGTCGAAGGGGGACCACGGGTGGTGGCGGGCGGGCTACCGCCACCACCCGATCCGCGCGACGCCGCCGCCGCTGCCGGGATGCCCGGTGCCCGGGACGGCGAGGTGACGCTGCTGACCGCCGCGCACAGCGTGTACCGGGTCGAGGCCGGTGGTACGGCTGTCATCGTGAAGCTCGCGAGCCCGGAGTCCCTCGCCCAGGGCCGGGGGCTGGCGGCCGAGGCGTTCGCCTACCGGCTGGCTGGCTGGCGTCCGGAGTTGGCCGCCGTGATGCCGTCCGCGCTGCTGGTCGATGAGCAGCGCCACGTGATCGTGCTCGCCGCACAGCCGCAGCAGGCGACCGCCCGCCACCTGCTGGCGCAGGGCTGGCTGCCCGACGACGACGCCTGGCGGGCCCTGGGCGGGACCCTGGCGAGGGTGCACCGTGCGACCGCGGGCGTCCCGATGCTGATCCCGACCTCGGCCGGCATCCTCGAGCTGCCCCGCACACCGCCGGAGCACATCTGGCTGGATCGGGCCCGCGGTCTGGCGATGGAGGTCGCGTCCGACGACGTCATCGCGCCCGGCCTGACCGCGGCGCGGGAGGCATGGGAACCGTCCTGCCTGGTGCACGGCGACGTCAAGTGGGACAACTGCCTGATCACGCTGCAGCCGCCGGACCCGCCGACGGTGATGCTGATCGACTGGGAGCTCTCCGGCGTCGGCGACCCGGCATGGGACGTCGCCGCCGCGATGGCCGCTGGCCGGTCCATGGCGCTGGGCGCGGACGGATCGGCTGAGCCGGGGCACCTGGCCCTGATGGCGGGCTACCTCGATGGCGGCGGGGTTCTGGACTCCGGGCGCCTGGCAGCCTACTGGCCCTCCCGCATGGTGCACTTGGCGATGGAGCTCGCCGAGGCAGGAGCAACGCCCGCCGCCCACGCGCTGCTGGAACAGGCCCGCGCCTTGTTCGCCGATCCGGAGGCATCGACCGCCATGATTGCCCAATGGCTGCAGCGCTGCCCCCGTCGGTCCGCGCGGACCTGATCCGGCTCGGGCGGCTGGTGCAGAACGGCGCAGAGCTGCCGTGGGACGGTTCGGACGCCGAGGTGGCCGCCCTGCTGTACTCCCACTGGTACCTGGCACCCGAGCCGGACGGCGAGGACGGCCCGGACCTGCGACCCCCGCGGACAGATCTCGCGCCGCTGCTGCGGGCCGCGCACGGCGACGGGCGACACTTCGAGTCCGGGTGGGTCGTCCTGGCCGTCGCGGAGCGCGGCGGCTGCATCGTCGGCAAGGGGGAGCAGCGGCGCTCCCTGCTTGCCGGGGACTACGTGAACCTGCGGCGTCCTGCCGTTCCGGTCGCGCCGGGGGAGGAGGTCGCGGCGGTCGCCATGGTGGACCGGATCGATCGCACCACCGGCTGGTGGGGAACTTCGAGCCCGATCGGCGAGCCGGCCGGCCGGCTGAGCCGCCACTACCTGCATCCCCGCGTGACCGGGGCCGCCGGGATCGTCGCGCTGGCCACGGCGGCGCTGGGATCATCAGGGGTCGAATGGTCGTTGAAGCTCCCGACCGCGCCGGAAGGGTACCGGCGGCCCGACGCCATGGTCGTGTATAGCGGCAACGGCGACACCGCCGCTGTGCGCACCCTGCTGCTCGAGGTCTGCCAGCGCGCCTTCGCATCCCTGCGCCCCCATCTGCCGCCGCTGACCGAGCGGGTCACCAGCCTGCTCGCCTACGCCGATGACCCCGGGGGCGATCACAGCTACGGCTCGCACCTGTGCGCGGCCCTCGCGCCCGGTGCAAGGGCGCTGCGCGCCGCCCCGGGGGCCGATGTGCTGGATCTGCTCGCACAGGCGCTGGCCGACGCAGGCATCGACCCGGCAGCCCCATGGATGGGCCCCGACCATGGTTGAGCGGCACCGGCTGGCGGCATTGTCGATCGCCGAGGAGCTTGCGGCGCAGTACGACCCGGATCACGGCTGGTCGGGACCCGACGTCGTGATGGAAGCCGGAGGCGACTGGCACCTGGAGGAGGCCGGGTCCGGGCCGGGGCTGTATTCCGGCAGCGCCGGGATCGCTCTGGCGCTGTCGGCAGCCGCCGCCGCCGGGGCTGGTCGGCAGGTGGCCGACGCCGCCCGATCCTCAGCCGGGCTGGCGCTGGCCGGTGGACGCGATGCCCTCGACGGGGGGGCGCTGCACCTGGCCTCGGGGGCGTCCGGGATCGCCTATGCGGTTGCGTGGGCGGGCGTGCTGCTCGACGACCCCGGCCTGACCGGGGGAGCGGGGGAGCTTGCGCTGCTGACCGCGCGCCGGCTCGCACAGGCAACCCCCGACCCCGACTACCTCAACGGGACCGCGGGCGCCATCCCGGCGCTGCTCGCGGCGCGCCCGGGCGATCCGCAGGTGGCGAGGTGCGCGGTCGCGGCGGCCGCCGCGATCGGCGACCTGGCGCAGGTGCAGCTGATCGGTGCCGCGTGGCCGAGCCCCGCCGGCGGCGGGACCCCGCTGCTGGGGCTGGCGCACGGGGCGTCCGGAGCCGCACTGGCGCTCCATGCAGCGCGACGATTCGCCGAGCCGGAGGTTGCCGGGCAGCTGCGCTCGGCGGCCGATGCGGCCCGCGCCTATGAGCGGTCCTGGTTCGATGCCGAGGCACCGAACTGGCCCGACCTGCGCGGCGGCGGCCAGCCGGTCGGGATGGTGGCGTGGTGCCACGGGGCCATCGGCATCGGCCTGGCCAGGCTCGCCGTCCACTCGTGGCTACCGGAAGCCGATCCGGACGGGCTTGCGCTGCTGGCCGATGCCGGAGCTGCGGTGGAAGCGGCGCGGCAACGGGCGGCTGCGGCCGCGGCGGCCCTGCGTGCCCAGCAGGGGACCGACTGCAGCGTGTGCCACGGATTGGCCGGCGTGCTGGAACTGCAGTTGGCGGCGGGGATGCTGCCCGGCGGCGACGGCCACCTGCGGGCTGCGCAGCGCGTCGCGGATGTCATCGTGGGTCAGCGCGAGCTGCTCGGCCGGTGGCCCTGCGGGCTTCCAGCGCCGGCCGGCGGGATTCAGACCGCCGAACCGCCCGGCCTCTTCCTCGGCAAGGCCGGCATCGCGCTCGGGCTGCTGCGGGTCGACGGGTGGCGAAGCCTTCCCCCGGCCTCGCTGCCCCGGGATCTGCCGCACTCGGGATGAGCCGCCGCCGGGGGCTTGTGGCGCCGCAAGCCGGGCAGAGCCGTCGCCCGGGTTGCTGCCCAAGCCCGGGCCAACCACTCAGCCTGAGTGCTGGCGCCCATCCCACGCAGTACTCAGCCTGAGCCGAACCCTTCGACGAACCGTTCGCGCTGCGCATACCGAACGCCGGGAATGTCGCCCAGAGCGGCGAGCAACCCGTCATCCGCCGAGTCGGTTGCCAGGCGCAGGATCAGCACGTCGGGCAGATACGGGTCGGTGGTCACTTCGGCCTGTCCACCTGGAAGGACCTTTTCGAGGGTGTCTGCGACGGCGCGCTGGACGGAGGCGGCGTCGGCATCGGGGGTGAGGCCGACCACCAGGCGCATAGTCATGGGACCAGCATGTCCCGCGGCGGGCGCGGTTGACCAGCGGGCGGGCAGTCGCCACTCGCATGCCATGTCCGCAGTCGAGCCGATCGACGGCGTCGAGCGGCCTCCCGAGGAGAAAGGTGGACGCGCTGCAGCCCGGGAGCCGGTAGGCCCGCAGGCGCAGAACGCCAGTGCATGGGCGACCCACAGGATCGGCTCGTCCGCGGCCGCCCGGGTCGTGGCGGTGCCACCGGAAGCTCGGGCTGGCCGACCGCTGCGTGGACATCCGCTCGGTCTTGTCGGCCGCAACCGGATGGTGGCGGACCGAATTGCGGTGGCGATGAACCTGAGGGCCTCCCCGCGCGCAAGACTATGGTCAGTCCACGACGAAGCAGAGCACCGATGGAGGCGACATGGCGGAGCAGCGGGTGTCCGTGCCCAGGGACCGGGACAACGACTACACCGAGGAGATGGCCGGGCGGCGGAGGGCATTCGTGGAGCGGATGACCGGGGCGCAGCTGACGCACGTCGGGTCGTATTCGCTCGATCCCGACACGCTGCGCGGCAATATCGAGAACTTCATCGGTGTCGCGCAGGTGCCGATCGGCCTGGCCGGGCCGCTGCGGATCGACGGGGAGCACGCCCAGGGCGAGTTCTACATCCCGCTCGCCACCGCCGAGGGCACGCTGGTCGCCTCCTACAACCGCGGCATGCGGCTGCTGTCGGCCGCGGGCGGGGTGCGGGCCACCGTCGTCGACGACCGCATGCAGCGCGCCCCGGTGTTCGTGCTGGACAACGCACGCGCGGCACGGGACTTCGGCGGATGGGTCGAGGCCCACTTCGGCGAGATCGCGGCGGCTGCAGAGGCGACCACCCGCTCCGGGCGGCTCCTCGACATCGAGCAGTACTCGGTGGGACCGCTGCGATACCTGCGGTTCAACTACGCCACCGGCGACGCCGCAGGGCAGAACATGGTGGGCCGGGCGACCCTCGCGGCCTGTGCGTGGATGAAGGCGAACCATCCCGATCACCCCGCCTTCGTGCTGTCCGGCGCCATCGACACGGACAAGAAGCATTCGGCGATCAACATGCTGCGGGGCCGTGGCAAACGGGTCATCGCCGAAGCCGTCCTGCCCGCGGACCTGCTGCACGAGCACATGCGCGTGACGCCGCAGCAGCTGTTCCGGGCGCGCCAGTACAGCCAGACCGGCGGGTTCATGGCCGGTTCGGCCAACAACGGAGCCCACGCGGCCAACGCCTTGGCCGCCCTGTTCATCGCCACCGGCCAGGATGCCGCGAACGTCTCGGAGTCCCACGCGGGGATCGTGTACAGCCAGCTGCTGGACAACGGCGACTACTACTGGTCCATCACGCTGCCCGCCCTCATCGTCGCGACCGTCGGAGGGGGGACCGGACTGGCCACACAGCGGGAGTGCCTGTCGATGCTCGGCTGCGTGGGGACCGGCAACGTCGGCAAGTTCGCCGAGATCTGCGCGGCGACCGCCCTGGCCGGCGAGGTGTCCCTGGCCAGTGCGGTCCTTGCCGGTGAGTGGGTCTCCAGCCACGAGCAGTACGGCCGCAACCGCTGACCCCTAG
>CAZECO010000022.1:0-24014 GCA_964510455.1 uncultured Actinomycetes bacterium
GATGGTGGCGCATGGGACGAGAGGGCTGCCCGACATCCCCATGAGTTCCGACGAGAACGAGCCCCCGGGCCCGTTGGCGACGCAATGGGATCTGGATCCGGCGTTCCCGTTGCACCACGGTGGCAAGATCGAAGTGCGTCCCACCGTTCGGATCAGGGACAACGGGGGTCTGGCCCTCGTCTACACGCCGGGTGTGGCCCGGGTGGCGGCTGCGCTGGCCACCGATCCGAACCTGGCCTGGGACTACACATGGAAGGGCAACACCGTCCTGATCGTGTCCGATGGCACTGCAGTGCTCGGCCTGGGCGATATCGGTCCGATCGGCGCCATGCCGGTCATGGAGGGCAAGGCGCTGCTGTTCAAGGAGTTCGGGGGCGTCGATGCCGTCCCGATCTGCCTCGACTGCACCGACGTGGACGAGATCGTGGCGACGGTCGCGCGCATCGCCCCGGGGTACGGCGGGATCAATCTGGAGGACATCTCCTCGCCGCGCTGCTTCGAGGTCGAGGCGCGGCTGCAGGAGTTGCTGGACATCCCCGTGTTCCACGACGATCAGCACGGGACAGCGATCGTCGTGACGGCGGCGATGATGAACGCCGCCAAAGTCACCGATCGGCGGTTCGCCGGCATGCGAGTGGTCATCTCCGGCGCGGGTGCAGCCGGTATCGCAGTGACGAACATGCTGCTCGACAGCGGGATCGGCGACGTGGTGGTCGCGGACTCCAAGGGGCTGGTGGAACGAGGTCGCGCGGACCTCACCGACGTGAAACGCGAGATCGCGCGGCGCACCAACAAGCTTGGACTACGCGGATCGATCGAGGATGCCCTCGTGGGCGCGGACGCGTTCGTCGGAGTCAGCGCCGGACAGGTGCCGGAGTCGGCCGTTGCCGCCATGGCGAAAGACTCGATCGTGTTCGCCCTGGCCAACCCTCACCCGGAGGTCCACCCCGAGGTCGCACGCCGCCACGCGGCTGTCGTGGCAACCGGGCGCAGCGACTTCCCGAACCAGATCAACAACGTGCTGGCCTTCCCCGGCGTGTTCCGGGGTGCACTGGATGTCCGGGCCACGCGGATCACCCCGCCCATGCGGAAGGCGGCGGCGCAGGCCATCGCCGATGTGGCCGTCCGCGACGGGCTGCGTCCGGACTTCATCATCCCGAGCCCGTTCAACCCCCGCGTCGCCGTCGAGGTCGCCGCCCGGGTCGCGGCCGTGGCCCGCGCCGATGGCGTGGCGCGGATCTGAGGCTGGCCGGTGTTCGCGGTCTACGCATCCGCCATCGATTCCGACGATCCGCTGGCCTGCCTGGTCGTCGGCGAGCGGCCGGAACCGGTGCCGCCTGAGGGCTGGGTTCCGATCCGTGTGCGAGCGGCGAGTGTCAACCACCACGACGTGTGGTCCCTGCGCGGGGTGGGGCTGCCGGCCGAGCGCCTGCCGATGATCCTCGGGTGCGATGCCGCGGGCGTCGATCCGGAGGGTCGCGAGGTGATCGTGCATTCCGTCATCAGTGCTGGCGGGTTTGCGGACGAGACTCTCGACCCGCGGCGCAGTTTGCTGTCGGAGCGGCATCAGGGGACCTTCGCCGATGTGGTGGCGGCCCCCGTGCGCAACGTCCTACCGAAGCCGGCCCAACTCTCGATGGCCGAGGCCGCCTGCCTGCCCACGGCCTGGCTGACGGCGTACCGGATGCTGGCTACACGATCCTCGCTGCGCCCGGGGGACACCGTCCTCGTTCAAGGGGCCGGCGGGGGGGTTGCCACGGCCGCCATCATGCTTGCCCACGTGATGGGCCTGCGGGTGTGGGTCACCAGCCGGGACGAGGACAAGCTGCGGCGCGCCCTGGAACTGGGGGCGCACGATGCGTTCCCGTCCGGCGCACGGTTGCCGCAGCGGGTCGACGCGGTGATCGAGAGCGTCGGCCGTGCGACCTGGGACCACTCGTTGAAGGCGCTGCGGCCCGGCGGGGAAATCATCGTCACCGGAGCGACTTCGGGTGCGAACCCACCGGCGGACTTGCAGCGGGTGTTCTTCAAGCAGTTGTCGGTGATCGGGTCGACGATGGGCACCCGCGACGAACTGCAGCGGCTGATCGCGCTGTGCGTGACGACGGGGCTCCGCCCGCCCGTCGAGCGGGTCGCGCCGATGGAGGAGGCCCGCGAGGCGATCGCCGAGGTGGCTCGCGGCGAGGTCTTCGGGAAGATCGTCCTGACACGTTGAGGCACCTGAACACCATCTGGCTGCCTGCCGCAGCAACGATGTCGATCGTCAACAAGAACCCCGCTGTTCCAGGCGCTCCTCGCGGGGGGCGATGGTGCGGAACGCGTCGGTATTTCGGGGTGGTGGGCGGATGCCCGCGGGGGTTCGGGGGGATGCCTGGAGTTTGGACGCGTTGCCCGTCGCGGCGGCCGGCTCGGCAGGTCCGGCCTTCGGCGCGTCGGCCCGCGGCCTTCGCCGCCTGGCTCCCCGGTGCTCCCCGCGGGGGCGGTGGTGGGGAACGCGTCGGTCTTCCGCGGTGGCGCGCGGATTCCCGCGGGGTTTCGGGGCATGCCTGGAGTTTGGCGGCGTTGCCCGTCGCCGGGCGGCAGCTCTGCCCGACGTGCTCGCGGCGTGCGCCTGGAACTCAGGGGTCGGCGCCCTCCCGATGAGGCGTCGTCCCCCGTGCACAGGGGCCACTCAGTCCTCGTCGTCGGCCCGTGCCAGCCAGGAAGCCATGCGGTTGACGACATCCTCGTCCTCGGGGTGGAAGTCGACATAGTGCTGCAGCCGGACAGCGAGCCAGGCGAGGGTGATCTCTTCCTCGCCCCTGCGCCGGGCCAGTTCCTCAAGGCCGTGATCGGAGGCGTACATCAGCGTGCGAAGGCCCGGGCGACCAGGGCCTTCTGCTCCTCGTCGTGCCGGTGGTGGGATCCGACCGCGGGCGAGGCGCTGGCCGGCCGAGTCACGGCCGTCAACGGACGATCGACGTACCGCGGCAGGTTCATCGCCATGAACGGCCACGCGCCCTGGTTCTCCGGTTCCTCCTGCACCCAGAAGACTTCGGCTTCGGGGTAGCGGTTCAGCTCGGTGGGCAGCGTGATGTAGGGGATCGGATACAGGCGCTCCATGCGCACGATGGCCACATCGCTGACCCCGCTGCTCTTCCGCTCCGCGAGCAGGTCGTAGTAGACCTTGCCCGAGCAGACGAGCACCCGGCGCGCGGCTGACGGATCGACCTCGGTGTCGGTGATCACGGCGCGGAAATGCCCGCTGGTGAAATCGGCTTTGGCCGACGTCGCAGCCTTGGCCCGCAGCAGCGACTTGGGCGTGAACACGACCATGGGCCGCGTGAGCTTGGAGTACACCTGCCAGCGCAGCAGGTGGAAGAACGACGCGGGCGTGCTCGGCATCGCGACGGTCATGTTGTCCTCCGCGCACAGCTGCAGGTAGCGCTCGATCCTCGCCGAGGAGTGGTCCGGACCCTGGCCCTCGTAGCCGTGCGGCAACAGCATCACGACCGACGAGCGCTGGCCCCACTTCGCCTCGCCGGAGGAGATGAACTCGTCGATGATGCTCTGCGCGCCGTTGGCGAAGTCGCCGAACTGCGCCTCCCACATCACCAGGGCGTCGGGCCGCGCCACCGAGTAGCCGTACTCGAATCCGAGGGCCGCGAACTCCGACAGCAGCGAGTCGTAGACGAACAGCTTGCCGGAGTCCTCGTAGCAGCGCTTCAGCGGCTTGTACTGCCACCCGGTCTGGCGGTCGACGATCACTGCGTGGCGGTGGCCGAACGTGCCCCGCCGGGAGTCCTGGCCGGCCAGCCGCACCCAGCGGCCCTCGTTCACCAGCGAGCCCAGCGCCAGCGCCTCCCCCATGCCCCAGTCGATCGTGTCCTCCTCGACCATCCGGGCGCGGCGCTGCAGTTGCACGGCCAGTCGCGGATGGACGGTGAACCCCTCGGGCATCGTCAGCTGGGAATCCACAACGCGGGCGACCATCTCCGGCGAGATCGCCGTCGGCACACCGGCGGCCGGGCTCTGCGGCTTCAGGTGCAGCACTCCGGTCTGTTCCACCTCCGCCGAGGTCGGCGTGAACGACTCCTGGACGTTGATGGCTTCCCGTGTCTTCTGGAAGACCTCTTCCAGCTTCGACTGGAAGTGCCGCAGCGCGCCCTCGGCCTCCTCCACGGTGATGTCGCCGCGTCCGATGAGGGCCTCGGTGTAGTTCTTCCGCACGGAGCGCTTGGTGTCGATGATCCCGTACATCAGCGGCTGGGTCAGCGACGGATCGTCCGCCTCGTTGTGGCCGCGCCGCCGGTAGCAGACCATGTCGATCACCACGTCCTTGGCGAACTCCTGCCGGTACTCGAACGCGAGCCTGGCGACCCGCACCACCGCCTCCGGATCGTCGCCGTTGACGTGGAAGATCGGCGCCTGCACCATCCGGGCCACATCCGTGGAGTAGTGGCTCGACCGGCTGTACTTGGGCGAGGTCGTGAAGCCCACCTGGTTGTTCACGATCAGGTGGATGGTCCCCCCGGTGCGGTAGCCCTGCAGCTGCGACAGGTTCAGGGTCTCCGCCACGATGCCCTGGCCCGCGAAGGCGGCGTCCCCGTGCATCAGCACGGGCAGCACCCGGAACCGGTCCTCGATCGGCAGCTGGTCCTGCTTGGCGCGCACGATGCCTTCCAGCACCGGGTTGACCGCCTCGAGGTGGGACGGGTTCGCCGCCAGGTAGACATCGCAGCGTCGGCCGGAGTCCGCGGTGAAGGACCCGCTGGTGCCGAGGTGGTACTTCACGTCGCCGGACCCCTGCACCGAGCCGAGGCCGTAGTTGCCCTCGAATTCGGCGAAGATCTGGGTGAACGACTTCCCGGCGATGTTCGCCAGCACGTTGAGCCGTCCTCGGTGGGGCATCCCGATGCAGACCTCGGCGAGGTCGTTCTCGGCGGCCTCGGTGAGCACCGCGTCCAGCAGCGGGATCACCGACTCGCCGCCCTCCAGGCTGAACCGCTTCTGGCCGACGTACTTCGTATGGAGGAACGTCTCGAACGCCTCTGCCTCGTTGAGCTTGTGCAGGATCCGCAGCTGCTCTTCGCGCGGCACCTTCGAGTGCCGCACCTCGAGCCGGTCCTGCAGCCATTTGCGCTCAGCCGGCTCCTGGATGTGCATGAACTCCGTGCCGATCGTGCGGCAGTAGGAGTCCCGCAGGACGCCGAGGATGTCGCGCAGGTGCATCAACGGCTTGCCGCCGAAACCCCCGGTCGCGAACTCGCGGTCCAGGTCCCACAGCGTCAGGCCATGGGTGAGGACCTCCAGGTCCTCATGGGAGCGCTGGTGGTACTCCAGGGGATCGACGTCGGCCATGAGGTGGCCGCGGACCCGGAACGCGTGGATGACCTCCTGGACGCGCGCCGTCTTGTTCAGATCGGTGTCGTGGGATGCCGAGATGTCGCGGGACCACCGGATCGGCACATAGGGGATGCGGACGTCGGCGAAGAGCTTGTCGTAGAAGTCGTGCTCGCCGAGCAGCAGCGCATGGATCAGCCGGAGGAACTCGCCCGACTGCGCGCCCTGGATCACCCGGTGGTCGTATGTCGAGGTCAGCGTGAGGATCTTGGAGACGGCGTTGCGGGAGAGGCTCTCGGGCGAGGCGCCCTGCCATTCCGCGGGGTAGTCGAGGGCGCCGACCCCCACGATGACGCCCTGCCCCTGCATCAACCGGGGGATGGAGTGCACGGTGCCGATGCCGCCCGGGTTGGTCAGGCTCGCCGTCGTCCCCGCGAAGTCCTCAACGGCGAGGCGGCCGGTGCGGGCCCTGCGCACCAGTTCCTCATAGGTGGCCCAGAACTGGGCGAACGACATCGTCTGGGCGGCCTTGATGCTCGGGACGAGCAACTGCCGGCTGCCGTCGGGTTTGGCCAGGTCGATGGCGATGCCGAGGTTGACATGGGCGGGTTCGACGAGGTGCGGCTTGCTGTCGACCTCCGCGAAGGAGGCGTTCATCTCCGGCATCGCTTTCAGCGCGGCGACCACCGCGTAGCCGATGAGGTGCGTGAAGGAGACCTTCCCCCCTCGGGCCCGCGCGAGATGGTTGTTCAGCATCGTGCGGTTGTCGATGAGCACCTTGGCCGGGATCGCCCGCACGCTGGTCGCGACCGGAATCGACAACGAAGTGTTCATGTTCGCCACCACGCGGGCAGCCGCCCCGCGCAGTTGGGTGGACTGTTCGGCTGACGCCTCGCCGGGCTCGATCGCCGGCCCCTGGGGCAGCGGCGCGGGGGTGGCGGTCGTCGGCGGCGCGGCCGCCGGTGTCGGCAGCTGCAGGTCCGACGGCAGCGGCACGGTGCTCAGCGGGGGTGGGGGTCCCGGGACCCGCGGCCTGCCCTCGCCCGGCTCCCCGTCCTCCGCATCCCCGGCATCGGTCTCGCCCACCGACGGGTGCGCCGATGGCGCAAGGGTGACCGTCGCCGTCCGCGTCCGGCCCGTGGCAGTGTCCGTGACCGCGGCGGGGGCATCCAGCGCGGCGGCGCGCACCGCGGAGTAGTCGGTCGGCTGGTAGTCGTCGAAGAAGTCCCACCATGCGGGGTCGACCGAATTGCGGTCCTTCAGGTACTGCTCGTACAACTCGTCGACGAGCCATTCGTTCGGACCGAAGCTCACGTGACTGTCAGACACGATCTGACTCCCTCGTCGGGGCGTTGGGGTTCTGGACCAAGCCTATGCCGCTGCGGCGTGTGCGGCGCCCCGGATCGCGCCGGTTACCCTGCTGGCGTGCTGGTGACGCGCATCGCCCCGACCCCCAGCGGATTCCTGCATCCGGGCAATGCGGTCAACTTCGTGCTCACATCATGGCTGGCCAAGCAGCACCGCGGGCGCCTGCTGCTGCGGATCGACGACATGGACGCGGCCCGGGTGCGCCCGGAATACGTCGACGACGTGTTCCGCGTCATCGAGTGGCTGGGGCTGGATGTCGACGCGGGGCCGAGCGATGCCGAGCAGTTCCGGCGCGACTTCTCGATGGGCCACCGCACCGACTACTACCGGCAGGCGGTGGGGGAGCTGGCGTCGGCAGGGGCAGCCGTCTTCGCCTGCCGCTGCTCCCGGCGCGACCTGGCCGGCCACGCCGCCGGCCGGTACCCCGGCAGCTGCCGGGACGCGGACCTGGCTTGGATCGGCGGTGAGACCGCACTGCGGGTGGCGGTACCGGCTCCCTGCCCGATCAGCGTCGCCGGTCGCGAGGTGGACCTCGCCGCGGCGATGGGCGACTTCGTCGTGTGGCGCCGCGACGACCTTCCCGCCTACCAGCTGGCATCGGTGATCGAGGACCGGGACCTGGGCGTCAACGCCGTGGTCAGAGGCCTCGACCTGTTGCCCTCAACGGCCGCGCAACTGTTCCTGGCCCCGATGCTGGGCGCTGGGACGCTGGCCTCGGCCGACTTCCGGCATCACGGACTCATCGACGGCGCACCGGGTGTCAAGCTCTCGAAGTCGACCGGTGCCCGGGGTCGTTCCATGGCGGGCGATGGGGCGCTGCTGGAGCGGATTCTCGGCTGGGCCCGGGCGATGGCCGGCTCGGTGGGGATCGAAGCCCAAGCCTGATAGCAGGGAGAATCGCCCGGCGCAATCACCTCGGCTTGTGACATTGCCCGCGTTTCGCTGTCCGAGTCCTGGGCAGGACCCGGACAACAACCCGTAGGAGGAAACGTGTTCACCCCCAGTGATACACAGCCCATCCCGACCGTTGGCCAGCCCGAGCCCGTTGCAGACGATGATGCGACCGTCGTGTTCGCGCCGCCGCAGCCGCAGCCCCAGGTCCTCGTGGTCACCGCTGCGAACCCGGGCCGCACGTGGGCAAGGCGTCTGCTGTCCGCCGTGATCGGCCTGCTGCTGCTGGTCGGCGGCGCACTTGTCGGAGCGTACGCCGTCTCGCAGCAGACCTATTCCAGCGCTGAGGTGGAACACGCCAGCAGCACGGCGGTGCAGGAGGGATTCGACGCCGGATACGAAGAGGGCCACGACGATGCCACCCAGGCCGCCGAGACCGAGGCCTCCGATGCGTATCGGACGGGCTACCAGGACGGCTATGCCGAGGGGGTCGAGCAGGCGCAATCGCAGCAGGCGGTGCCCGCGCCCACGGAGGCGCCGCAGCCGGAGGCAGGGCAGCCGGAGGCAGGCTGACAGCGTCCGGCCCGCATATCCGGCACGAGGTGCCGGTCGCAGGTGCAGAGCTGAACGGGCGCCGGGCGAGCAGCACCAGGCGTCCGCGCCCGGGCCGCCGGTCGGACGCGGGTCAGGTGATGTCTCGCCGCAGCGTCGTCCGGACCGCCAGCATGCCGAAACCTGCGGCATAGGCGAGGAGCACCACCGTGGCAGGCAGGACTGCCAGATAGCCCGACTCGCTCAGCGACTCCACCTGAAGCACCCCGGCCAGGGCTCCTCCGGGCAGCCACTTCCCGATCTGCGGCCAGAACGACACGATCAGCGACTCGATCAGCATGACCCAGATGAGGGCCGCGATGACGGCCGCAATCTGGTTGCGCACCAACGATCCGAATCCGACGCCCAGAACCGCGTAGACGGCGAAGCCCAGCACGGCACCGGCGCTCACGGCCGCGAAGTCGGCCCAGTCCATCGGGGCGGTGTCCTTGAACAGCATGCCGACGCCGAGGATCACCAGGGTCGCGGCGATGCACGCCAGGGCGATGACTGCCGACAACAGGGCTGCGGCGGTCATCTTCGCTGCGACGAGCCGCCCTCGGCGCGGTGTTGCCAGCAGGGTGGACGTGATCGTCAGGTGGCGGTACTCGCTGGTCATGCCCAGGATGCCCAGCACCAGGGCGAATACCGAGGCTTGTCCGGCGGACGCGTAGACGGTGCGCAGCGCATCCGGGTCGGTGAGCACAGGCACCGCACCGCCCTCGATGTCGAGGCCGCTCAGCGCGATGAGCACACCAGCGTTGATCGCGGTGAAGAGGATCGCCGCGATCGCCAGGCCCATCCACATCCGGACGCTGACGAGTTTGCGCCACTCGCTGCGCAGGGTGTTCATGCCGACGCTCCGATCCCCGTGCCCGGCACGGGCGGCGGCGCGGTCAGTTCCAGGAAGAGCTGTTCCAGGTCGGGGCTGTGCTGGGTCAGACCGTGGAGCTCGACGTTGGCACGGAACGCGGTCGACCCGACCTGTGCCGCGGTCGCGCCGCGGACCTGCAAGACGCCGCTGTCGCCCTCGACTTCGGCGCCTGGCAGGTCCGCCCGCAGCGCAGCGAGGAGCCGATCGGGCGTGGGCGTCACGACGTGGACCGTCAGGGTCGCGCGGCTCCGCTCGAGCTCGGCCAAGGCCTCTGCCACGATCAGGCGACCCCGGCTCAGGATGACGACGTCGTCCGCGGTCTGCTGGACCTCCGCCAGCACGTGGCTGGACACCAGCACCGTGCGGCCCTGCGCGGCCAGGTAGCGCAGGAAGCCGCGCAGCCAGGCGATGCCCTGGGGATCGAGTCCGTTCGCGGGCTCGTCCAGGATCAGGTACTGGGGATCGCCGAGCAGGGCCACCGCAAGCGTCAGCCGCTGCCGCATGCCCAGGGAGTAGTCGCCGACCCGGCGATCTTCAGCCCCCGACAGGCCAACCTGTTCCAGGACCGCATCGGCGCGCGCGGCCGGGATCCCCGCCGCGTCGGCGATGACCCGGACGTGGTCGCGCGCACGACGGCCGGGGTAGAACGCAGTCGCCTCCAGGCAGGCGCCGACGGTGCGCACCGGATCGGCGAGGTCCTCATACCTGGTGCCGCCGAACAGGGCCGTGCCGTGCGTCGGCTGCACCAGGCCGAGCAGACAGCGCAGCGAGGTGGTCTTGCCCGCACCGTTGGGTCCGAGGAAGCCCGTCACCCGGCCGGGGCGTACCTCGGTGGTGAGTCCGTCGACTGCGGTGACGGCGGCTGCGCCGCGGCCGAACCGCTTCGTCAGGTCCGTGAAGGAGATCAACCCATCGGTCACGACTCCTACTGTGCCAGCATGCACCCGTGGTGAATCAGGGCACCTGCCGATGGGTTCCGGTCAACGATCCGCTATATCGCGCCTACCACGATCAAGAGTGGGGCTTCCCGCAGGGCGACGACGTCCGACTGTTCGAGAAGCTGTGCCTGGAGGGGTTCCAGGCGGGGCTCAGCTGGCGGACTGTGCTGGGGAAGCGGGAGCGGTTCCGGGAGGCGTTCGCCGGATTCGACATCGATGCGGTGGCGGGGTTCACCGATGATGACGTCGCACGGATGCTCGCCGACCCCGGGCTGATCCGGCACCGCGGCAAGATCGAGGCAGCCATCGGCAACGCGCAGGTGGCCCGCGCCGTGCAGCAGGAGTCCGGGTCGCTGGCGGCCTTCGTCTGGCGGTACGAGCCGGTGCAGCCGGCCGATCCCTCCGCGGCCGGCATCGGGGGCCGGACCATGTCCGCCGAGTCCGCCTCCCTGAGCCGCGAACTGCGCCGGCGCGGCTGGCGGTTCCTCGGACCGACCAGCGCGTACGCGTTCGCACAGGCCGTCGGCCTGGTGAATGATCACGAGGAGGGCTGCGCCGTTCGGCGGCGTGCGGTGGCTGCGCGGGCCGCCTTCAGCGTTCCCGTTTGAGGGCCGACCGGGTTCCCGAGGCGCCGACTGCTCGCCCCCATCGGCGAATCCCGGGTCTACTTGATGATCGCCACGGTCTGGGTGTTCCAGCTGACAAGCCGTCCGTCCTGCGTCCACAACTCCCTGGTTTCGACGACGTAGCCGTCGCGGGCGGCGAGGGCGCGGCCGCGGTGGAACAGCGGCCGGAGCCGGCCGTCCGGCTCGCGCGGCAGGGTCTGCGGGTCGCACGGCAGATCGACGGTGAACCCAAGCGTCCCGACGGGCCGGGGCCGATCGACCGTCGCCATCACCGCGACCCACCAGGCGTCGGCCATCGCCACCACCACGGAGGCGTCCACCCAGGACAGCGGGCCCGCGGGCCGGACCCAGCCGGTGACGGCGCTGTCCTTGCCCCCGGTGAAGGGCAGGCCCTGCAGCGGACGCAGCTCCAGGTGCCGGAGGAACTGCGGTGCGATCGGCGGGCCGAGGGGGACGACCGGCACCGACCCCGGACCGTCGGCCAGTTGTTCCGGCGGCCTGGACCCGGCACCGTCGCCGATGCCCGCTGCGGCGCGGGGCGCGCCCAGCACGACGACACCGTGGGCGACGACTTCGCCGCGGTCGTCGGTCACCCGCAGCGCCATCGTGTTCGTGGCCGACCCGCGCCGCAGCTCCTCCACCGCGATCTGGGCGGTTCCCACGAGCAGCGGCGCCACGAGCTGCGCGCTCATCGAACGCACCGCCATCTCCGGCCGGGGATCGGCCTGCTGCGCCGCCGAGGTCATTGCTCCGGTGGCGACTCCGCCCCAGGCGCCGCGGCCCTGCTGCAGGCCGTCGGGGACCTCGAGGGTGAAGCGGCCGGGGCGGCCCGCCGGGGCGGGTCGGAGCAGTGCGGCGATGTCGAGCGGTCCGTCGGGCGCCATGGGTCCATGCAAGCACGACGGCAGCCGCTGCGATGGTGCGGCGCTGCAGGAGGACCTACTCGGGGCGCAACTCGGCTACCGGGCCCTCGCCGCTTCGATCCAAGCGGCCACTTCCCCCTGCGCGGGGACGCGTTGGACGAGGTTGAGCTCGGCGTTGATCTCGGCGATCCTGGCGCTGAGCAGCTCCGCGTCGTTGCCGGCCAGGTCGTCGACCGTCTCGACGCCCGCGGCCTCCAGCAGCGGCGTGAAGCCCTCCGCAGTACCCAGGACGCGCAGGAGATCCGCCTCGTTCGCCCAGGCCAGGACCTCCTCTGAGCTCACGCCGATCTGTGCTGCCAACCGATCGCGGCCCGGTGCCTGTGCCGCGCGCTCCAGCAGTTGCTCGGTGGTCGTCACCCCGACGCTCATCAGCTTGGCGGAGGCTTCGGCGCTGACCTCTGCCAGTTGCTGGATCGGATGTCCCACGGGACCTCCTCCCGCCGGGGCCTGTCCTGCCAGGTTAGCGCCATCGCTGTCGCGAGGGCGTTGCGCAGGACCATCCCGGCCGCGCGCCGGAGGCTGGGACGGTGGGCGGCCGGACCGGATGAGCGGCCTTCGGAATCTGGCGGGGAGTCCCCGTGGGAGGTGTGCGCGGGTGCCGCTCCCGGTGGCCGCGGGTGCATCTGCCTGCCGACCCGCCGACCCGCCGACCCGGCAACCGTGGGCCGGCACCGGGGGTGCCGCCACCCGGCCGCAGCCCGATGCCGATCCCGCCAACCCGCCATTCCGCAGCACCGGAACGCGCGCCGTCCGGACTGCGGGGCACCGCCGGATCCGGGCGAGCTGGGGTTCGTGCGGACTTTGGGCGCTGTCGTCGTGTATCCGCCCGGTCGAGGTTCGTACCGCGTCCCCGCTGCAGGCTGACGGCCGACGACGCGCCAGTGGCCGGCACCCCCGGACGGGGACACCGGCCACTGGCGCGCTGGTGCTCCGATCAGCCGGTCGCCACGCAGGCTGCGGAGTAGTCGTACGCCTCCGCAGTCGGCCCGGTGTACCCGGTCTCCACCGACCGGAGGCCGAGGGCGGATGCCGGGTCGGGCACGTTGATGACCGGCGTGCGATCGGCATCGGCTGCGGGGTCGCCGCCGAAGGTCGCGTTCGGCAGCGCACCCTCGAAGTCGACCTGGAGGCCATCGACGGCCGACAACGCTCCCATCCGCGCTTCTGTCATCGGCGTGATGCGCCCGGTTCGCAGCCGCCGCGGGAGCGTTCAGCCGCCGAGGGAGCGTTCGGTGTCCGGTTGGGAGGCTTCGGCCGCCCTCGCCGACCTGGCCAGCTGTGCGACCAGCGCCCTGGAACGCCCGGCGACCGGGGCGACGGCGATCCCGGCCGGCGCTGCTTGGGAGGCGATCTGGTCGGCGAAATAGCCGCGTGCCACGAGCAGCGGCAGCACCACGTCGCGGGCGGGATCCAGCTCCAGATCCGCGATGCGGGGCCCAAGTCCGCTGACGTGAGCCACCGGCACGCCGAGCGCCGCGGACGTCTGGCTCCACAGCGCCGAGACGCCGGCGTCCCGGGTTCCTGCGGTCACCGGGACCACGCGGCGGCCGGGCCAATCCGGGCCAACCTCCGCCAGCAGCGCGCGAGCCCAGGCCGCACCGCCGGTCAGCAGCGGGGGAGCCGCGACCCGGAGCCGCACCGGCGCCCCTGCCACCGCCTGCGCCACGTCCACCTGCACGTGGTAGCCGGGGCTGAACAGCACGGGTACCACGACTCCGGGATGGTCCGCCGCTGCGGCGAGGCTCGGTGGACACAGATCCAGGTAGCACGCGCGGACCTGGTCACCGAGTGCGACCGCCAGCCGTTCGGCGATGTCCCCGACGTCGTCCGCGTGCCGCGGGTCGGCACTGCCATGCGCGAGCAGGTAGACGGTCATCCGACCAGAACGGCGCCTTCAGCCTTCGGCGCATCGCGGGTGTGTTCCGGCAGCGTATGCCCTGCTTCCGGGGTGCACCTGGCAAGGTCGCCCAGCGACGCCCGCAGCGACACCACGTCCCCGACGACGACGATCGCCGGGGACACCGCCGCCGCCCGGCGCGCCACCTCGGCGATGTCGCCGAGGGTCCCCACCAGGGTCCGCTGCTCGGGCGTCCAGCCGCGCTCGATCAGCGCGGCAGGTGTGCCGCTCGGGCGGCCGCCGACCATCAGCGCCGCAGTGATCTCCGCGAGCTGCTGCGTGCCCATCAGCAGGACCAGGGTCGCATCGCCGGGAGCCGCGCACGCCTGCCGCACGATCGATGCCGGACCCTCGTGGCCGGAGAGCACCACCAGCGACGAGGTGATGCCCCGGTGGGTCACCGGGATGCCGGCGGCTGCGGGCACCGACAACGCCGACGTCACGCCGGGAACCACCTCGACCGGCACACCGGCACGGACGCACGCCAGCGCCTCCTCCCCGCCCCGGCCGAGCAGGAACGGGTCGCCACCCTTCAGCCGCACCACGCGGTGGCCCTCCTGCGCCCGCTGCACGAGGAAGTCGTTGATCCGCTGCTGCGACCTGCTGTGGTGCCCGGGTCGCTTGCCGGCGTAGCGGACCTCGACGTCGGCGTCGAGATCGGCGAGGACGGATGAGGGCACCAGATGATCGGTCACCACGACATCGGCCTGCCGCAGCAGACGCCGGCCGCGGATCGTCAGCAGGTCCGGGTCGCCCGGGCCGCCGCCGATGAGGGCGACGCTCCCGCCAGAGGGCGACGGCTTGCGCCGCCTCCGCAGCGGGATGTCGCCGGTCGCCAGCGCCTCGGAGATGCCGGCGCGGACGGCTTGCGCGCGACGCGGGTCGCGTCCGCCGTTGACCGCCACGACAACGCCGTCCCGGGCGGTCGTCGCGGCGCACCAGGCCGGGGACTGCTCGGCCGCCGAGGCGCGCACCGACCAGATGCGGGCGGCCTCCGCCGCGCTGACGACGGCAGCATCCACGTCCGGATCCCCCGTCGCCGCATGCACCAGCCAGGCGCCGGTGATATCGGCGTCGGCGAAGGGCCGGGCATACCAGCGCAGCGACCCTTCGATCGCCCGTTCGGTGACCTCCGGTGTCGCGGTCGGCGCGACGACGTCCACGACCGCACCGTTCGCGAGCAGCGCTTCGATCCGCCTGGCGCCCACCGGACCGGCGCCGACCACCAGCACCCGGCGGCCGCGCAGGTCGAGGAACAGGGCGTAGTCGTTCACAGGTGCAGCCCGCATTCCACCTTGTTGCGGCCGCTCCAACGGCCTGCCCGCTCATCCTCGCCGTCGGCCACCGGCCGGGTGCACGGCGAGCAGCCGATCGAGCGGTAGCCGATCTGGCGAAGGGGGTTCTCCAGGATCGAATGCTCCTCGATGCAGGCGTCGAGCCGGGCGTCGCTGAACGCCACGATCGGGTTGATCTTGATCAACGAGTGCTTGGCGTCCCACGACAGCAGCGGCGTCTCGGCCCGGCTGGCATGGTCGCTGCGGCGCAGGCCCGTCGCCCAGGCGTCGTACCCGAGCAGCGCCGCGTCCATCGGTGCGGTCTTGCGCATCGCGCAGCAGCGGTCCGGATCGCGCTCGTACAGCTTCTCGCCGTAGCGGTGGTCCTGCTCCGCCACCGTCAGCTCCGGTTCCAGGGAGCGCACATTCACCGGGTACATGGATGACACCGCGTCGCGCAGGCCCAGCGTCTCGGCGAAGTGGTAGCCGGTCTCGGCGAACAGCAGGTCCACCCCGGGCAGCGCCTTCGCGCCGAGGCAGGCCATCACGCCGTCGGAGAACGACACCGCCACGGCGATGCGGTCCACGCCCAGGGTCGCGCCGAACCACTGCAGCAGCTCCACCGGGTCGGCGTCGTCGGAGAATCGCGACTGCGACTCGGCGAGGATCTCGCGCAGCTGGGCCTCCGACCGCCGCGGCCGGGCCAGCGTGATGTCCACCGTCATCGCAGAACCTCCTCAGCGGCTCGTGTGGTCCATTCGGCGAACGTCTCGCCGTCGGCGCGATCCGCCAGGTAGTTGCGCAGCACGCGCTCGGTGTAGTCGGCCAGGTCGTCACCGGCGAGCCGGTGGCCGCGCAGCGACTTGCCGAAGCCGGCCGCCTCGCCCAGCGAACCGCCGAGGTGCACCTGGAAGCCCTCGACCTGGGTGTCGCCGTCCGGCACGAGCACGCCCTTCAGGCCGAGGTCGGCGACCTGGAACCGGGCGCAGGAGTTGGGGCAGCCGTTGACGTGGATGGCGATCGGGGTGTCGAAGTCGGGCAGCCGCTGCTCCAGTTCGGTGACCAGCGCCGCAGTCCGTGCCTTCGTCTCGGTGATGGCGAGTTTGCAGTACTCGATGCCGGTACAGGCCATCGCGCCCTGGCGGAAGACCGAGGGCGCGGTGCGCAGACCCAGGTCGGCGAGGGCGTCCGACACGGCCTCGGTGTCCTCGCCGGCGACATCGAGGATGACGAGCTTCTGGTAGGGGGTCAGGCGGATGCGGCCCGAGCCGAAGCGTTCCGCAAGGTCGGCGATCTCGGCGAGGATCGACCCGGAGATCCGGCCCACCGTCGGCGCGGCGCCGATGTAGAACCTGCCATCGTGCTGCGGATGGATGCCGATGTGATCGCGCGCTGAAGAATCGGCGGCCGGCGGCGGCGGGCCGTCGATCAGCGCGCGGCCGAGATACTCCCGCTCCAGCACCTCCCGGAACTTCTGAGCACCCCACTCGGCGACCAGGAACTTCAGCCGCGCCTTGGTCCGCAGCCGCCGGTAGCCGTAGTCGCGGAAGATACCGATGACGCCCTCCCAGACGTCGGGGACATCCTCCAGCGGCACCCACGCGCCCAGCCGCACCGCCAGCTTGGGATTCGTGGACAGACCGCCGCCGACCCACAGGTCGAACCCGGGGCCGTGCTCCGGATGCACCACGCCGAGGAACGACACGTCGTTGACCTCGTGCGCGATGTCCTGCCGCGGCGATCCGGAGATGGCGGTCTTGAACTTGCGCGGGAGGTTGGAGTATTCGGGGCTGCCGATGTGGCGGCGCACGATCTCCTCGATCGCCGGCGAGCCGTCGATGATCTCGTCGGCGGCGACGCCGGCCACCGGGGAGCCGAGCACCACCCTGGGGGTGTCGCCGCACGCTTCGGTCGAGCTCAGGCCCACCGCCGCCAACCGGTCCCAGATCTCGGGGACGTCCTCCACCCGGATCCAGTGCAGCTGGATGTTCTGCCGGTCGGAGATGTCGGCGGTGTCGCGGGCGAACTCGGTGCTGATGCCGGCGATGACCCGAGCCTGGCGGCTGGTCAGCGCCCCCCCGTCGCTGCGGATGCGCAGCATGAAGAACTCGTCGTCGAGCTCCTCGGGGG
Source organism: uncultured Actinomycetes bacterium (assembly GCA_964510455.1). Lineage (GTDB taxonomy): Bacteria > Actinomycetota > Actinomycetes > S36-B12 > CAVXYG01. Next base: position 16,835 of record CAZECO010000022.1, read on the forward strand.
GCAGCGTGGCCGTCTTGCCCCCGGAGATGCCGGGCCGGCGCTGCGTGTAGAGGCCCCACCAGCGCATCCGGCCCCGCAGATCGTCGGCCGGGATGCTGGCGAAACCCTGCTTGGAGTAGACGTCGATGATCCGGTCGCGGACGTTCAGCCCGTCATCGGCAGCTTTGAAGACCTCGTTCGGGTTCAACGGGTCCCGGCTGCCGAGGGCCCACTGGCCCTCGTCGCGCGGCTTGCTGGTCCTGGGTGGCATGCGTTCGGATCTCCTGCGGGTCCAGACACGGGATTCGGGGACGCACCCGCCCTTCAGCGCAAGCGCGCTTATCGGGGGCTTGCGCCCTGGCCCACGCGTCCGCGGATCGATGGGGACGGGCGTTCAGGCGCAACAACACATGTCAGTGCGCATACACGAGCACATCCAACGACCGAGGGCCGAAACGGTGGTCGCGGGCAGAGACATGGCAAGAGAGTAGCGCAGCGCTCGCCCCGTTGCGCAATTCCGGGTCGGCGCCGCAATCGCAGGCGGGCGAACACTTCCCGCGTCTCCCGCAGGCTCCGGGATTCCGGTCAGGACCCCAATCCGTTGCGGGGCAGGGCCTCAGCTGCTGCCAACTCGGCGGCGTAGATGCGGTAGCCGCCGGCGTTCAGGTGTAGCCCGTCGGCCGCGTAGAGCTCCGGGCGCACCCGTCCCCGCGCATCGAGCAGGCGGTTCCAGACATCCACGAAGACGACATTCGGGCGCGCGGCCGCCAGCGCCTCGAAACCGCTGTTGAGCTCCTGGTACCGGTCGCGCAGGTACCAGCGCTTGATGCTGGGCTTCGCCGCGATGATGGCGACCTGCGTGTCGGGGAGCTCGCTGTGGATCCGATCCAGCAGCAGCCGCGTCTCGAAGATGACGCGTTCGGGCGAGCGTCCTTCGGCGAGGTCGTTGTCGCCGGACCCGATGAAGACCTGATCGGGGCGGTACCGGCCGATCAGCCCGTCGTAGTGCATGGCCAACAGGTCCATCGTCGAGCCGCCGAACCCGGTGTTCACCACCTGCGCCTCGGGGAAGGCCTTCGCGCAGTCGGGCCACAGGCGGACCGTCGAGCTGCCCGTGACGACGACGACCGGCTCGCCCGCGCGATGGACGAACGGCGCGGCAGCCAGTTCGCGGGCCTCGGCATCGAGCGGACGGCGGTCCGCAGCGGCGCTGACCTGCAGGGCGAAACCCGTGAGCACGGCGGCAAGCGCGGCAAGCGCCACCGCTCGCCCGCGGAACCTCACCAGGCCGGCCATGCGATCCCCCCACGCCTCGGCGCCAGATAGTCACGATTGCGTAACGATACCTCGCCGGGGCGTTGGATGCCATCGGGGATCGGGACCGGTGGGAGCACGGTGGCGGCGGTCCCGCGGTGCCCGCCCCTGCGAATAGACTCCGTCCGCATGGGGACCTTGTTCGACGATCTGCCGTTCGGCGTGGTGGGCGACAGTCCCCGGGTGCCGCAAGCCGGGGACGGCCGGGCCGGCGCGGCCGACCTGCAGCCGTCGCGAAACGAGATCGATCCGGAGTCGCTGCTGCTCGGATTGAACGAGCCGCAGCGGCAGGCGGTCGTGCACCGCGGCGGCCCCCTGCTGATCGTCGCCGGGGCGGGCTCCGGCAAGACCGGCGTCCTGACCCGCCGGATCGCCCACCTGTTGGCCACCGGGGATGCGCGGCCGGGCCAAATCCTCGCGATCACCTTCACCAACAAGGCCGCTGCCGAGATGCGGGGCAGGGTCCTGCAGCTGGTCGGTCCGCGGGCGGAGCACATGTGGGTCTCGACCTTCCACGCCGCATGTGTGCGGATCCTGCGCCGGGAGGCCGACCGGCTGGGCATGAAGTCGTCGTTCTCCATCTACGACACGGCCGATCAGCAGCGGCTGCTGACCGCGGTGGTCAAGGATGCCGGACTCGACGCGAAGAGGTTCACCCCGCGCGGTGTGTCCGCCAGGATCAGCAGCGCCAAGAACGAGCTGATCGATCCGGACTCCTTCGCCTCCCAGGCCTCCGAGAACCCCTACGAGCAGGGGCTCGCCACGATCTACAGCGAGTACCAGCGCCGCCTCAAGCTGGCCAACGCCGTCGATTTCGACGACATCATCGGCCATGCGGTGGCGGTGCTGCAGCTGTTCGAGGATGTTGCGCAGTACTACCGCCGCCGCTTCCGGCACATCCTGGTCGACGAGTACCAGGACACCAACCATGCGCAGTACGTCCTGGTCCGCGAACTGGTCGGACCCGTCGATGGCGCGGTGCCGCCGGGCGAGCTGTGCGTCGTGGGCGATGCCGATCAGTCGATCTACGCCTTCCGCGGCGCGACCATCCGCAACATCGAGGAGTTCGAGCGGGACTTCCCGAAGGTGACCACGATCATGCTGGAGCAGAACTACCGCTCCACCCAGAACATCCTGAGCGCGGCGAACGCCGTCATCGCCCGGAACGAGGGCAGGCGCGAGAAGCGGTTGTGGACCGCCGCGGGCGAGGGGGCGCGGGTGACGATCTACGCCGCCGACGACGAGCACGCGGAGGCCGCGTTCGTGGCCGAGGAGATCGACCGGCTCGCCGACACGGACGCGGTGAAGCCCTCCGACGTCGCGGTCTTCTACCGGACCAACGCGCAGTCGCGCGCGCTGGAGGACCGGTTGATCCGGGTGGGCCTGCCGTACCGGGTGGTCGGCGGGGTCCGGTTCTACGACCGGCGCGAGATCCGCGATGTGCTGGCGTACTTGCGGCTGGTGGCGAACCCGGGCGACGAGGTGTCGTGCCGCCGCATCATCAACACCCCCCGGCGGGGGATCGGCGATCGGGCCATCGCGCTGCTCGACGAGTACGCGGGGCGGAAGCGCATCGGGTTCGCCCAGGCGGTCGCGGAGGCCTCCGAGGTGCCGAACCTGGCCGCCCGCACGCTCTCGGCGATCGGCCGGTTCAGCGCCCTGATCGACGCGGTCCGCACGCTGGCGGAGGCCGGGACGCCGCTGCCGGATCTGGTGTCGGCGGTGGTAGAGCAGAGCGGGTACCTGGCCGAGCTGCAGGCCTCCGACGACCCGCAGGACGAGACCCGGGTGGAGAACATCGGCGAACTGGAGTCCGTCGCAGCCGAGTACGAGCGCGACTTCCCAGGGTCCACCCTGGCGGATTTCCTGGAGCGGGTGTCGCTGGTCGCCGACGCCGACGAGATCCCGGACGCCGAGGGCGGCGTCATCACGCTGATGACCCTGCACACCGCGAAGGGGCTGGAGTTCCCGGTCGTCTTCCTCACCGGGATGGAGGAGGGTGTCTTCCCCCACGCCCGGTCGCTGGACGACCCGACGGAGCTGGCCGAGGAGCGGCGGCTGGCCTATGTCGGGATCACCCGCGCCAAGCAGCGGCTGTACCTGACCTCCGCGGCCGTGCGATCCGCGTGGGGGGCGCCGGCGCAGAACCCGCAGTCGCGGTTCTGCGACGAGATACCTGCGCACCTGGTGGACCTGCGACGGACCCACTCAGCTGCGCGGTCCGCAGCAGTCACCTGGGCGCCCGCCGGCGTCGCAGCGGCACGGGCACCGGGCGGACGCGGTCCGGCCGCGGCGGTGCTCAACCTGCAGCCGGGCGACCGGGTGCTGCACGAGAAGTTCGGCCTCGGCTCCGTGGTGAGCGTGAACGGCGCCGGAGACCGGACCCAGGCGGCCATCGACTTCGGCAGCGAGGGCGTCAAGCGGCTCCTGCTGCGCTATGCGCCGGTGGAGAAGCTCTGACGCTCACCGATGCCGGACGGCCTCATCGGGCGCGGTGTCGGCCAGGACCGTGCGGTCGCGGCCCGATCTCTTCGCCGCGTAGAGAGCCGCGTCCGCCCGCCGCAAGGTATCGGACGGTCCTGCGCCGGGCGAGGCGACGACGACCCCGACGCTGATGCTGATGCGGACCTGATGGCTGTTGATCTTCAGGGGCTCGGCCGCGTCTGCGCGCATCCGGTCCGCGACAGCCAACGCGTTGTCGGTGTTCTGGATCGAGGGCACGATCACCACGAACTCATCGCCGCCGAACCGCGCGACCGTGTCGCCGGACCGCGCGTTCGCCAGCAACCGCTGCGCCACTTCGTTGATGGCCTCGTCGCCTGCCGCGTGGCCGTACTTGTCGTTGATCGCCTTCAAGCCGTCGATATCGATGAACATCACGGCCACCCGGGCGCCGGTGCCGGGATCCTGGCCCAGCAACCGCTCGAGCCGCTCTTCGGCAACCGCCCGTGTCGACAGCAGGGTGAGGGGGTCGTGATACGCCAGGAACCGCAGGGTCTCCCGCGCCTCGTGCTCCTTCTGGATGTCGCGCAGCGCGTGGACCCTGCCGATCGCCTCGCCCTGCGGACCGGTCATCGCCTGCTGGGCGTCGCTCATCCACAACCACCGTCCGTCGGCGCACCGGATCCGCACGTCGCGCCTGAGCTGGTCGGTGGACGCCGGGGCCCGACGGCGGTCCTCCGCGTCGGTCGGCGCCGTGTCGTCGGGGTGGGTCAGCTCGCGCAGCTCGACGCCGAGGACCTCATCGGACTGCCACCCGAGCACGGTGCCGGCCGAGGGGGACACCCAGGTGATCCGACCGCCCGGATCTGCCCTGATGATGACGTCGGAGGCGTTCTCCGCCAACAGCCGGTAGTGCTCCTCCGATTCGGCGAGCTCCTGCAGGGCGGCCACCTCCGTCGTCGCGTCGCGCCAGCCGACGACCATGCCCAGCACCCGCCCGTCGACATCGATGATGGGCCGGCCGGCCGCGGAGATCCAGCGGTAGCTGCCGTCGGCGCAGCGGAAGCGGACGTGGTTGATGATGTTCCTGCCCGCGCTCAGATCGCGGACCTTCTCCGAGGCGCCGGGGACGTCGTCGGGGTGGATCATGTCCAGGGAGTTGCGGCCCACCAGCTGCTCCGGCGTCCAGCCGAACCCTTCGGTCACCGACGGGGAGACCCAGCGGATGATCCCCTCGGCGTCGGAGCGGCTCACGACATCGGAGGCGTTCTCGGCCAGCAGCCGGTAGCTCTCCTCGCTGGCCGCGACGAGCTCCTGCGCCCGCACGGCGTCGGTCACGTCCACGACCTGACCGACGAACATCCGCACCGATCCGTCAGGGCCGCGCAGGCAGGCGAGCGAGACGTCGCCCCACAGATGCGATCCGTCCCCGCGCAGATACCGCTTCACCGTGCGGTAGGAGTCCATCTCGCCGCGCAGCATCGCGGCGGCCGCCGCCCGATTGCCCTCGACGTCGTCCGGATGGGTGATATCGGGCCAATGCTGGGCCAGCATGGACTCCTGGGAGCGGCCCATCAGCCGGCAGACCGCCGGGTTGACCCACAGGAACCGGCCTTCGGGAGACACCAGGCACATGCCGACCGCGGAACTCTGGGCCACCAGGCGGAACAGCTCCTGCTGGTCGGTGGCGAAGCCGGGGTCGGCACCGTGCATCCCGTTCCGGCCAGTCATTCCTCCACCAACTGTCGACCCCGCAAGCAGGATAGCGGTGTCGGGTCAGCCCCGGTCGGCGATCCTGGCGTTGGCGTCCCGGGCCGCGGCGCTCCCGCCCGCCGGTACGGCCTGGATCCGGCGCCCGATCGGCCTGATCTGCGCGGTCATCGACTGGCCGGCGGCATCGAGGTGCGCCAGCGTGGTGCAGACCTCGTGCACGACCCGGCCGTCCACGGGCAGCGACATGTGACCCACCCCGCGGACGAACACGTTGCGGACGGCGAGGTCGGGGTGCACGATCCGCGCGCTGGTCTTCGGCACGACCATCAGGTCGAGGTCGGACCACACGGAGAGCATCCGCGTCCGACACCTCGGGGCGGGTTCGTCGAACTCCGAAACGATCGTGCTGTCGGGCCGCATCTGCCGCGCGATCGGATGGGGCACCCAATTGGCGGGCAGCGTCCCGGCGTGCGGCGAGCCCAGCGTCACCAGGGTGTGCACGCGCGCGTCGCCGCCCATGCGCTGCACGTAATAGCGGCCGATCAGTCCCCCCATGGAGTGCCCGACCACATGCACCCGTTCGTAGCCGGTCTCGTGCACGACATCCTCGATGACGTCCGACAGCCGCTTGGCCACGGCGCGGATGTCGTCGGACAGGGGGGAGTAGTTGACGGTGATGATCCGGCCGAACCCGCGCCGGCGCAGGCCCCGGCGCAGGAGGGCGAACACCGAGCGGTTGTCCACCACGCCGTGGATCAGGATGATCGGCGTTCCCGCAGCCTCCACATCGTGCACCAGCAGGCCGCGGTGCTTAAGGGGCAGGACCTGTGTCGAGTGGTGCCCCGGGTGCGCGCGGGCCCGCTCGCCGGCCAGCCCCAGCGGATAGGTGACCACATGGGTGGACAGCCACGCCAGTTCCACGGCCGTGCCGCGGATGCCGGCGCGCGACAGCACCGTCCTGGCCGCGCGGGCGCCACCGCGGCGCAGGCGCTGCATGCGGGATCCATCAACAGGGTCGGATTCCTGCCAACGGGGCTCGGAGGGCGCATCGGCGGCGAGCTCGCGGTCCCGCTCGCCCTGCCGGCGCTCGACAACGGGCACCGGCGGAGTCAACGAATGGATGGCCATTGCCGGAAGATACCGGATGCTGATGAACGCATTCACCGGCCAGACCAGTGAATGCTGTCGCAGTTGCGTCGCAGTCCGTGGCCGGCGGCGGGACCCGCAAGGCGGGGCGGGGCGGCCCCACCGGTAGGCTGAACCATCGGCTGCGGCTGGCGATCGCGCTCCGGAGCCGGTGAGGCCTGCGGTCGCAGGCGAGGTGCAGCACATCGGAGAACGCACGTGGATCTGTACGAGTACCAGGCCAAGCACCTGTTCGGCAAGCACGGCGTGCCGGTGTTCCCGGGGGAGGTCTGCAGCACCCCGGAACGGGCTCGCGAGGCCGCCCGCAAGATCGGCGCCACGGTTGTGGTCAAGGCGCAGGTGAAGACCGGAGGCCGGGGCAAGGCCGGCGGGGTGAAGCTCGCGGATACGCCCGAGGAGGCGGCCGATAAGGCCCGGGGCATCCTCGGGATGGACATCAAGGGCCACACCGTGCACAAGGTTCTGGTGACCGAGGCCAGCGATATCGCGGAGGAGTACTACTTCTCGTTCCTGCTGGACCGCGCCAACCGCGCGTTCCTGGCGATGGCTTCGGTCGAGGGCGGCGTCGACATCGAGGAGGTGGCAG
>CAZECO010000022.1:24114-25772 GCA_964510455.1 uncultured Actinomycetes bacterium
GCGTTCCTGGCGATGGCTTCGGTCGAGGGCGGCGTCGACATCGAGGAGGTGGCAGCGACCAACCCGGAGGCGCTCGCCAAGATCCGCATCGATGCGCTCGACGGCGTCGATGCCGACAAGGCGGCGGAGATCGCGCTGGCCGCCAACTTCCCGGCCGACGTGCGCGAGCAGGCCATCGACGTGATCGTCAAGCTGTGGCAGGTGATGGTCAAGGAGGACGCCACCCTGGTGGAGGTGAACCCCCTGGTCAAGACGCCGGACGGGCGCATCGTGGCGCTGGACGGCAAGGTCACCCTCGACGACAACGCCAATTACCGGCACGCGAGCCACGCCGACCTGGTCGACGTGGCCGCCACCGACCCCCTGGAGCAGCGGGCGCACGAGCTGGACCTGAACTACGTCAAGCTGTCGGGCGAGGTGGGCATCATCGGCAACGGCGCCGGCCTGGTCATGTCGACCCTCGATGTGGTCGCCTACGCCGGGGAGGAGTTCGGCGGTGTGAAGCCGGCGAACTTCCTGGACATCGGCGGCGGCGCCAGCGCCGAGGTGATGGCCAACGGCCTGGACATCGTGCTGAACGACCCCGAGGTCCGGGCCGTCTTCGTCAACGTCTTCGGCGGCATCACCGCCTGCGACGCGGTCGCCAACGGGATCCTGGGCGCGCTGAACATGCTGGCCGCGCGCGGCGAGGAGGTCACCAAGCCGCTGGTGTGCCGCATCGACGGCAACAACGCTGAAGAGGGCCGCCGCATCCTCACCGAAGCGGACCATCCGCTGGTGGAACTGGTGGAGACCATGGACGAAGCGGCCCGCCGGGTCGCCGAACTGGCCGCCGCGGCCAAGTAGGGGACGACGACGATGGCAATCTTCCTGGACTCCAGCTCGAGGATCCTGGTGCAGGGCATGACCGGGTCCGAGGGCACGAAGCACACCCGCCGCATGGTCGCCGGAGGCTCGCAGGTCGTCGCCGGTGTGACGCCGGGCAAGGGCGGGCAGGAGTTGGACGGCATCGGCGTCCACAACTATGTCGCCGAGGCCGTGGCGGCGACGGGCGCCGACGTTTCGGTCGTCTTCGTGCCGCCGAAGTTCGCCCGCGCCGCGGTCATCGAGGCTGTCGATGCCGGTGTACCGCTGGTCGTCGTCATCACCGAGGGCATCCCGGTGCACGACACCGCGGAGTTCTTCGCCTACGCGCAGAATTCCGGCACCACGCGCGTCATCGGGCCGAACTGCCCGGGGATCATCTCCCCGGGGCAGTCCAACGCCGGCATCATCCCGGCCAACATCACGCAGCAGGGGCGCATCGGGCTGGTCTCGAAGTCCGGAACGCTGACCTACCAGATGATGTATGAGTTGCGCGACATCGGTTTCTCGACGTGCGTCGGCATCGGCGGCGACCCCATCATCGGCACCACGCACATCGACTGCCTGGAAGCCTTCGAGCAGGACCCCGACACCGACGCGATCGTGATGATCGGCGAGATCGGCGGCGACGCGGAGGAGCGCGCCGCGGCCTACATCGCCGAGCATGTCACCAAGCCGGTGGTCGGCTACGTCGCCGGCTTCACCGCCCCCGAGGGAAAGACCATGGGCCACGCCGGTGCGATCGTCTCGGGGTCGTCGGGCACCGCTGCCGCGAAGCAGGAGGCCTTGGAGGC
>CAZECO010000023.1:0-6924 GCA_964510455.1 uncultured Actinomycetes bacterium
GCCGTCCACTGCGCGTCCTCGAGCTGGGGGGCGTGCCCGAGGTCCGGTGCCTCCGCATACGTCCAGCGCGGGTTCGACTGCGCGACGGACCTGGCGGCGGACACCGGCACCAATCGGTCCTTGGCGCCCTGCAGCAGCAGCGTCGGCACTGCGATCGACCGCATCCTCGCCTCATAGGAGCGCCGGTTGGCCAGGACCCACACCAGGGATTGCGCCGCTGCCAGGAGTTCGGCGTCGGCGTCGGGGAACCCTCGGCGATGCTGCGCCAGCTCGATGTGCGCCTCGATCAGGTCCTCCGGAACGCGACCCAGGTCGACCACGCACAGCTCGAGGGTGGCCCGCGCGGCCTGCTCGGCCGTGGTGGTGGCGCGGCGCCGGGCGAGCAGCCGCCTGCCGACGGCGGGGACCGACATCGCGGCGAACGTCGCGGCCACCCGCGGGTCGGGGCGCGCCGATCGGCCGACGGGCAGCGCCGGGTCGATCAGCACCACGCCCGCCACGGTCTGGGGCTCCTGGCTGGACTGCAGGATGGTGATCAGGCCGCCCATCGAATTGCCCACCAGGATCACCGGCGTCCCGGTGATCCGATGCAGGAAGCGGCTCAGCAGCTCCCGGTTGGCGTGCACCGAGGTGCTCCGTCCGCCGGCGCGGGTGTGGCCGAAGCCGGCCAGGTCCAGCGCCACCACGCGGCAGGTGTCGGTGAGCGCCGGGGCGAGTGCGGCCCAGTTCAGCAGGGAGCCGCCCAGGCCGTGCACGCAGACCAGCAGGGGTCCCCCCGACGGCCCGCCATAGTCGACGTAATGGACAGGGCCGTCGATATCCGTCCAGCGGGAAGCCGTTGCTGAGGTCACTCAGGAAGCCTAGGCATGGCGCAGGGCCGCCCGCGCCGCTGGGGTAGAGCCGTGCCGCACCGCCATCCAGTCCGTAAGCCGTGGGATCGTCAGCGTTGTGACTATCGCCCCGAACCGCCCGCCGGAGCGCGGCCCGCTCGCCAAGGTTCTCGTGTCGTGCGGCCCGCACGGGACTCCGGAGGACCTCCTCGAGGCCTACGCGTCCTGGGCGGAGGGCAACGGCTGGACCCTCTACCCGGCGCAGGAGGATGCGCTGCTGGAGCTGGCATCCGGGTCCCACGTGATCCTGGGGACCCCGACCGGATCCGGGAAGAGCCTGGTGGCCGTCGGCGCCGCCCTGTTCGCGCTCGCCGACGGGCGGCGCACGTACTACACCGCTCCCATCAAGGCGCTGGTCAGCGAGAAGTTCTTCGACCTGTGCGACCTGTTCGGCGCCGACCGGGTGGGGATGGTCACCGGGGACGCCGCGGTCAATGCCGAGGCGCCCATCATCTGCGCGACCGCGGAGATCCTGGCCAACCTCGCGCTGCGCCAGGGACGGGCCGCCGATGTCGGCATGATCTGCATGGACGAGTTCCACTACTACGCCGACCGCGACCGCGGCTGGGCCTGGCAGGTGCCGCTGATCGAGCTGCTCGATGCGCAGGTGCTGCTCATGTCCGCGACGCTGGGCGACGTCCAACGCATCCGGTCCGACCTGCAGCGGCGCACCGGGCGGCAGGCGGTGCTGGTGGCGGGCGGCGAGCGCCCCGTCCCGCTGGCATTCGACTACACCCTGACCCCCATCCATGACAGCGTCGAGCTGCTGCTGCGGGCCGGTCAGGCGCCGATCTACATCGTGCACGCGACGCAGGCGGCGGCCCTGGAACGGGCGCAGGCGCTGACCAGCGTGAACCTGTGCACGCGGGCCGAGAAGGAGGCGATCGCCGACGCGATCGGCGGCTTCCGGTTCACCGCCGGATTCGGCCGCACCCTGACGAGGCTGGTCCGGCACGGCATCGGCGTCCATCACGCCGGGATGCTGCCGCGCTACCGGCGGCTGGTCGAGCAGCTGACCAAGGCCGGCCTGCTGAAAGTCGTGTGCGGCACCGACACCCTCGGCGTCGGCATCAACGTGCCGATCCGCACTGTGCTCATCACGTCGCTGGTGAAGTTCGACGGTCGGCGGATGCGGCTGCTGCGCGCCAGGGAGTTCCACCAGATCGCCGGCCGGGCCGGCCGGGCGGGCTTCGACACGTCCGGCCTGGTCGTCGTGCAGGCGCCGGAGTACGAGATCGAGAACGAGCGGCTGCTCGCCCGGGCCGGGGACGATCCGAAGAAGCGCCGGCGGGTCGTGCGGAAGAAGCCGCCGGAGGGCGTGCCGTCGTACGGCCGGGCGACGTTCGATCGGCTGGTGGCCGCCGAGCCGGAGCCGCTGCAGTCGAAGTTCAAGATCAGCCACGCGATGCTGCTGAACGTCGCCCACCGCGCCGATGCGGAGGCCGCGCTGCAGCACCTGCTGACCGACAACGACGAGGACCCCGAGAGCCAGGAGAGGCTGGCCGAGCGGGCCGCAGCGATCCGCGAGTCGCTCGTGGCGGCGGGGGTGATGGACTCCGAGATGCACCTGGTCGATGAGCTGCAGATCGACTTCGCCCTGAACCAGCCGCTATCGACCTTCGCACTGGCGGCGATCGGACTGCTGGACCGGGAATCCGAGACGTACGTGCTCGACGTGCTGTCGGTCATGGAGGCGACGCTGGAGAACCCGCGTCAGGTGTTGTTCGCGCAGGCGCACCGTGCCCGCGGGGAGGCGGTCGCATCGATGAAGGCCGAGGGCATCGAGTACGACGAGCGGATGGACCTGCTGGAGGACGTGACCTGGCCCAGGCCGCTGGCCGAGATGCTCGAGGCGGCCTTCGAGATCTACGCCGGCGGCCACCCGTGGGTCACCGAGTACGAGCTGCAGCCGAAATCCGTGGCGCGGGAGCTGCATGAGCGTGCGATGACGTTCGGGGAGTACATCGCCTTCCACCGGATCGCGCCCGCCGAGGGGATCGTGCTGCGCTACCTGGCCGATGCCTACAAGGCGCTGCTGCGCACCGTGCCGGAAGCGGCGCGGACCGAGGAGTTGGAGGACATCACGGCGTGGCTCGGAGAACTGGTGCGGCAGGTCGATTCGAGCCTGCTGGACGAATGGGAGCAGCTGGTCCATCCGGACGACGATGAACCGGTGCTCGTCCGTCCGGGGGTGTCGGACGCGCCGCCGCCGATCACCGCCAACCCGCGGGCGTTCCGGGTGCTGGTGCGCAACGCCCTGTTCCGGCGCGTCGAACTGGCCGCCCGGCGGCGGTGGGACGAGCTGGGCGAAATGGATGCGGAGTCCGGCTGGGATGCGGCCCGCTGGTCGCAGGCGATGGGCGGGTACTACGCGGAGTACGACGAGGTGGGCATCGGGCCGTCGGCGCGCGGACCGCAACTGCTGGCGATCGAGGAGCAGCCGGGACGCTGGGTCGTTCGACAGACGTTCGAGGATCCGGCGGGCGACCACGACTGGGGGATCAGCGCGGAGGTCGATCTTGCGGCCAGCGATGCGGAGGGCGTCGCGGTGGTTCGGGTGACGGGGGTCGACAGCTACTGATTCGCTCCGACGGATCCTGCGCGAGGGCGTGTCGGCATCCGGCACAGTGGTGACGTGCGCAACTGCATGGCCCCGTCGGGGTTCCCGTGAGCCGGATCCTGCCGCCTGACGTGATCGCCCGAGCGCCGAAGGTCCTGCTCCATGATCACCTCGACGGTGGGCTGCGGCCGGAGACGATCGTGGAGCTGGCCGATGACGCGGGCTACCGGAAGCTGCCCGCAACAGGCGCCGCCGCGCTGCGCCAGTGGTTCTTCGACGCCGCCGATTCCGGCTCCCTGGAGCGCTACCTGCAGACGTTCGCGCACACCGTCGCCGTCGTCCAGACCGCGGAGGCGCTGCACCGGGTCGCACGGGAGTGCGCCATCGACCTGGCGGCCGACGGCGTCGTCTACGCCGAAGTCCGGTTCGCGCCGGAGCTGCACACCGAACGGGGGCTGAACCTGCACCAGGTGATCGAGGCGGTGCTCGCCGGGTTCGCCGACGGCCAGCGCAGCGCCGAGGCCGCGGGACACCGGATCATTGTCCGCACCCTGCTCACGGCGATGCGGACTGCGGCGCGGTCGTTGGAGATCGCGAAACTCGTCGTGGAGTACCGCGACCGCGGGGTGGCGGGCTTCGACATCGCCGGCGCGGAGGCCGGGTATCCGCCGACCCGGCACCTCGACGCGTTCGAGTATCTGCGTCGTGAGAACGCGCACTTCACGATCCACGCCGGCGAGGGGTTCGGCCTGCCCAGCATCTGGGAGGCGCTGCAGTGGTGCGGAGCCGACCGGCTCGGCCACGGCGTGCGGATCGTGGACGACATCGAGGCGCTGCCCGACGGCACGGCGAAGCTGGGCCGCCTGGCCGCGTATGTCCGCGACAAGCGGGTCCCCCTGGAGATGTGCCCGAGCTCGAACCTGCAGACCGGGGTGTGCCCAACGATCGCCGAGCACCCCATCGGGCTGCTGCGCCGGCTCGGCTTCCGGGTCACGCTGAACACCGACAACCGCCTGATGTCGCACACCACGATGTCGCGGGAGATGGCGCTGGTCAACGAGGCCTTCGGCTGGGGCCTGCCGGATCTGCAATGGCTGACGGTCAACGCCATGAAGAGCGCCTTCCTGCCGTTCGATGAGCGGCTGGCCCTGATCAGCGGCGTCATCAAGCCCGGGTATACCACATGCAGTCTTTGACGCTGTTCGTCGCGGACCGCAGCTCGATCGGTCAGACAGAGGGTGCCGCGTGTTCGCTATTGAGGTCGCCGAGCGGAGAGGGTGCTGAAGTGCGTCTCGGTGTTGTCGATCATCTGTTGGCGTTGTTGCGGGGTCTTGGCGGTGACGCTGGCGTAGTTGCGCCAGTTCAGATTCTTGATGCCGATCTTTCCGAAGGTGCCTTTGAACAGGATTTTGGTGACGGGGTCGCCGAACCACCAGCGGTACGCGGCGTGGGGGTGGTCATCACGGTGAGGGCGGTGACGCCGCCCAGTCGGGTCATGTGGTTCCGGAAGGGGTTGCCCTTCGCTTCGGGGAGTTCCTCGAAGTGGATGCCTTTGGCGACGACCTTGTCGAGGAAGCCCTTGGTCATCGCCGGCATGGCCTCCCACCAGATCGGGAACGCGGACACGAGGTGGTCGGCCTCCAGGAGGCGCCGCTGATAGTCGAGCGTGAGGGGGTCGACCGCGGTGCGCTGCCGCCAGGCGAGCAGATCGTCCCGGGTCATGACCGGGTTGAAACCATCGGCGGCGAGATCGACGAGGTCCAAATCGTGGCCTGCCCGCTCTGCCCCGCGAATCGTCGCGGCAGCCAGCGCAGCGGTGAGGCTCCGTCGGTGCGGGACGTTGTCCGCTGAGGCGAGGATGATCGCGCCCGCGACGAAGACATTGAGGGCGGGGACGACGGTCGCTTGGCCGGAGGGGAACTCGTTGTCGCCGATAGCGGGCCAGGAGCCGTCGGGGATCAGTGCGGCGAAGGTGAAAGCGGCGGCGGCGTAGAGCACGATCGCGGCGACCCGAGGAGGAGGCGGCGCCAGAGGCGGTACCGGATGCGGCCGCTCATGCGTTGTCCTCCAAGTTCGCGATCATTGCCTGAAGATTGGCGATGGTGCGGTCGTACTCGCCGTCGGCAAGGCCTCGGATGGTGAGATGGCGCGTCGTCTGCACGTCCTCGGCCAAGCTGTCGAAGAGTGTCCGGCCGGAGTCCGTGAGCTCGTACTCATCGTCCGTCGATGTGATCAAGCCCAGTTTCGCGAGCGGGTCTAGGTGCTGTTTCGCCGTCTCGTCTGCGGCCTGGTCGAGGAAGGGGGCGACGGCGGTGTTCAGTGCGTCGAGGGTGGCGGGTCGTTCGGCGAGGGTGTGGAGCAGCTGCCACTGGCGGCGGGTGATGCCACGTGTGCCGAGGGTTCGCTCGAACCGTGCGTTGACGAGGTTGTCCAGTTTGCGCAGGAGCAGGCCGATCGGAGGCTGATCCCGTCCGCTATCAGTTGTATTCATACAACCATCTTGCTCGCGCCATCATCCGGTTGTCAAGTGACAACTGTTGTAGTATTACAGTCATGTCGAAGCGTGAGCCGGAGGACGTGGTCGAGCGTGCGCTCGTGCGCATCCGCCGCGACCAGCAAGCGCGCCGCCTGCATCGCACGATGGCGAACGGTGATCCCGTTGCCGCCTCCCCAGCCAGCGCCGCCCGCTTCCGGTACCTCGATGCCCTCGAAGACGCCGAGAACGGGATGGCAATCTCCGAGATCGGCGAGGCGATCGGCGTCGATCGCCCCCGGGCCAGCCGGCTGACGACCGAGCTGCTCGACGATGGACTCATCGAACGTCGGCCCAACCCCGAGGACTCCCGCTACGCTCTCATCCGCCTCACCGGACAGGGCAAGACGCTCGTGAACGATGTGCACAGCGCCCGACAGGCTGCTGTGTCCGAAGCGCTGTCCGGCTTCACGCCCGACGAATCCCGCGTCTTCGCCGACCTCCTCGAACGATTCGTCACAGCATGGCCACGACAAGATCATGATCGTCCCGGGTGAGCAGAGCGGTGCCGACTGAGTGCGCGATGAGGTCGAACTGCTTGAGCTTGAGGTGGTCTGCGAACGCGATAACGTCTGCGGCGTTTCACAAGCCGTGGGGACTGCCGCCGCTGGACGGGGTGCCGCGCGGGTGGAGCACGACGAGAGGTCGAATCTCTCCGATGCCTGCGAGATCGTCGAGATACTCAATACCGCGGCAGGATCCGCCGGGCACGCCGGCCGCCGGCTCCGCGGTTGGTGAGGTCGCCGAGGACATGGAAATGCAGGCGCAAACGTCTGCATGCTCAGAGGGTACCCACCCCTGCCGTGCCGACCTGAGCGGGAGGTGATCGGGGCGAACTGCAGCAACACCCGGTCTGCGACGGTAGTGGTTCGTTCCCCCTGGATGTAGCCGCGTTCAGGCGGCGGTACAGCCCTATGAGTCATCACACACGGGCTATACGG
>CAZECO010000023.1:7024-25683 GCA_964510455.1 uncultured Actinomycetes bacterium
ATGCGGGGCCCTGGATGGCGGCGCGAACCGCGCGTCAGGCCGTCGCCTCCGGCGGGTTGTCCAGCAGGAAGATCTCGAGCCGGACGGTGCCCTCGGTCGGCTCGCCGTCCCAGAAGGCCCGCGTCTGCGTCTGCGGCGAGAAGGGTGCGGGCAGCGTAGTGATGACACCGGCGACCGCTTCCGAGATGGCGACGCCGCGATCCGGGACGGGGGAGTAGCCGAAGACCAGGACGAGCACCGCTTGGCTGTCCTGCATCCCCGCGGTCTTGGCGGTGATCTCGGCGGCCAGCCGGTCGATCTCGGCCTGGTCGCCGGCGAGCAGCGCCGCGGGATTCACCGAGACTTCGACGACTTGTGCCTCCTGCCGCATCACCGGCGGCCCGGCCGGCTCGGCGACGACCGGTGCCGGCTCCGGCTCCGGCTGCGGGGTCAGCGTGATCTGGGAGCCCAGGCCGACCACGAACAGCACCAGCAGCAGGTCCGCGAACAACCAGCCCGCCATGGAGTCGGCGCCCATCCGGCGCCGGGCGCGGGCCCGGCTCCGCGCGGTCCTCATCGCGGCTGCCCGAGGTGCTGCGCGTACTGGTTGTCGCTGAGGCGGGTGAGGACGTCGCTGGCGCGGGTGATCTCCGATGCCTGGGCCTGCAGGGCCGACTGGTTGCCCGCCAGGGCGGGTTCGAGCCGGGCCAGCGTCGAGCGCAGATCGTCCGACGCGGTGTCCATCTGCTGCAGCAACTGCCGCACCACGTCCAGGTTGTCGGCGACGCTGCTGTTCATCGTGGACTGGATCGCGGTCATCCGGCCCGCCATCTCGTCGACGAGATCCACGGCGCGCTGATGGGTCCGCTCGAAGTCGGCCCGCGCCGACGTCAAGTTGAGCGTCGCGCCGGTCAAGGCGTCGCGGGCGTCGCGCATGTCCTGGGCGTTGTGGGCCTGGTAGGCCTCGACGAGCGATGTCAACTGGGTGCCGAACCGCTCCAGCGCCTCGATCGTGCCGGATTTGGCCATTTCGGCTGCATGGTCGACGGAGGTCGCGGCCTGCCCGAGCACCGCGGTGCTGTTGGTGAGCCCCGCAGTGACCGAGTCGATCCGGCTCATGGACTCCTTGAGCACCGACTGCGCCATGTCGACGGTGGCGCTGAGCTCCCTGGTCGCCTCTTCCGTGGCGACGTGGGCGCGCGCAAGTTCCTGCAGCGAGGTCTGCACGATGGCCTCGAACGATTGGGCATCGCTGAGGATCGACTCTGCGAGGGCCCGGCGCGCCAGGGCGAGGGTCGAGTTGAGGCGCGCTTCCGCCTCGGCATAGGCCTCGTCCTGCCGCTGCAGCGAGCGGTCCGACAGGACGCGGTGGACGACGAACAGCACGATGGCCAGCCCGATGAGCAGCACGGAGACGAACGCGACGGTGGTGAACTGGTGGATGGGCGCGAGTTCGCCGCCGAAGCCGCTGACCCACAACTGGATGAAGCTCTGCCCTTCCGCGCCGCCCTGCGCGAGGAGCGCCTGGAACGCCTCCGCGGCAGCCCGCAGGCTCCACCACGTCCAGATGATCGGGAGGAACACCGAGGCTCCGGCGAGGGCGCCGAACAGCGTCTCGCGGCCCTGCTCGGGCTCGATGTGGATCGTCGAGGTCGGGGTGAAGGCCGCGTGCAGGTCGATCCGCGCCCACCCTTGGGAGTCGCTGTCCTTCGCTTCGACCGCCTCGGCAAGGCTCTCCAGGTCGCCCCGCCGACGGGCGAAGACCGGGTCTGCGGCGAGTTCGCGCAGTTGGTGGGGCGCATCGCTGGTCGTCGGGCGGGGTGTTCCCGTTGGGATGCTCACAAGGTGTTCCTTCAGATCGCTGCTCGGCCTGGTTCGGTCAGGGGACGTATCCGTTGTACCCCGTGGGGGGCTGCCGGAAACGGCGGTGCGGACAGGGCGGCAAGCCATTCGCTGATCGCAGGCCTGGTCCCGGGAGCGCCGGCGGCACGGTGGAACAGCACCTCCAGCCGGCCGGCGTGCGTCAGGGAGCCCAGTTCGGACCCCTCCAGACCGACCGCACTCGGCAGCGGGGCGCTGGCGCTGCTGGTCAGGGTCAACCGGTAGAGCAGCAGCGCGAACTGGTACCGGTCGAGGTCCAGGGTCGGCTCGTCCGGGGAGCCCGCGGACTTCCACAGCGGGTCCGGGGAGACGATGAAGGCCTGGGACCCGCCGAGTCGGCGAAGGTGCGGCAAGCCGCGGATCAGGACGTCCGGGCGCGGTTCCGACGATAGGAGCAGGTTGGGCCAGGACATGGCGCCGTAGGCCCAGCCCCGCTCGTGCAGCTGGTGCAGGAACCGTCCGATGCCGATGGCGAGTCCGAGGCGGACGCCGAGGTCGAGGTCGCGCCCTTGATCCAAGGTGCGCTCCCACATCCATCCGCGCTCCTCGTAGAGGAACCGCAGCTCCGGCTCGGGCAGATCGCAGTCCACCAGACGGCCCGTCACGTCCGCGACCGGCCCCAGCGGGATCTCCAGGTCCACACCGGCGCCGGCGAGTTCGAGCTGCAGGTCCTGCCCCAGCGCGATGATGCGCTGCAGCACCGTCAGCCCGTCCGGGTTGACGATCAGGGATGGCGCGGCGGGGGAGGGTGCGGGGGCCTGCTGCTGAGGCGGCCACACCTCCTCCTGAGCGGCGTGCGACGGCGATGCGGCGCGGCGAAGCGGCCTGCGCTCGGCCCTGCCCAGCTGCGAGATCACCGTGATCCGCGAATGCGGCGCCCGCTGCGGTGCCCGGGCGATGGGAACCAGTCGGCCGCCGAAGGTGGGATCC
Source organism: uncultured Actinomycetes bacterium (assembly GCA_964510455.1). GTDB lineage: Bacteria > Actinomycetota > Actinomycetes > S36-B12 > CAVXYG01. The sequence continues at coordinate 9,815 of CAZECO010000023.1, forward strand.
CAACGGGCCCGGCGGGTCCGCCGGAGCGCCAGGCCCATCACCAGCAGCGTGAGCAGGACGGCCGCAGCGAGCACGAGGACCCAGGCGTCGATGCCGGTCATCACCGCGGCCGGTGGGCATCGGGGCGGCGCAGCCGGCCGATCACGGTGCGGCCGCGCTCGTGGTGGTCAGGACCTGGGCCCGTGAGAGCACCCACTTCAGGGGATCGGCGCAGCGGAACGGAGAGATCCCACGGGCGTGGATCTTGTCGCCCTCGCTGTGCTGGCCCAGCGATGACACGGTGAACATCCGGACGTCGAGGCCGGCCGCGTTGATCTGGTGGATCAGGCCCGCAGCGCCCAGCCGTGTCAACAGGCTCCTGGCCTCCTCATGCAGGAGCCGGCCGTCGGCATCGTCGTAGGCGGGGGAGTTCAGACTGGGGTCGCGGAGGAACGCCGCGCCCTGGTTGCGCATGATCGCCGACCAATCGGCGCCCTCGACGTCGCGCAACTCCTGCAGCACGTCGAACTTGGACAGCACCAGGCACAGGGCGGGACGGCGGGCGCGCAGCGGGGGCTCGTTGACCTTGGCCAGCAGCCTCGCCAGGACCGCCCGCGGGTCCGCGCCGATCCGTTCGTTCTGCGGGACCAGGCCCTCCAGCATGATTCGGATCCCCTCGACCTTCATCGGGTCCACCATGAACACCAGAGCGTCGGCGTTGGCGAGGAAATCGAAGCCCGGCGAGGGGAGCGGATGCCGGGATTCCAGGTCCTCCCCGGCGACGTCTCGAATGACCAGGTTGTGGGGGTACGGGCCGATGAAGCCCGCGGTGAAGATCAGCGGCTTCTGCTCGTCGGCGCCGTGCGACAAGGGGCGGGTCGACTCCAGGAGGTTGCGCTGCTCGAAGATCGGGTCCTCGTATCGCGTCTGGAAGAACTCGGCCGTGGCCTGGTCGATGCAGACGAACGGCCGCCCCTGCTGCTCGAAGATGCGTTCGAGCTGGCGGCGCATGACCGCGATGTAGAAGCTCTTCCCGCTGGCCCGCGGGCCAGCCATCGCGACGCAGGTCGTGTAGGCGCTGCGCCACCCCTGGGGCAGCACGAACAGGCATTGCGGACACACCTGGGTGCTGGTGTCGGTGTGGCAGAACCGGCAGGTGAGGGTGGTGGGCCGCGACCCGTCCGCGGCCGGAGCGTCGGCTCGCAGGATGCGTTTGACCTTCGGCGTGCCGTAGGGGTTGGTGGTGATCTGCGCCTCGCAGTTCCCCTCGCAGGAGAACAGGGTCTCGGGTCTGGCATGGATGTCGGTGAAGCAGAAGGGGCAACGGATCGTGGGCTGCATCATCAGGACCCTCCTCGCGCATCGGCCCGACCGATCAGATCCACGACCAGGCGCTGCAGCCTGCCGTGGGCGCCCGCGCCGGTCAGCAGGTCGTCCGTGGTGAGCCCGGGATCGATCACGGCGATCCCCGGCGGCATCGCGCCGTCCTCGGACCTCGGAGCCGGGCCGATCAGGACGAGTCGCCACCGCGCGCAGGGGTGGGCGGCCCACTGCGCCGCACATTCCTCGTAGTCCGCCGGCACGGCGTCGGTCACCACCAGGATCGTGCGGTCGTGGTCGTCCAGGCCCGCCGTCCCCGCAAGCACGCTGGGGCGGAAGCCGGTGGTCGGCGGGAACTCGCCAGCGGTGTCGGCGATGTAGTTGGCCGCGTTGGCGGAGGCGATCGCAGCGACGGGGGCGGCCGTGCGACCAACGGCGAACGCCGGCACGTCGCCGCCGTCGCCCATCCCCCGGTCCACCCCCAGGGCAACCTCCACCAGTGTCTGCAGGAGCCCGCTGCCGCGGTGGACGAGCATCGATGCGCTCGAATCGATACCCAGGGCAAGCCCGTCGCGGGACCGTGGGATGACGCCCTTGCTCTGCAGCCGGCGCGCGCTGCGCAGTGCCGCACCGGCCAGCTCGGTCAGGTTCGGATCGATCTCGACGTCATCGGCCTGCAGCGCCCGGATCACGGTGACCTGGTCGTCGCGCGGCGCCACCTCGGCGAGCCTCACCCGATCGAGGGCGCTGATGTCCGTCCGCTGCCCGAAGACCTGGGAGGTGCGGCCCGCGACCGTGGTGGTGAAGGACAGCTCGACGATGGTGCCCGGTGGGAACTCGGCAGCGACCGGCTCGGCGACGACGAAGAGGGAGGACTGCAGCCCCGTGGCGACCAGCCGCGTGCTGCTCAGCCGCAGGACCTGCGCCTCGACGCCGTGGGCGTCGGTCATCTGCAGGCGGACGGGACCGCCGCCGTGCACGGCGATCTCGACCGCCAGGTCGCCCGCCTCGATCGTCGCCGTACCGGACTTGGTGAGGTACTCGATGGCCATGGGCTCAGCCTCTCCTCGAGAATCTGTCGGTCCGCGCACCGTCGGCGGCCAGGACCTTGCGCAGGAGCCTGCTGGCCGCGGTGGGCCGATCCTCCGCGCGAAGGCCGCGTTCTCGAAGGTACCCGCGCAGCGTCTCCCGGTCGGAATCGTCAGGGAGGTCGACCGCGAAACCCGCCAGGCGCCCGGCGAGATCGTCGCGCCACTGCTCCGGCGGCCCGAGCGCGTCCGCCCGGAGTGCGGCGCACAGGATCTCGAAGAAGTACTTTTTGAGCAGGGCGTGCCCGGTGGACGGCCCCCCGCGCAGCGCGCGCCGTTCACCGGCGATGATGTCCGCAGCCCGCAGCAGCATCAGCAGGCGATGGGGCGCCAGCCGATCGGTGAGATTGTCCTCCAGCTCGGACAGGTCCTGCGGCGCGACCTCCATCAGGGTGAGCATCGCCAGCGCCCGCAGCACGTCCTCCTGCTCGGCCACGACCGGCGATTCGAGGTACGGCCGATCGAGGTCCAGGCACCCGTCGAGGAGCAGTTGCCCGGCCTGCTGCCGATGCCGCGCGACCTGCGGATTCGATGGGTCGGTCAACGCCAGGACGCGCCTTGCCAGGTCGTCGACGTCCTGCAGCCAGTGCCGTTTCGGCCGGCCGCCACCGGCCAGCGACCCGGCGCCGCTGCCGGCTGCCGGATCCGCGGCGATCGCACGACCCGCCCACGCCAGGACGGCCCCATCGGCGACCGCCGGCAGGCGCGCGGCGATGAACTCCTGCGCTCGCGTCGACTGCAGCTCCCCGCACTCCGCGACGATGTCCCGGGCGCCGGTCCCGCACAGCGCCGCGATGACGTTGGCCAGCGGCTCCTGCCCATCGATGTCCAGGTTGCTGCGGCACGCGAAGTCCAGCACCCGCACCGCCAGTCGCGAGGTGGGCGTCTTGTCCGTGGCGATCCCCACCTTCGTGTCGAGTTGGCGCAACATCTCCTGGGCCAGGGCCGACAGGTTCTGCCGCTGCGGGTCGTCCGGCTCCAACGGCACGGCTGGCGGCGCGGGCGGGGGGTCGGTGAGCCACCCGTCATCGTCGAGCACCGCGCGGGTGTGCCTGGCGGAGCTGCTCAGGTCGGCGTCGGAACCGCGGGCGCGGGCAGGTGCGAACCGTTGCAGGGCTTCTTCGGGGTCGATGCCGCGCGCCGGGCGAGCCGCGCTGCTGCGGATGGCGGTCAACGCCTCGAACGCGGTCGCAGCCTCGTCGGAGGCGGGTGCGGCCAGGGCGCACCACCGTCCGGTGCGGGATGCAGCGAGCTCACCCTCGTCGCCGAGCGCGAACTGGTCCTCGAACCGGGGGATGTCCTCGCGAGGCGCGAAGGCGACCCGGCCCGACTGTCGCACCAGCTCGGCGTCGTCCTCCGGTGCGCACACCAGATGGAGCCGCTGCACCAGGGAGTGCGACAGGTCCTCCGCCCGCTCCCAGGTGGACCAGCTGAAGCGGCGGCTCCATGCGGGGCTCGCCCAGGCGCACACCGCGCTGATCCACCTCGCCCCCTCGTCGGCATCCGCGACGAGCAGGGCGACGCCGCTCCTGCGCGGATCGGCCACCGCTGCGCCGACGGCATCCAGCAGCGCCAGCAGAAGGCCCCGGCGAGGGACTTCGGGGAAGGGCGGGAACATGAAGTCGAGGGTGGACTTCGGGTCGGCGAGCCCGCTCGGCACGAACTCGGCGTCGGCAGGCAGTGCGGTGCCCAGGACCTCGTCGCCCCCGAACGGGGCAGGCCAGTAGGGGGAGCGCCAGTAGTCGCTGGCGTGCTGCATGGCGGCGTCGCGCGGGCTGAGGACGACAGCGGTGACGAAGGCGTTGCCGGGTCGGCCGGTGTTGTCCCTGCCTGCCGCGACGGTGTGCCAGATGCCGGAACGGCCGCCCCCCAGCGGCCGGTGCTCCAGCCGGCGGGTGAACGCGCGGCGCTCGGTCTCGGTCGGGAACGGCGGCAGCGGTCTGGTGTCGCGGATGTTGGGCCTGATCAGCTCCCGCAGCTGGGCGATCGCCGCATCATCGCCGACCGACTGCTTGACCCGCCAGCCGCCCCGGCCCCGGCCGTCGTCGAACGAGGTGTAGATCAGGGCGCAGTCCGGTTGCACGGTCATGCCGTCAACTGCCCCACGTCGGGATCGAGGACCGCCAGCGGCACCCCGGACCGCAGCCGTCCGAAGAGCCGCCAGTATCCGCGCGCGACTGCGCCGTCGAAGGAGAACAGGAGTTCGGGGGTCCCTGCGCGCAGCGCAACCGTCCGTGTGTGCGGCGGCTCCGTCCGGTCGTTCGCGTACAGCGGCATCCGGTCGCGGCGGCAGACGAAGGCGAACTCCACGCCCTGGGGCAGGTCCCGGTCGGCGGTGGCGATCACCTGCAGGGGCCCGACGAGGACGGTCTCCCTGCCGAACCGCTTCCTGGTCGCCGTCTCGCGCCGGACCGCGTAGTGGACTCGGGCGAGGCCCGGGTACCGGATCGTTTCCGGACGGCCGTACGACACCCGGCCCGCGTGGTACGCCGTCGGCATCAGGTGGACGTCGCACGCGGCGCCGCGCAGGTTGAGCAGCAGCCCGCCCTGTCGTTCGTAGTCGTCGAAACTCAACTGGCCCACCGGTGAGGGTCTCCGCGACAGGTCGAGGCCCTCGCCGGGCGGGGTGACGAAGGCGGCCACCTGCGCGGCCCCGTCCGGCCAGTCGAAGACGACCATCTGGCTGTCGACCCGCTCCCTGAGCTCCGCGTCGCGGATGATGTCCATCCGTTTGAAGACGCGCGACGGGCCCACATGGGCCAGCCCCCCCGCGATCGTGACCGGGGTGACATAGGCGCGGAACCACTCGCGGCGCCAGGGCACATGGAGGAGTCGTCTGCGGCTACCGTCGAACGTCGGCGGGTGCGCGATCCGGAATTCCGGCTTCAGCGGCGTGGTGCTCAGGCGGTCGATCTCGATGGGGCCCTGCTTGGACAGCGCCGGGTCGGGTTCCTCCGAGGTGAGGAAGATGACGACGGACCCGACCGGTGGCTGGGTCCAGGTGACGTCCAGGAAGCTCTTGCCGTCGGCGGAGTGCTGATCGGCGCTGAGATCCGTGACGGGGTCGGGGACGGCGGGGATGACGATCTCTTTCCTGACCGGAGCGCTGAACAGGGGCTTGCCATCGACCAGCGCCACGGCGTAGATGGAGTACCCGTACGACTCGCCCGGCACGGCCGTCCGATCCACGAACCCCCCCAGCTGCGGGTCCGTCGGGTCGACCGGGTTGTCCAGCCGCAGGGCGGGGCGGTATTCGCGCTGTCCCGGCGGGTGCCGCAGCACCTCCACCCGCGCTGTGTCGGCGGCTGCATGCCAATTGCCGATGACCTGCCCGTCCATCTCGATGATGGAGCAACCCCGGACCGGGGCGACCGCGGCGTCCCTGGCCCAGAGCCGTGGCTGCGCAGCGTAGGCAGCTGCGGCGTCGGCCCCGGTGTTGACCCACACGCCGTAGTAGCGCACGCCGCGCAGGTAGGGCCGCTCGTCGACTGCCGAGGCAGTTTCGCCGACCGAGACCAGGGTTCCGTACTCCGGAGCGGGCGGGTGGTCCTCGTCTGCCGACACCAGCCGGTACACGACGACCGGATCCGGGCTGCGCAGCGGGCTCCACGACATCCGGCCGTCGTCGTCGAAGTGGATGCCGACCGTGGCGGGCTCGCTGCCGGCGGGAGTCAGCGTGGGATCGAAGGGGGCGAACCGGGTCGCGTCCCATCGGCTGCCGCCACCGCCGCCCGATGGTGGTGGCGCAACGGGCTGCCGGCCCGTTGCCGGGCTGTCGTGCGCAGCGGATCCGCCTTCTGCCGGCGCGGGCGCGCCCGGGGTCGCAGCAGGTGCGGCGACCGTCCGCAGGCAGGCGGCGATGGCCTCGCTGAGCTGGGCCACCAGTCTCCGACTGCCGACCGGCAGCGCGCGGATCGACTCGGCGGTGGACCCGCCGGCGCTGGCGATCCACTCCAGGTCGTCCTGGGAGAGCCTGGTCCGGCCATCGGCTGCCCCCGGCGAGCTGCGCCATTCCAGCAGGGCGGCGAGCCGTGCGTCGCGGTCGGGCGGCGTGGGCGATGTCATGGTCCCTCCGTTGCTGATGGGGATGCCGCGAATCGGCGGTCAGGAAATGGGCCCATTGCGCCACTGGTCCGCTCGCGATGTGCCTGTCCGATCGGGGGGGCTGCGGTCCAGCCCCAGCTCGTAGGCGGTGATCAGGTGCCCGAACTGGATCTGCACCGTGGTCTCGGTCAGTCCCGTCCTGGTCGCGATCAGGGCGGAGGTGGCTTCCGCCACCCGCAGCCCATCGCTGAGCCGGAACTCTTCTTTGAGCACCGTCCCGTCGAACGGGAGCCCGGCGGCAGGCGAATCGGCGCCCGCCGGCAGCGGCCGCGCGAGCCGATCGCCGGACCAGCGGATGTCGGACAGCAGCTGCGCGGAGCGTTCGGGCATCCCGGTCAGCAGCGGCTGCAGCGCAGCCCACTGCAGGTCTCCGCCGGTTCCCCGGACTCCCGACGTCGCCAGGGCGCGGGAGAACTGCGCCAGCGGGCTGGTGTCGGCCGCCCCGGGATCGGAGTAGATCCGGGCCGATGACCCGTGGGCCCGGTACTCGGCCGCCGGGGTGTAGCGGCTGATGTCGCGCAGCAGGGCGTCGTAGGGCACCTGCAGCCATCCGGCCCGGAACAGGTGCCGCCGGACGTCCCGGGCCGTGTCGGCGACTGCCGATGCCACGGGGCGGGCGACTCCGGCGTGGACCGACCGGGGCAGCGCGCCGGCCAGCTGCTGGGATTCCGGCGGAGCCGGCAGCGGCGGGCCGAACGGCTGATGCAGGAAGACGCCGAGCACCGTGGCCCAGTGCGTGTACTGCCGGTAGGCCATCAGGGTGCGATCCAGGTCTGCGAGGGCCGAGCGGAGGTTCTGCTGGGCCGCCTGGGCTGCGTCGATCTCCCATTGGCGCTTGTTGAGCAGCTGGAAGAGGTCCCGCTGCCCCGCGGCGAAGATGCCGATGACCGTTGCGATGCCGGCCGACCCGGCGAGGACGCCGAACAGCAGCGCGCGCGTCCAGACCAACCAGTCGAAGTAGGTCGCGATCCCGAGACCGGCGAGGACCGCGGTCATCGCGGCGATCGTGATCTTGGTCAGCCTGGCCCGCCGGGCCTCCCGTGCGGCGAACGCGTCCGCGTCGAACTCCGGGTTCCGCAGCCTCTCGAGCTGTCCGCGCAGCTGGGTGATCTCGTCGCGCAGCTGCTGGATCTGGGTGAGCAGGTGCAGCCCGAACCGCCCGGTGTAGCTGGACTGCTGGACCTCGCGCCGCCACCGGTCCAGGTCGTCGTGGGACCGCGCCATCTCCAGGGCCAGGGCTCCGTGCTGCGACTGCCGCTGCAGTTCATCGAGCACGATGGCGGTTCGCTGGAGGTCCGCAGACGGGATCTGTTCGATCCCCAGCTCGGCCTTCACGTGCTGCGGCAGGGCCAGGAACGCCTCATCGGGCGACGGCGCCACCGACTGTGCCCTGGCGACGACGGCCGGGCTGCTGCCGACCCTTGGCTGCGGCACCCCCTCGACGCGATGGCGCCCGTCGACCAGGGTCAGACCGGCATCCACGAAGTCCTTCCAGACGGCCGACAGGTCGCTGAACCCCTCCCGGTAGCCGGCGGGGGCCCCGAGCGACTTGGTGAGGTCGGCGTTCGCGGACTCCAGCTCGGCCCACGACGCCAGGCGGCCGTCGGGCAGCCTTCCCCGCACGACGATCTCGTACGCGGAGTCGTCCCCGTAGACGAGGCCCTGGCCGAGCTTGGCCATCCGGGTGGAGGTGCCCGCCACCACCCGGTGCGCGAACTGCTTCGGCGCGCTGAGGATGGCGCCCCCGATGAAGCGCAGCAGCTCCGTCAGCGACTCCAGCAGTCGCCGCTTCCTGGGGTCGGAACGCTGGGGCTGGACCCGATCGGTGGGACGCAGCACGCGGTGCAGGCGCAGCACCGCATCGGCGGTGTCCGCCACGTCCGCGGCCTCGTGCGTGACGTAGGCCATCGCCTGCCCGTCTGCGATTGCTGCGGGGATCCCGTGCTCCAGGCTCAGGACCTCGTTGCGCAGGGAGACCTCGACGGCTTCTGCATCGCAGTGCCGCAGGTAGCTGCGCATCAGCTGCACCTGGGCGCCGGGCGGCACCGGGCGGTCGTCCAGCACACAGGTGCTCGCACCGGTCCACAGCCCGAGCAGGCCCGCGACGCCCGCGGCGTGATGCATCGCCACCGTCACCGAATCGTCGGCGGCCGTCACCAGCACTCTGGCCGAGGCGGGCGAATCGGCGTCCTCGGGCGCAACCACCACCGTGTGCCAGCCGATGGCCGCTGCCGGTTCGCCCGCTGCCGCCATCCCGATCGCGGGCAGGAGCACGTGCACGCGGGTGATCGGGGTCCCGGGGGCGGCCGGCTCGAGCCGCCCCGCGACGACGGCCGCCGCAGCCTGGACCGCTTCCCCGGAGAGTCCGTCGAGGGCGCAGACGCGAACGACCGGGGGGCGCCCGACATCGGCGAGGTGGTCCTGCACGCCGACGCTGTCCTGGGCGCCCTGCGAGATGAGGACAGCCGGGATCCGGGCATGGCCGGTCGTGGCGTCGGCCGCCGCCACCCATACGAATGGCGAGATCAGGCCGATCGCGGACCAGTCGCGCAGCACCTCGAGCATCGCGGGGCCGTGCGCGGCGGAGCCGATGAGGACGACGACGGGGCGTGTCATGTATTGGGGCCCTGATTCCATCGGACGGGATCGGGTCCGGGGTCGGGCAGCGCGACCCGGTTGCGGGCGAAGTCCTCGATCTGGGCCACCGCCCACACGTAGTCGTCGGCCAGGTCGAGCGCCAGCAGGCGATCCGCCCGGATCGTGGCGCTGTGCTGCCGCCACAGCTCCACGTACTGCTGGCGCGTGCTGCGGGCCCAGTCGGTCAGCAGGGCGAGGCGCTGCTCTGCGGTGGCATCCGCTGCCGAGCCGGAAGGGGGGTCGAGGATGCTCGCCCCCGACCTGCTCGCCCCGTCCTGCAGCCAGCGGGCGACATGCCGGGCGCCGACCGGGCGGTCCCCCATGCCGGTCGTCGGCCCGGACACGCCGTCATCGAACAGTCGGCGCAGCGCGGTGTAGGGCCGCAGCGGGCCCTGGTCTTTGGAGTCATGGCAGGCGGCCAGGGCGATGACCATCGACTCCAGCACCGCCGCGAGTGCGTCGGCGTGGGTGCGCATGCTGCTGCGCGGCACGACCAGCGGGTTCGGGAAGGCCAGCCAGGAGCCGGTGGTCGAGTCCCAGACGCGCACCGCGCCTGCTCCGGGCAGGCCGATGTCGTCGGGCACGGTCACCTGCCCGGTGAGCCTGCCGATCAGCCAACCGCCGACCAGCGCCCGGCGCTGCGCCTGCCCCATCGGCAGCGCGTCCGGCAGGGGCCGTGCGCGCCGCCACTGCCAGAACTGCCCGCGGTTCTGATCCTCGGTTGCCGCCCACCGGGCGGCGATCGGTTGCAGGAAGGAGGTGTAGACGACCGGGAAGTAGCTGGAGTACGAGCCGAAGATGTCGATCCGGGTGGCGGGGGAGTCGCTGGCCAGTGCCTGATCGAGCCGTTCCGCAGCGGCCTGGGCGATATTCTCCGCGTTGTCCCCGAGCACTCCCCGCAGCCGCAGGGCGATGGGCAGGCCTTCGAACGGCACGGGTCCGAACTTGTACTGGCGCTGATCGGCCTGCGGGCCATGCACGAAGGCGACGGCCTCGTCGGAGACCCCCACGATCGGCCGGGCCAGCTGCAGCGCCTGACGGAAGCGATGCACCACCGCGTCCTCGCGCTGTCGCCGCTGCCCATCGGGCAGCCCGCGTGCCAGGACGAAGTCGTACAGGGATTCTCGCGCATAGTCGGAGAAGGGCTGCTGCGGCCGGTTCACGAACAGCCGCGACCGCTGCAGGATCTCCGGTGTGGCCGTGTGGACGACGTACCTCGCGCGCCCCTGGATGGCTCCGTCGCTGGTGGCAGCGGGTCGCCAGGAGGCGAGCGTTTCGATCAGGTCCCCTTTGGGCTTCTCCCCGGCCACCGTGTCCCATTTGCCGCGGATGATGTGATGCGCGCAGCGCGCCTTGACATCCTCGGGGCGCAGCGAGGGATCCTGCGCCTGCAGATGCGCGCCGAACTCTTCGGGGAAGTCGGACGCGGTGGTCAGCAGCACCTCGTTCTCCGCGTGCGCGAATCGCTCCGGCACCAATTCCTCGCCGTCCTTCGGCCAGGCCGCGTAGTCGTCGGTCCGCAGGTGCGCGATCCCGACGGTCTCCACCATCGACTCCCGGGCGTGTTGCACGTCGGACAACGCGCTGCGGCAGGCGAACTCCAAGGGCAGCAGCATCCCCTCGGTGAGCGAGAGCAGCACGTCGGAGACGATCATTGCCGCGCGATTGCGCAGCTCCTCGGCGATCGAGGCGCGATAGCCGCGGTGCAGCTCCTGCACCACGGCGTCGACATGGTGGATGGAACCCTTGACCCTCATCAGCTGGTCCACCTGCTGCTGCTGCTGGGCCGGCAGCCGGATCTGGGTCGGAGGCGCGGCGACGGCGCGCAGCTCGCCGGCAAGCCGATCCACGTCTCTGCGGGACCGCTCGAGCAGGCCGACGGCATAGGGCAGGCCGTAGGTGGCGATCGCCTCCGCGGTCCCCTCCTCCAGCCGTGCCGCGAGCTGGGTGTGCCAGCCCTCCGCCCAGCGGGTCGCCGCCCTGTCGATCTCGCCGTGCAGGGCCGGCCCCTGCTGGTACAGGCGCTGGTTCACCGAGGTCAGCCACCCCCCGATGTTGGCGCCCGCGTGCTCTCCGACGATGAACGGATCGACTCCGGCCTTCGCGATCGAGTCGGCCATCGTGTCGAGCTCGGGGCGCGGCAGGGCAACGGTGGGGAACCAGTTCTTCGCCGGCCGACCCACCTCCGCGAGGCCCGCCCGGCCGAGGAACCGGTTGACCTGCTGCGTGACGAGGGCGGCCACCTGCTCGGTGCCCATCCGTTCGTCGTCCCGTTGCAGGTGTCCCTCGGCGAGCCGGTCGACGGCCAGTCGGGCCAGCCGCTGGGCCGCGTACTCCACGTACCGGTCCCGGCCCAGGCTCAGGCTCGAGAACCCGAAACTGCCCCAGGCGACGTGGGACGGATCCCGCAGCCCCCAGCCGAACTGTTCCCGGTGGGCCTCCACACCTCCCTTGTTGGTCAGGTCGTAGTCGACGAAGCCCTTGGTCGCCTGGCCGGCCATCATGAGTGCCGCCAGTCCCCTGCCGAGCGCGCGGTAGATGGTGTCGGGCTGCCCGTCGCCGAGGACCGCCCCGCCGAATCCGATCCGGCTGCCGACGGGGAACACCCGTCCGAAGCTTCGTCGCTGCGCGCGCCCGACCATGCCCAGCGCCGCGAACGGGTCATCGGCAGGAATCGCGGATTCGTCGTCGTCGGATGCCGTAGCCTGGGCCGCGATCAATTCGGCTAGCGCTGCTGCGCCGTTCGCCTCCACCCCGGTCCGGTGGGATTTGTCCAGACCCAGGAACACGTCGGGGGAGTACAGGAACATGGCGATGAGCCCGGGGTCCACGCCCTCGATCATGGACAGCAGGCGCGCGACATCCAGGACCATCGAAGCCCCTGATCCGCCGGCCATCGAGGAGACCACCAGGATCACCGGCGGGCTTGCCGGATCCGCATCCCCGAGTCCGGGCGCTCGGCCGACGATCGACTGCATCTCCCGGTTCACCTCGGCGGCCTGCAGCCGGGTCCACGCCGCATCGAGGGCGGGCTTGATCTCGGTGCTGGCCGCTGCCAGGGTCAAGACCCGTCCCACCGCCCGGAACTGCCCTGCGCCGCTTTGGATGGGGACGCTCACCTGGCTGGGGTCCGGCCACCACGAGGCCAGCGCGTTGCAGGCCGACTTCCTGCGGAACCGGCCATCGACTGCCGCGGAGAATGCCGTGTAGTTGGCTCCGGTCCGGCTCAGCGACGTGTAGGTGCCGCCCTGATCCCGCACCGAACCGAGGAGGCCCGGACCGCTATCGGGTGCGATCGGGACATCGAGGTGGACGAATTGCCACGCCGCTGGAAGGGCGGGAACGCCGTTCGCGGCCAGGTCCGCCTTCAACTGATCCATGAGGAATCGGAGCGTCGCGCCGCCGGACCCGCCGCAGCCCACCACCAGGTACCTGTGCACTCGTCACCATCTCCTTCTCTTCATCGCGACCGAGTCTTTCCCGGGGCCGCCGCTCACCGGGTCGAGGGGTCCGGGGGCTGCTCGTCCCAGGGCCCATGGTCGTCCGATTCCTCCCAAGGGCTGGCGGATCCGCCGCTGCTGCGGCCATCAGTGGAAGCGCCTCCGGAGCCGGATGGGCCGCTGTGCCAATCGCCGGCGGGGCCGGATCCAGTGCCCGGGGGGGCATGGGTTGCGCCTGACCGCCCGGCGCCCCACAGCTGCTCGTCCCAGTGCTGGCGATCCGGCACGCCGCGCTCCCCGCCGCCCCACTGCGCCACGATCTGGGGCGCCTGCTGGCCGGCGTCCGCGATCAGCCGCTCACGATCCTGGTCGGTTGCGAAGGTGGCCAGCAGGACGATGAGCACGAGCTGTCCCGACGCTTGGTTGTGCAGCAGCACCCAGTTGTCCTGCAGCTCCACCGGCAGGTGCTCACCGCCGCTGGAGGTGGCGATGTCGAAGCCAGGGGCGATCACCCGCACGCGCGCCGCCAGGGGGTTGCGCGCGGTGGTCTGCAGGGTGGCTGCCGTCCCGGCGATCTCCAGCTTCTTCGCGCCGTTCTCGGGAACGTCGATGTGCCGCAGTTCGACGGCGGCGATGGCGAGCGGTCCGGGCGGGTGGGTGCGCCGCAGCGAACCGTCCAGCAGCTCGACCTCCGCACTCCCGCCCAGCAGGGGGAATCCGGGGATGCGGGCCCGCCACCAGGTCATCAGCCACATCAGGACGAGCGGGATCACCGTCCCCAGGACGAAGAGGCCGGCAGCCAGGCTGTTGCGCACGACCGCATCGACCGGCTTGCGGAGATCCGCCAGGATCTCCACCGACTGCTCCCGCGCCAGGGACGGCTCGTCGAGGGGCATGATGCCCACCCGGATCGACCCGGTGATCGAGCCGTTGCCGGACTCTTCGAAGCTGAGGCTCAGCGGGAGGGCTGCCTCCTCGCCGTCGGCGAGGCGCAGGCACGTGTCCGGGGAGCGCGCCGAGTCGGTGCCGACCGCCACCGTGCCGATGTTGTCCGGCGCCCCCGTGATGGTCGGCGGGCCGTCGAGCCAGACGCATCCCGGTCCGGCAACCGGCAGCGCCGCATCCAGCGGTCCGGTGCCTTCGGTCGTGCCGAAGTCGACGCGCGCGGCCACGGTCGGGAAGTTCGCGGGAGCGGCGAACGTCACCGGCAGCCTGACGGTCTGCGGCGCCAACGGGGTGCCCGGATACGCGGTGCCGTCTGCGGCGACCGCCGGCGCCGTGGTCACGTCCAGCTGCATCACCACGAACGCGGGCCCGGGCTCGGCCCCGCTCAGATCGACCGTCGAAGGCTGCGCGAATTCCGAGGGCGGCGCGTCGGTGAGCACCTCGATGCGGGACTGCCCGGGGGGCTCGATGATGGCGTTGAGCGCGATCGTCGACGGGAGGTCCTCGGCGTCGACGGGGTCGGCCGATCCGCGCCGCGTCATGCCGAACTGGAGATCATCCATCGTGCCGCCGACCCGCCAGTCGAGGTCGGCCGCGTTGAGCAGGGCGGGCGCCAGGTCGCCCTCCACATGGATGTTGGTGCGGGTCAGGGATTCGGGCGGTGCGGACGGGTCCACGAACGTCAGGGACCACACCCCGGTCCAGTCGCCCGATCCGCGGTCGGATCCCGGGGTCAGCAGGATCTCCGCCGCGGTCGTCGACACCCATCGCCATTCCGCCCTGGTCTCCCCGAACATCTGGGATCCGGTGGCGCCCGGGCGGATCAGTGCGGGCTGCTGTGCGGATGGGGCCAGCAGTTCCAGCTGTGCGGCAGGGAGGTCGGACCCGGCGAGGATCCGAACACTGCGGATGGAACCGTCGAGGACGACCGTGTGGCGTCCATCGGCGCAGCCGGATGTCGCGCACGCGGGCCGCTGCGAGCTCAGCGGCGGCTGGTCCGGGTTGCCGAAGTCGTCGAATGCGAAGAGCAGGCTGTTGATGTCGGAGGCCAGTGTGAACACGCCGGCGTCCGGCTCCTGGATCGCGCCGCAGGAAGCCCCGTCGGAGCCGACCCCGGTTGCGATGGATTGCATGAAGCCGAAGTCCTGGGCGGCGGCGTTCTCGCCCTGGAGCCCGATCGCCATCATCCGGATGTCCGCCTGGCGGATCTGATCGGCGAGGCCGCCGGCCCGGCACAGCGAATCCCGACCGAGCTGCTCCGCCGTGCGGGCGGCTTCGTCCGTGGTCAGCTCGATGCCGGGCGCGTACGGCTTCGTGGTGCCGTAGGACTGCCGCTCGCGCGCGGTGCTCCTGGAGTCCAGCTCGAATTGGCCGTCGGTGAACCACACCAGCCCCTGGCACCGGTTCGCCTCACCGGTGGCCAGCGACTGGTCCCGCAGGACCTGGCGGGAACCCTCCAGGGCGGTCCAGTAGTCGGTCTCGTAGCCGGTGTCCCGCGAGGCCATGGATGCCAGTGACTGCAGGGTTCCCGGCGCCGCACCGTCCCCCACCGATTCCCAGCCGGAGACCATTTCGAAGTTCACATCGAAACCCGCGACGGCAAGGTTCAGATCGACTTCGTTGCGCTGCGCGAAGCCGGCCAGGCTCTCGATCAGGTACTCCGCCGCCGTCACCCGCGCGTCCGTCGGATCCGTTGTCTGCAGGCTCGCCGACTGGTCCAGCAGCAGCAGCACGTCCCCCGATCGTTGTGCCACCAGGCACCCGCCCAGCGAACTCACGGCATCGGTCTGGACCGCGTGCGCCACGGGCTGCACCGACGCCAGGGGCAGGCCGATCAGCAGCGCCCCCGCCAGCAGGGCCCGGATCGCGTTCCCTCTCATCACAGCCGGCCCGCCCAATCCGCGAAGAACCACGAAGCCAGGCTCGCCACGACGGCGCCCAGGAGCAGCAGCACCTTGTAGGCGACATTGGGCCACCCCAGGTCCTCGTAGATCGACCCGGCGCGTCGCCGGTGGTCCTCGCCGATGAATGCGCCGATGATCAGCACGTTGATGGGACCTGCCAGCAGCCAGGCCAGCCCGCTGCCCCACGGCTGGCTCCGGAACCCGATCAGCAGCGCCGCGGCGGCGAGGACGGTCAGCGCGGACGCGGCCAAGTACCCCAGCGGGGGACGGGGGATGGTGAGGACCGGACCCGGGCCGCCGTACGGGGACTGGGACGGGTCCTCGAATCCTCCCCCCGTTGCGAAGGATTGGTGCGGGATGTCAGGGAACCGGGGGAAGTCCCGAGGATCGTGGGTGCTCACGCTGCGCCTCTAGCCCTTCCCCGAGCTCGGACAGACCCCGATCGGCCCCGT
>CAZECO010000024.1:0-1768 GCA_964510455.1 uncultured Actinomycetes bacterium
GAGGCCGGCGGCCGCTGGTCGCCGGGGGTGCTCGGGCAGGCGACGGCGCGGCGCTGCCCTGGGGCGCTGTTTGCAGGCGTGGGAACGCGTCGGAATTTCGGGCATGCGCGCGAGCTGAGCGGGGCCTTTCGGGGATGCCCGAAGTTTGGACGCGTTCCCACGCCTGGAATGCCTGGACGCTCGCGCCCGCCGCGCCTTCAGGCGTCCGACAGGCGTGCCACGCTACCGATGAGCGGCGCTCCGGGCGCGGGATACTCGCCGGACGCCGCCCGAGCGAATCTCGCGGAGGCAAGGCCACGGCTACGCGTGTGCACGGGCCTGCGGGCAGGTGCGTCGTTCGCGCACCGATCCGCCTCACTCCCCCTTGACGTTCACGATCTGCCGAAGGACGCGATCGATCACGACCAAGTCCCTGGCGTCGTCCATGACCACGTCGATGTCCTTGTAGGCATCGGGGTGCTCGTCGAGGAAAGCATCGGACTGCCCCCAGGCGATGCCTTCCATGCGGTGGTCGAGGTCTGCACGGGTGAACAACCGTCGCGCAGAGGCGCGCGAGTGGTTCCGGCCGGCCCCGTGCGGCGAGGAGTTCAACGCCAATCGGTTGCCGCGCCCGGTCACAACATACGAGGCCGCTCCCATCGACCCGGGGATCAGCCCCCGGACTCCCTCGGCAGCGTCGATGGCGCCCTTCCGAGACACCCAGACGTCCTTGCCGAAGTGCCTCTCCCGCGCGGTGTAGTTGTGGTGGCAGTTGATCGACTCCCCCTCGCGAATCGGGCCGCCGACCCACCCGGTGAAGCAGTCGATGACCCGGTGCATCATCTCCTCGCGGTTCAGGAAGGCGAACCGCTGCGCCCACCGCAGGGCCTCCATGTACGCCCAGAACTCCTTGTCACCCTCCACCAGGTAGGCCAAGTCCCGATCGGGAAGACTGATCCACCACTTCTCGCACAGCTTCTGCGCCACTGCGATGTGCTTGCTCGCCAGTTTGTTCCCCACGCCCCGGGAGCCCGAATGCAGGAACAGCCAGACGTGGTCGCGCTCATCGAGGCTGACCTCGATGAAATGGTTGCCGGAGCCGAGCGAGCCCAGCTGCATCCTCCAATTCGGGGCGATGCCCTCGGCCTGCTCGATCCCAGCCAGCTCCTCCAGCTCGGCGATCCGCTGCGCCGTCTGCTCGGAGTAGGTGCCGGTGTTGTTCGTCCCGGCCGACAACGGCACCGCCGCGCTGATCGCCGCATGCAGCCCGCGCCGATCATCGGGGAGCTCCGCTGCTGTGTAGCCGGTCTCGAGCGCCACCATCCCGCAGCCGATGTCCACGCCGACCGCGGCCGGGATGATGGCCCCGAGCGTAGGGATCACCGACCCGACGGTCGCCCCCTTGCCCAGGTGCGCGTCGGGCATCAGCGCCAAGTGCGGGAAGATGAACGGCATGCTGCTCGTAGTGACAGCCTGCTGACGGGTCGCGTCCTCCAGGATCGACGCCCAGCTCATCAGCCGCTTGCTGATCTGCTCCATCGCTCCAGCCTCGAATCAGTCATGTAGATGGTGTGGATTCCTGCAGCCCCACGACAGTCCGCCGCGCCCGGGTCGGGAATCCTGGCGAACACGCGACCAGCCGCCGATCATGACCAGCCGCGAACTGCGGTGGCGCTCGTTGCAGGCGACTGGGTCCGGGCGCTCATTGCGCCGCCCACGCCCGGCGCACGAAAGCCCGAACCGGCCGATCCGGCTACCGCTGCGGCATCTCCAGCGCGCCGGACTTCGC
>CAZECO010000024.1:1868-5022 GCA_964510455.1 uncultured Actinomycetes bacterium
CCCGAACCGGCCGATCCGGCTACCGCTGCGGCATCTCCAGCGCGCCGGACTTCGCCGCCGGGAAGTAGTTCTGCCCGACACCGGAGGATCGCTTGGGGATCATCACGGAGCGGTCGTAGGTCATGATCACAGCGCCGTCCTGGTTCAGGGCCCGGGTGAACATGCTGATGATGCCCATCGTGGGCCGCGACGACGACTCGCGCTTGTCGGTGCAGATGCTCTCGGCGTAGATGGTGTCGCCCACGTAGACCGGATGGGTCAGCTTGATGTTGTTCCACCCCAAGTTGGCCACCGCGTTCTGGCTCATGTCGATCACCGACAATCCGAGCACGAGCGCCACGGTCAGCCCGGAGACCACGATGACCTTCCCCGCGGTGACGGGGTTCTGCTGCGACAGGTGGGCGTTGAAATGCATCTGATTGGTGTTGCAGGTGAGCAGCGTGAACCAGGTGTTGTCGGTCTCGGAGATCGTCCGTCCGAACGGGTGCTGGTAGACATCGCCTACGACGAAGTCCTCGAAGAACTTGCCCAGGACCGCCTCATGAACAGCCACGTCGCCCCTCCTTGTCGTGCGCCCGGCGACCCCACCGGACGCGATTGCGCCTGCATCGATACTGCCGTTGCGGCGCCGTGGAGCCGTCAGGGGGGTCGATCGGAGGTGTCGCGGTCCTCCCACCTCCCATAAAGTGGTAGGACCGGCTGGGAGGAGTGCGTGTGTCCACCGACGCGAGCACAGCGCCATCGGACGCCCGTGCGACCGCGCTGCCCTCCTCCGATGAGTTCATCGCGAGCGTGAACCGGATCCACGAGGAGCTCTCGCGGGTGATCCACGGCAAGCCGCAAGCGATCGGGATGGCCCTACTCACCCTGCTGGCGCGCGGCCACCTGCTGGTCGAGGACGTCCCCGGTGTCGGCAAGACGATGCTCGCCAAGTCGCTGGCAGCTTGCATCGGAGGGACGATGCACCGGATCCAGTTCACCCCCGACCTGCTGCCCAGCGATGTCACCGGCAGCTCGGTGTTCAACATGGCGACGCGGGAGTTCGAGTTCCGGCCCGGACCGGTGTTCGCGAATATCGTGCTGGCCGACGAGATCAACCGCTCCTCCCCCAAGACGCAGTCGGCCCTGCTGGAGTGCATGGCCGAGGGACAGGTCAGCGTCGACGGGGCCACGTACCGCCTCGAGGACCCCTTCTTCGTGATCGCCACCCAGAACCCGATCGACATGGCCGGGACCTATCCGCTGCCAGAGCCGCAGCGGGACCGGTTCATGGCGCGGATCGGCATCGGCTACCCCGACGCCGAAGCCGAGCGGGCGATGCTCGCGACGCATGCCGGCTACGGCAGGGTGCTGCCGGTCGAACCGGTCGTCACCCCGCTGCAGCTGCTGAGGCTGATGGCCTACACGGCGCAGATCCACGCCTCGGACGCCATTCGTCGCTACGTCGTCGCCGTGTCCCAGGGGACGCGGCTGCATCACGCCGTGTCGCTGGGCGCATCGCCCCGCGCCAGCATCCATCTGCTGCGGGCCTCCAGCGCCCGCGCCGCGCTGGCCGGCCGCACCTTCGTGGTCCCCGACGATGTCCAGGCCCTGGCCGAACCGGTCCTGGCGCACCGGATCATCCTGCGCCCCGACGCTGCTGTTGCCGGGACCCCCGAAGCCGCCGTGATCCGTGACGTCATCTCCCGGATCCCGGTGCCCGCACCTGGGCCGCCGCCCCGATGAAGGCCTTCCGGCTGACGGCCCGAGGGGTTGGGATGCTGGTGTCCGGCATCGTCGTCGGGTGCGCCGGGCTGCTGACCCATTCGGTGGTGCTGCTGGGTGCTGGTGTGTTCTGCGTGGTGGTGGTCGGGCTGTCGGTGGGGTGGGCGCTGCTGCGCCGGGCGGGCTGCGACATCGCCCGGGTGACGCTGCCGCTCACAGCGCGGCTCGGCGAGGATGTGACGGCCGCTGCAGAGCTGACGGTCGGACGCCCCGACGGCGGACCGGCGCTGGTGGGCGGGCTGGTTCCGGACTGGGGCATGGCGGCAGGGGCGGACGATCAGCCGTGGGCGCGTGTGGTGCTCGACCAGCACGAGGTGGACGTGCGGCGGCCGTTCATGGCTGTGCGACGCGGCATCCACGACTGGCCCCGCGTCAGCCTGGACCTTCCGGACCCCTTGGGTATCGCGAGCGGCCTGGTCGCGGGAGACACCGGCGGCCGAACCGTTGTGTTCCCGCGGGTCGAGCCCCTGGCCGAGGGGCGTATGCCCGTGGCGCCCGGCTCGGGCGAAGGCGAACCGGTGATCGAGGACGCTCGGCAGGGGTTCGGGAACGACCGCACCGATGCGGTGCCCCGCATCTTCCAACCGGGGGACGATCTGCGCCGGATGCACTGGCCGGCCACCGCCCGTTACGACCAGCCCATGGTGCGCGCCCAAGACCCCCAGCCGACCCGTCGAGCAGTGATCAGCCTGGACTGCTCGAGCCGGGGCTACCGCACCGAGGACGGGTTCGAGCGCGCGGTTTCGGCTGCGGCCAGCATCGCCGTATGGTTGATCGACCGGGGCTGGGCCGTCTCATTGCGTACGACATCGGGCCGGCGACTGACAGCCCAGCCGTGGCCGCAGGGGCAGCGCGGGCAGCTCGAGGTCCTCACCGTGCTGGCCGCACTCCAACCGGACGAGATCGGCCCGGCTGCGGCCGAGGCTGCCTCGGAACCGATCGACGCGAGCTACGCCGTCATCGGATCAGGCAGCCGGTACCTGTCCGCGGCAACCAATCTGCTCGTCCTGCAGACCGAGTCGGCACCGGCGGGCGCGCGGCCTTCACCAGCAGCAGACATCGTCTGGGACGGCAGCACGACGCTGGCCGTCGTGTGGAACGCGGCAGCACAGCGGTGGAGCGTGCACTCATGACCACCGCGACCGGGGACATCCGGGTCCTTCCGACACAGGTCGCCCGCGGGGGGTCTCGACCGGGCGTTGCGGTTCCCGCCGCAACCGCGGTCGCACTCGCACTGGCCTGCATGCCGATCTCGGTGCTGTTCAGCGACGCGCACTGGATCATGCCCGCGCTGGTGACCATCGCCACCGTGTGCGGCACCGGGGCCCTGTTGCGGGCGCTGCCGGTGCCGCTGGTGGTGATCCCGTTCGCCCAGACCTTCGCCTTCGCC
>CAZECO010000024.1:5122-14776 GCA_964510455.1 uncultured Actinomycetes bacterium
GTTGTGCTGGTCTTCCTGGCCGCACTCCTGGCCGAGACGCTGGCCGTGGGACTCGGGATGCCGGGGCTGGCGGGCATCGTGCTCCTGGCGGTGGCCGCCACCCCGCTGGGCATCCGGCCCGCGGGGCCGCTGGCGCTGCTGCTGGCCGGTCCGGCCGTCGGCTGGCTGCTCCTGCTGGCGGTGGACCAGGCAGCGCGGATCGATGCGCTGCCGAGGCTGGGGAGCAGCACCGCCCGCAGGAACTGGCCCAGCCTCGCGGTGCTGTCCACGGCAGCGATCTCATGCACCGCCCTGCTCCTGGTGGTGCTCGCGCCATCCGGCACAGAGTCGCCGTGGCTGCGCTCCTGGTGGAGCGACGTCACCGCCGGGCCGTCCGGGCAGGGAGGACCGAACACCTCGCTGGACCCGTTCGTCGACGTCCGGACCAGGCTGAGCAGCGGATCGCCGCGCGAGATCCTCCGGTACACCAGCTCGGACGGGGAGGCGAAGTACCTGGGCATGGTGACGCTGGAACGGTTCGACGGCACCGCCTGGACGCCCTATCCGCTCGCCCCGGGGCAGTCCGTCGAGCAGCCGGCGCCGGGTGCCGGGACCGACAGCCCCGAGGGCCCCTCGTTGGACATCAGGATCGCGACCCTCGCCAATCCGTACCTGCCCGTGCCCGACCAGGTCGCAGCGATCCAGATGGATCCCGGCGGACAGCGCTGGGCGTGGGACCTACGGACGTCGGATGTCGTGAGCACGGATGCCTGGGCGACCGGATCCGCTTACCGCGCCCGCACCTCCGGCGCCCCGCCCGCGGCCGATGCCCTGGCGGGTGCCGGGTCGCAGTCCACGCAGCCCGGCCCGGTGACGCAGCAGGTACCCGCATCGATGCCCCCGGACGTCGCCGCACTGGCTGCCCAGGTCACGGCGGAGGCAGCGACGAACTACGACAGAGCGCTGGCGCTGCAGCGCTGGTTCACGGCGGCAGGCGGGTTCGAGTACTCCTTGACGGTTCCGCCATCGGGTGAGCGCGATCCACTATCGGCCTTCCTGGAGGACCGCGTCGGCTTCTGTCAGCAATTCGCCACCGCGATGGCGGCCATGGCGCGCACCCTCGGGATTCCGGCCCGAGTCGTGGTCGGGTTCACCGGAGGATCGCAACTGCCGGACGGGTCGTTCATCGTCACCACCGCGCACGCGCATGCCTGGCCCGAATTGTGGTTCGACGGCTTCGGCTGGGTGCGCTTCGAACCCACCCCTGCATCGGCGTCCGCGGCAGTGGCGCCGCCGCCGTACGCCCCCGAACTGCCGGACGCGCCGGAGCCCACGGCACCGCCGCAAGACGCCCCGGACGCCGCCCAGGTGCCGCCGGAGGCCCCCGGGACGAGCACCGAGGCGGACACCGGTGCGGGCGCTGCTGTGTGGTGGCCGGCCGCGCTCGCCGCCGCGCTGGCATGCAGCCTGTTGATGCCGGTCATCCTGCGGCGAAGGCTCCGCCGCAAGCGCCTTGACCGCGCCGGCGACGGCGAGGTTCTGGCAGCCTGGCAAGAGGTTGCCGCGACGGCGGTCGATGCGCAGGTCGTCTGGCCGCGCAGTGCGACCCTGCGGCAGCAGGCCGACGCGCTGATCGACGTATTGTCCGAACGCGGTGCCGATGCTGAAGTCGGGGCGGCAGTGTGGCAGCTGGTCGGCGCCATGGAGGTCCGTGAGTATGCGCCCGCCGGTGCGGTGCCCCTGGCGGGCACCGGTTCGGCGGTGATCACCGGCGAACCGGGCGGTCCGGACATGGATGCGCGGGTCGCCGACAGCGCGGAGGCGGTGATCGGTGCGCTCGATGCGCTACCCCGGACACCCGTCGGCAGGGTGCTCCCCCGGTCGTTGCGGCGGCACTGAACGCGCCGCGCATCGGAGCCTCAGCCGCTGCCCTCGCGCCGCTTGCGCCAGCGCTGCTCCATCTTGGTCATGAAGGCCGAGGAGGCGTGCCCGCGGTCGTGCCTGGGGTCCGGTCCGAGTGCGGGCTCGGCGGCACCCATCACCGCTGCCCCCTCTGTCCGAGTGCCGGTCCACGCCCAGAAGGCGCCGGCAACCATCAGCGCGAAGCCCAGCACGCCGATGCCGGGCGTGGTCACTGCGACGCCGGTCACCACCACCGCAAGGCCGAGCAGCACACCCAGCGAACCGATGGCGATCCGCTTGCGATCGAGGCTCCCGCTGCGACCGTTCCGCAGCGAGGAGGCGAACTTGGGATCCTCTTGATAGAGGGCTCGCTCCATCTGCTCAAGCAGACGCTGCTCGTGGTCTGAGAGCGGCACCTGACACCTCCCGATACGGATTCACGTTCAGGATAGGCCCTCCGCGTGGAGGGTGGGAAGTCGAACGGAACCTCCTGCTCAGGCAAGTTTAGACCTGAAGCTCAGCTTGGACGCGCGTTGGGGGAATGTGCTCCGGCTCGGTGCGCCCAGGGGGATGGACGCGCACGGGTTCAGGCTCTTCCGAACACCCTCATCTCCGTAATTCGGGAGGCCCCTCCGGCCCGTGAACAAAGTCGCCGCGTTCGATCAGCCGCGCCAGCGTCAGGCTGCTGGGGCCGAACCGGTCCCGCACCCGGTCGAGAGCCTGCTCCGCATCCCGCCACCCGTGCTCCGGCGCGTCGAGCAGCAGCTGTTCGGTCGCACTCCCGGCGTCCACCAGATGCTCCACACGGACTCCCACCAGGCGCAGCCGGACCCGCTGCAGCCCCAGGCCGTCGAAGAGCGCCGACGCGGTCCGGTAGATGTCCTGGCTGACATCGGTGGTGTCCCGCAGCGTCTTGGACCGCGAGATCGTGGTGAAGTCCGCGAACCTCACCCGCAACTGCACCGTCCGGCCCACCATCCCCGCACGCCGCATCCGCCGGGCGACCTTGTCGGACAGCCGCAGCAGTTCCGCCCGGATGACCTCGGGGTCATCGACATCGGTGGTGAACGTCTCGTCGGCTCCGATGCTGCGCTCCGGATCCCCGGGCGACACCTTGCGCGGGTCGCGCCCCCAGGCCAGGTCGTGCAGGTGTCCTCCCAGCGCCGGGCCGAACGCCCGGACGAGCGTCGCCTGCGGGGTCGCGGCGATGTCGGCGACCGTGCGCAGCCCCAGCCGGTGCAGCCGCTCCTCGGTGCGCTCCCCCACCCCCCACAGCGCCGCGACCGGCATCGGATGCAGGAACGCCACGATCGCCTCGGCGGGAACCAGCAGCATCCCGTCGGGCTTGCAGGCCGAGGATGCCATCTTGGCGATGAACTTGTTCGCTGCGATGCCGATCGAGCAGGTGATGCCCTGCTCGTCGTACACCAGCGCCCGGATGGTCTTTGCGATCCGGGTCGGGCTGCCCAGCCGGCGCAGCGCCCCCGACACGTCGAGGAAGGCCTCGTCGGCGCTCAGCGGCTCCACCTTGTCGGTCACGGAGCCGAAGATCTCCATGACCGAGGCGCTGGCGCGGGAGTACGCGGCGAAGTCGGGTTGGATGATCACCGCGTCGGGCGCCATCCTCCGCGCCCGGCTCATCGGCATCGCCGAATGGATGCCGAGCGCCCTGGCCTCGTAGGTCGCGGACAGGACCACGCCGCGGTTGCTCGAGCCGCCCACGATGACCGGACGGCCGACGAGCCCGGGGTTCTGCAGGAGGGACACCGAGGCGTAGAACGCATCCATGTCGACATGCAGGACGGTGCATCCGGTCTCGTCGGCGCCCAGCCTGGTGGGGCTGGATCCGCGGCGCAACTGACTGCGGCTCATCTGCTCACCATCCGCTGCTGCCGCCGCTGCTGTGCCAGAGCTTGCCCGGCGGCCCGTTGCCCACATCTTCCCCCGCGGGACGGACGTCGGCGTACACGTTGCTCGCGAACCCCGACGCATGGACCAGCATCCGGCGCCGCGGCCCCTGCCGGCCTGCCGGCTGGGCGCGGGGCTGCGGCGGCGTCCCGAGCAGGTCGCGCACCCCGGCGACTCCGCCTGCCCGCCAGGTGCTCATGATCTGGTGGAGGTCCCACGCGCCGGTGGCGCGGATGGAGACCCCCCGCCGGCCGGTGCGCCGCACCTCGCCGCGGACCAGCAGCAGCCAGTGGTGGAACACCGTCTCGGCGTAGGGGTCCTGCGCGTCCTCGAAGAAGGTGGCGTCGGCGGGGCCGGTGCCGTCGTCCACGGTCAGGAACACCACCCGCCGCCCGCTGCGGACGGGAGGGGTCTGGGTGGCGACCTTCATCCCCGCGACCAGGACATCCGCCTTCGACCGGCAGCCCACCAGATCGACGGCTGCGACCGTGCCCAGCTCCGCCAGCATCGGCGCGTAGAACTCCATGACATGCATGCTGACATCCAGGCCCAGGAGCTCCAGCTCGGCGCGCACCCGCTCCCCGGCATCCATCTCCGGCAAGCCGCTGCACGACACCGCGCCCGGCTCGTCGCCGAGGTCCAGCAGCAGCTGGGCGGACGGTTCGCAGGACGGCGCGGCGGGCGCCTGCGACTGCCGCGCCGCGCTGTGCGCCGGGTCGTCGTCCGCGGCCGCCGGCGGCGCCCCGGTCCGCGCGCGCCGGCTGCCGCGGGACAGCGAGCGCGCGAACCGCTCCAGCTCGGCGAGCTGCAGGAGGAGATCCCGCCGGGTCAGGTGATCGCGGCGCACCGCGTGGACATCGCGGCCGATCCCGTACTGCTGATCGAACGCGCCGAGGATGACCAGGCTCTCCGCGACCGGCCGCGACACCCCGGCGCGGTTGTAGAAGTCCGCCAGGCTCGCGTAGGGCCGGTTGGCCACCATCTGCGCGACCTCGGCGGCGGAGATCCCCTTGACCTCCCCGTACGGCAGCCGGATGCCGTAGCCGCCGTCGCCCACCGCCTCCACCCGGTAGGCATCGTCGGAGGCGTTGATGTCGATCGGCAGCACGGCCACGCCGAAGTGCCGGGCGTCGTCGAGGATCAGGCGCTTGGGGTACATCCCGGGATCATGGGTGAGGACGCCGGCCAGGAACGCCGCAGGATGGTGCGTCTTCAACCACGCCGATTGATAGGTGGGCAGCGCGAAGGCCGCCGCGTGGGCCTTGCAGAAGCCGAACGACCCGAACGCCATCAGCACGTCCCACACCCGCTCCACCGCAGCGAGGCGGTACCCGCGGCGCAGCGCCTGCTGGTAGAACCAGCCCCGGACCTCCTGCTGCCCGTCGAAGGAGCCCAGGCTCCGCCGGGTCTCGTCGGCCTGCGCCAGCGAGCAGCCGGTGAAGACCGCGATGATCTGCATGACCTGCTCGTGGAACACCACCACGCCCGCGGTGGACTGCAGCACCTCGCGCAGGTCCGGATGCAGGTACTCCGGCTCGGCCCAGCCGTGGCGGGCGTTCAGGAACGGTGTCACCATGTCGCTCTTCACCGGTCCGGGCCGGAACAGGGAGATGTCGATGATGATGTCGTCGAAGTCGGACGGCCCGAACTTGCCGATGAGCTCCCGCTGCCCGGGCGACTCGATCTGGAAGCAGCCCAGGGTGCGGGTCGATGCGATGAGGTCGTAGGTGGCCGGATCGTCGAGCGGGACCGTGTCGAGATCCACCTGCTGCTGGGAGACCCGGGCGATCTCGGCGACGGCGTGGCTCATCGCCGACTGCATCCGGATGCCGAGCACATCGAGCTTGAGCAGGCCCAGCTCCTCGACGTCGTCCTTGTCGAACTGGCTCATCGGGAACCCCATCCAGGACGCCTCCACCGGGGTGCGGTCCAGCAGGGTCGCATCCGACAGCAGGACCCCGCACGGGTGCAGCGCGATGTGCCGGGGCAGTCCGTCCAGCGACTCGACCAGCTCGAGGTAATGATCGAGCTCCCCGCGCGCGGCCTGCCGGCCCAGCGATGAGGACCGCAGCTCCGGCAGGTCGCGCAGGGCGGCACGGGCATCGCGGGCACGGATGTGCGGGAAGGCCTTGGCGAAGGCATCGACCTCCCCCGCGGGCAGGCCGAGCGCCGCGCCGACGTCGCGGACCGCGTGGCGGACCCGGTAGGTCTCCATCATCGAGACGCAGGCGCAGCGCTGGCCGCCGAACCGCTGGAGGATCCGCTGGTAGATCTCGGTGCGCCGGGCGGATTCCACGTCGATGTCGATGTCGGGCAGCACGCGGCGCAGCGGGGACAGGAAGCGCTCCATCAGCAGGCCGTGGCGCATCGGATCGACGCCGGAGATGCCCAGCGCATGGTTGACGAGGCTGCCCGCGCCCGAGCCGCGCGCCGCCACCCGCACCCCCATGGAACGGATCAGGTCCACCACTTCGGCCACCGTCAGGAAGTATCCGGCGAAGCCCATCGAGGCGATAGTGTCGAGCTCGTCGGCCAGCCGCTGCTGCGCGGCGACCGAGTCCGTATCGGTCCCGCCGTAGCCGCGGGTGTGCAGGCCGGCCGCGCAGCGCTGGCGCAGCACCGCATCGGCGGCCGCGTGCTCCGCCGCGATGTCCCGGGGCCCGGCTGCGATCGGGCGGTCCGGCAGCAGCACGTCGAGTTCGGGGACATACACCTTGCCCATGCCCAGGTCGCGCTCCGGATCGATCCGGCAGGACTCGCCCAGCGCCACGGTCCGCGCCAGCAGCCGCGCGGCCTCGCGCCGCCCGTGCCCGGACAGGCGCGCGATCTCCTGCGCGAGCTGCGCCATCTCGGCGCCGCTCTTCAGCCGGCCCTCCGCGTTGGCGCGGTCCAGGTGCCGCCGGTCCAGCGGCACCAGCCGGCGCACCGCGTCCAGGACGTCCACCACCGGCGCGCTGCCGCGATCGACGTAGCGGACCGCGTTGGTCAGCACGCTCGGCGCTCCGCGCTGCTGCGCCCAGCCGAACATCCGCGCGGCCGCGGCGGACGACAGCGGCAGCCCCGCCGGCACGCATCCGGCGTCGTCGGCCGCCCGATGGGACGCCACCGCGATGACCGCGCAGCCCGGGTCGAGCACGTCCTGCCAGCGCCGGAGGATCCGATCGGCCAGATCCTCGCGGCGCCGCTGCAGCGCCCACCCGATCTCCGACGCGGGTCCGAGCAGGACGACCAGCCCGGCGGAGTGGGCGGCCACCTGTTCCAGGGTCACCTGCGGCGCGCCCCGCTCACCGGTGAGGTGGGCGCACGACACCAGCCGGCACAGCGACGCCCAGCCCGCAGCCCCGCGCGCCAGGAACACCGCCCGCGGCTGCGGCGCCTCCAACCAGGTGCCGCCCCGGGCCGGGGTGCGCCGCTTCGCCGCCGGCCGCTGCGGCTGCGGCAGCAGCGGCGCCACCGCGAGGTCCGCGCCGAGGACGGCCGCGATCCCCGCCCCGGCGCAGGCCCGCACGAACCGCACCGCGCCGTACACCCCGTCCCGGTCGGTCAGCGCCAGCGCGCCCTGCCCGAGCCCGGCAGCAGCACCCGCCAGCGCGTCGGGCGTGCTGGCGCCGTACCGCAGGGAGTAGCTGGACGCGGTGTGCAGGTGGATGAAGTCGGACATGGTCAGCGCCGAGCCCGGGCTGCGGCGCGGGCCGGGGCGGTGGGGCCATCGGCGGCCCGGCCGGGGGCGACGCCGTCATGGGCGACACTCCCCTGGGCGATCGCCAGGAACGTGGCCGCATCCCGCATCAGATCGTCCGCCTGCCGGGCCGACACGAGTCCTCGGCCGTCCTGCGATGCCGCGCCCTGCGCGCCGCACAGCGCGAAGAACTGCGCCCATTCCGCCAGCTCCGGGGCGGCTGCGGCCAGCAGCCCCCACATCCCGCGCGGCCTGGTGCGCAGGCTGCGGGGCTTCGCGCGCAGGGCCAGCACCGCAGCGCCGCTGCGCAACGCACTCAGGTACGCCAGCTCGTAGCGCACCCCCGCCGAAGTCGCCCACTCTGCACGGCGCAGCGCATCGAACGCGGAGGCGAGCAATTCGATTGCCGGGTCGGCTCGGCGAACCGGTTGTCCGGACGTCGATGGCGGCGCCGAAGTCAATGACTGCATTGGAATCTCCCTCAGTCGAACGCACGGACCAGGAACCAGTGCCCGGTGCCTCGGTGCCGGCACAGGTCGTACTGCCCGGCTTGGTGCTGTCGCCGTTCGGCGGCTGCCTCGACCCGCCACAGCTCGTACTCCTCATCGGCGGCGCTGCCGGCGGCGCGCCACCAGGAACCGACCTCCACCCAGCGCTGCAGGATGCTCACCACCCGGTAGCGCCGCCTGCGCCAGACGAACTGCTCCGGCGGCTGCCCGTCGGGATCCATGGGGGCAGCCGCGGCGCACCGCACCGTGATCTGATCCGAGTACTGTCGGGACATGTGGCTCCTCCCCGTTCCACGAACACATCTCGAACACATGTTCGAGATGTGCCTACCTTAAGCGGGCGCTGCGGCGGGAGTCAACGGGGCAGGTACGGCTTTGGGCGACGGGAATGGCGAGCCGCGTACCCCGAGCCGGGATTGCACCCGCTACGCCATCGCCCGCGCCCTAGATTGTGCGGTATGAGCCAACAGGCCCGCCCGGTGCCCGAGCAGGTGCGCAAGGTCGCCGATGCCCTCGCCGGTCTCGGCACCCAGTACCGGCCCCAGCCGCTCCCCCGGCCCGCCCGAACCGCGGCCGAGGCCGCCGCGCAGCTCGGCATCCGCGTCTCAGCCGTTGCGAACTCGCTGGTCTTCGCAGCCGATCACGAGCCCCTGCTGGTCGTCACCTCCGGCGGCCATCGGGCCGATCCGTTGACCCTGAGCGCGCTCCTCGGCGTCACCGACCTGCGTCCCGCGACACCGGACGAGGTGCGCCGCTGGACCCACCAGCCGATCGGCGGCGTTGCCCCGGTCGGCCACCCGAAACCGCTGCAGACGCTGGTGGACGTCGAACTCGCCCAGTTCCCGTCCGTCTGGTGCGGTGCCGGGCACCCGCGCTGGGTCTTCTGCACCTCGTACGCCGAACTGCTGCGCATCACTGCCGGCGAGGCGGCCGAGGTCGGTGATCTCGCGGCGTCCGAAGCTCCATGACCGCGCTGGGGACAACCGGCGCGAGAAGGACCTCGGCGATTCTGTACCGGGTATCGCTCGCCGCTGCCGCCGCCACAGTGCTGGCCCAGATCCTGTGGGTTCTGGTGCCGGACGATGCACGGGACAGCGCGACGGTGGCCGCGGTGGTGCTCTTCGCGACCGCCACGACGACCCACGCCGGCGCAACCCGGGGGCCGGCCTGGGCCGCCAGGTACCTGCTGCTGGCGCTGACCGTGGGGTGGACCGCCGAAGCCGTCGGAGCCACCACGGGCCTGCCGTTCGGCCACTACGACTACGCCGAGACCCTCGGTCCGAAGGTCGGGCCGGTACCCCTGGTGATCCCGCTGGCCTGGCTGATGATGGCCTACCCGGCGCTGCTGGCAGCCCGGCGCGCCGCGTCGGGACCCGTGGCCCGGACCTGTTACGCGGCGGCCCTGCTCACCGCCTGGGATCTGTTCCTCGACCCGCAGATGGTCGCCGAGGGCCACTGGGTCTGGACGGGCCCCGCCACCGCGGTGCCGGGCATCCCCGGCATCCCCGTCCAGAACTTCGCGGGATGGTTCCTGGTGGGGCTGGTCCTGTTCGGCCTGGCGGCCGCCTGGCTGCCCGACACCGGGCCGCATGACGACCGGATGCCCGCGGCGATGCTGCTGTGGGTGTACGCATCGAACGTCCTGGCCAACGCTGCCTTCTGGGGCCGGCTGCCGGT
>CAZECO010000024.1:14876-23573 GCA_964510455.1 uncultured Actinomycetes bacterium
GGGTGTACGCATCGAACGTCCTGGCCAACGCTGCCTTCTGGGGCCGGCTGCCGGTGGCGCTGATCGGCGGGGCCGTCATGGGGCTGCTCCTGGTGCCGTGGCTGCGCAGCGGTGTCGCGGCCAGGGCGTTCTGGACCCGCCCGTGAGCCGCGCCTGGCGCCTGCTCACGGCTGCGGGGACCGGCCTGGCTATCGCCGGTGCGCTCCACGCGGCAGCGAATCTGCGCCTGGTGGCCAGGCCGGCCGCCCCGCCGGACCCGATCGGCGAACCGGTGTCGGTGCTGATCCCGGCCCGCGACGAGGCGGCCCGGATCCGCGCCACTGTCGTCTCGGCCCTGGCCCAGCGGGGGCTGCCGGAGTTCACAGTGACGGTGCTGGACGACGGATCCAGCGATCGGACGGCCCAGGTCGCCCGGCAGACGGGCGGCGGGGACGGCCGTCTCACCGTACGCAGCGAGTCCCGGCAGCCTCCCGCGGGCTGGCTCGGCAAGCCGTTCGCCTGCCAGCGGCTGGCCGACGGGGCGACCGGATCGGTGCTGGTCTTCCTCGATGCCGACGTCGTCCTGGCCCCCGATGCGATCAGCGGCGCCGTCCACCTGCTGCGGGCGTCCGGCGCCGACTTCGCCTCGGTCTGGCCCCGGCAGCTGGCCGACGGCCTGCTGCCCCGGCTGGTGCAGCCGCTGCAGCAGTGGTCGTGGGTCACGACCCTGCCGCTGCGGCTGGCGGGCGGGCGCGGACGGCCGAGCCTCGCCGCGGCCAACGGGCAGTTCCTGGTGATGACCGCCGCCGCCTACCGCTCGATCGGGGGCCATCGGGCGGTCGCCTGCTGCGTCCTGGAGGACATCGAACTGGCCCGCGCCATGAAGCGCGCCGGGTTCCGCACTGCGCTGTGGGACGGCAGCCGAGCGGCATCGTGCCGGATGTACGCAAGTGCCGGCGACCTCCGCGCGGGCTACCGCAAGTCGCTGTGGGCGGCGTTCGGCCCGCGCGATGCGTCGGTGGCGGTCCGGGCGGGCGCCTCCGCGGCGGTGTGGGCGATCCTGCTGCTGGCCTACGTCGTGCCGCCCGCAGCCGCGCTCGCCGGGCCGGATCGTCGGTGCCGCACCATCGGCGCCCTCGGGTACTGCGCCGCCGTGGCCAACCGCGCCCTTGTCGCGCGGCGCACCGGTTCACCGGTCTGGCCCGACAGCCTGGCCCATCCCCTGTCGATAGCGGCCTTCGTCGGGCTCTCGGTGGATTCGCTGCTCGCCCACGGCCGGGGTACGACGCAGTGGAAGGGCCGGCCGGTGGCGGTGCACGGCGGCGGCGGACGCCGGGACGGTGTCGCGCCTGGCGGCGTGCATCGGCGGCGGCGCTAGTACCGACCAGCCGGGGGCCCGGAGCCGCCGGCCGACTGCTGCGCCAGCACATCGGGGGCATTCGGGGGTCCTTCGGAATCTGGCGGGGTGAGCAGGGTTGGGCAGGCTCCGCGGGTTCGGCATCGGGCGGCGGATGGTTGGACCGCCCGGCGGTGCCGGTGGGTCGGTCGGTAGATGCACCGAACCGGCGGCTACGCCAAGCCCTGCGCGGCCGGCGGGCGCCGGATCGACGACCGTCGGCCAACTACCCTGGTCACCATGGCCAGGGTCGTCGTCGTCGGCGCGGGGGCGGGGGGCCTGGCAGTGGCGGCTCGACTCGCAGCCCGGCGCCATGATGTCACGCTCCTGGAAGCAGGTCCGCAGACCGGCGGAAAGCTGCACACCCTGCGGCGCGAGGGTTTCGCCTTCGACACCGGTCCCAGCATGTTCACGCTGCCGGCCGTCTATCGCGACCTGTTCCTGAAGACCGGCCGGCCGCTGGAGGACGAGATCGACGTGCAACCGGTGGAACCCGGGTTCCGGTACCGGTTCGCCGACGGGAGCTCGGTGACCCTGCCGGGGGTCGGTGTCGCGGCCGCGGCGAACGCCCTCGGCGACGCCTTCGGGGGCTCGGCCGCCGACGATTGGCGGCGGCTGATGGCCCGCGCCGGTGACATGTGGAGGCTGACCCGGGATCCGATCCTGCAGTCGCCACTGGAGGGCTGGCGATCGCTGGCCCGCCTGGCCCGCAGGCCGTCCGACATCGCCACGATCGCGCCATGGCGCACCCTGCACGGCCTCGGCACGTCGTCGCTGCGCGATCGGCGGCTTCGCCAACTGCTCGACCGCTACGCGACCTACACCGGTTCCGACCCGCGCCGCGCGCCGGCGGTGCTGGCAACCATCCCCTATGTGGAGCAGACGTTCGGGGTGTGGCATATCGGCGGCGGGCTGGGCATGCTGGCTGAGGCGATGACGGCGCGCGCGGAACGGGTCGGCGTGCGGATCCGCCTGCAGGAGCCGGTCTCCGCGATCCTCGCCGCAGGGGGTGGCGTGACCGGCGTACGCACCGTGGCTGGGGAGGAGATCCGGGCTGATGTCGTGGTGTCCGACATCGATGCGCACGAGGTCTACAACGGGCTGCTGGACCTCGCTGCGAGCCCGGCGGCAGCGGGGCCCGCGCGCGCTCTCGCGTCGGCCACCCCGTCTTCGAGCGCCTTCGTCCTGCTGCTCGCCCTGCGCGGACGCTCGGCGGACCCCGTCCACCACCAGGTGCTCTATGCGCAGCAGGGCGACACCGAGTTCGACGACATCTTCGGCTCGCGCCGGTATCGCTCCCGACCACCGGGCGACCCGGCGATCTACATCTGCAATCCCCAGGATCCAAGGATGCGGCCCGCCGGCCACGAGTCGTGGTTCGTGCTGGTCAACGCCCCAGGCCATGCGCGCCGACCGGATCCGAACACCGTCGACTGGGATGCACCGGGCCTCGGCGAGGCCTACGCAGAGGAGGTGCTCGCGGTGATGGCGCAGCGCGGGGTGGATGTGCGCGACCGCATCCTCTGGCGGACGATCTCCACACCTGCCGATCTGGAGCGACAGACCCGCGGTCGGGGCGGCGCGATCTATGGCGCCGCCAGCCACGGGCCGCGAGCAGCGTTCCTCCGCCCGGCCAACCGGTCCCCGGTGCACGGGTTGTTCCTGGTCGGAGGCTCAGCACACCCGGGCGGCGGTCTGCCGCTGGTCGGCATGTCTGCGGAGATCGTGTCGAACCTCGTGGGTCGCGCCTGACGGGCGGGCCGGTCGGGGCGCCCCGATCACCCCGTCGCCTCGTCGCCGCTCACCCAGCCCGCGAGACGGCCGCGTTCCGAGATTGCACCGAGCCGTTGTACCGTCGCCGGGCGCGATGCGTCAGTCGCGACGATCAGCAAGGAGTCGCCGACCCGCAGCCGGGTGTGCACGTCCGGCACGATCCCCTCGTCGTCGCGCACGACCAGTGACACCACCGATCCCTGCGGCAACCGCAGGTCGCTGACATACAGCCCGGCGATCTTGGAGCCGGACGGGATTTCGAATCCCAGCAGCGAGGCCGACATGTGGTCCAGGGGAGCCGACTCGACCTCCAACTCATCCGGCGACCCGGGTGCGGCCACGCCGAGCCGGGGCGCCGCCCACGGCAGGAGCGGCGCCTGGAACAGCGTCAGGACGATGACCAGGATCAACGTCGCGTCGAACACCAGCTGGGCTCCGGGGACGGCCATACCCAGCGGAATGGCCGCGAACACGATGGGGACGGCCCCGCGCAGCCCGGCCAGTGCGGTGAACGCGACCCAGGGCCGCGGCAACCGGAACGGCAGCAGCGAGACAGCCGCAGCCGCCGGACGGCCCAACAGCACCAGCGCGAGGCCGGCGACGATGGCGACGCCGATCGCCGAGACCGCGCTCGCCGGATCGGCCAGCAGCCCGAGCATGACGAACAATCCGATCTGAGCGGCCCACGCCATACCTTCGGCGAAGCCGACGACGGAGCGCCGGTGCGGGAGGCCGGGGGCATTACCGACCAGGACGCCGGCTAGGTAGGTCGCGAGGAACCCCGACATGTGCAGCAGATCCGCCAGGCCGTACGCCCCGATCAACAGCGCCATCACCGCGATCGGATAGAGGCCGGCGGCCGGGAGGGCCAGTCGGGGCATCAACCAGCGCCCCGCCAGCCCCACGACGATGCCCACCATCGCCCCGCCGACGAGTTCGAAGACGACGACGATGGGGATCAGCCACGCCGCCACGTGGTGGCTGCCGGTCGTGGACAGTACGACCACCAGCACGACGACCGGGGCGTCGTTGAAACCGGCTTCCGCCTCCAGCAAGGCCCGCAGCCTCGGCTGCAGGTGCAGGCCGCGCAGGACGGAGAACACCGCGGCCGCGTCTGTTGCCGCAAGGACGGCTGCCAACAGCACGGCTGTGTGCACGTCCAGGCCCATGAACAGCACCAGCGGGGCGGCCACCAGCGTGATGCTCGCCAGCACTCCGGCCGTCGCCAGTGCGATCGCCGGGCCGAGGACCGGCCGGACCTCGTCGATGTTCGTGGTCAAACCACCCTCGGCCAGGATGATCACCAGTGCCAGGTAGCCCAGGACGGTCGCCTTCGCCGGATCGTCGAAGTCCAGGGCTGGCACGGCCCACCCGATGAGGAGTCCGATGAGCAGGAACAGCAGCAGGCCGGGCAATCCGAGCCGCGTGGACAGTCGGACACCCACGATCGCCGCCAGCACGACCGTCGCCCCTTCCAGCAGGGGGAGGGCGAGGAGGTCGAGGTCCACAGCCCCCATCCTTCCAGCCGTGCAGAAGTATTCCCTCGGTGGCGGGAGCTAGGCCGGAAGGGAGAGCCCGAGGTTGGCGTAGATCTCCCGGGTGGCGTTGGACCTGTTCAGCGTGTAGAAGTGCAGGCCCGGCGCGCCCTCGTCCAGCAGGCGCTGGCACAGCTGCGTCGCCACCTCGACGCCCAGCGCCCGTACTGCATCGGCATCATCCTCGACCGCTTCGAACCTGCGGGCCAGCCCCGCCGGGAAGTCCGCGCCCGACAACTGCGAGAAGCGTTTGATCTGGCCGACGTTGGTGACCGGCATGATGCCGGGGATGATCGGCAGCGTCGCGCCGTGGGCGGATGCCCGGTCCAGCAGCCCGAGGTAGTCCTCGGGGCGGAAGAAGAACTGGGTGATCGCGAAGTCCGCGCCCGCCGCCTGCTTGCCGGCCAGCACCTTCGCGTCGGTCGCGACATCGGGCGATTCCGGGTGGCGCTCGGGGAAGGCTGCGACCCCGATCCCCCAGTCGTCGTGCTCCCTGAGCAGGGCGACCAGCTCGTCGGCATGCGTCAAACCGCCCGGCGTCGGCTCCCATTCGGTCCCCAGCCCTCCGGGCGGATCGCCTCGCAGGGCGAGCACCGTCGTCAGTCCGGCCTCGCGATAGCGCTCGATCACGTCGAGCAGCTGGACCCGCGTCGCACCCACACAGGTCAGATGAGCCACCGGGGTCAGCGACGTCTGCTGCGCGATGCGCGCCGTCACCCCGATGGTACGCTCCTGGGTCGAGCCCCCGGCCCCATAGGTGACCGAGACGAAGGTGGGGGCAAGATGTTCGAGTTCAGCCATGGCCTGCCACAACACAGCTTCGCCATGCTCGGTCTTGGGCGGGAAGAACTCGAACGAGAACGAGCGGCTGCCGGATGCGATGGTCGCCGGGATGTCCAGCCGTCGGATCTCCTGCGGCTGACGGTCTGACGGCATGCACATGAGGGTAACGCCACCCAGGCGGCCCGGACCCAGCCGACCCTCGAACGCCGGTGGTGCAGCTTTCGGACGTGCCCTCGCGCGGGGATTCCCAGCGTCTGCCATCAACCTGCTGCTGGTGAGAGCGCTGCGATGGCGCGGCTTGGGCTCATCCGTACGCTTGGGTGCATGGCGCAGAGCACGGGTACGACAGATGCGCAGCCCGCCGAGAGCCCCGATGAAGATCCGCGACCGGCCATCGACCGCGCGCTCTATGATTTCCTGGCCCGCCAGCACGAGGTCCTCCTCGGCGTCGCGCCGGAACTCGAAGTGGTCGCCGCGCTGGCCGAGGCCTACCTCCGCGGCGGCAAGCGGCTGCGGCCGGTGTTCTGCTACTGGGGGTGGCGTGCTGCCGGTGCCGACCCGGAACCGGCGCTCATCCGTGCAGCGGCGTCTCTGGAGCTGCTCCAGGCCTGCGCGCTGATCCATGACGACGTGATGGACGACAGCGACACGAGGCGCGGCAAGCCCTCGGGCCACAAGCATTTCGAGGCGCACCATCGCGACCAGGGCTGGGTCGGCGACCCTCGGGCGTTCGGCCGGGGTGCGGCGCTCCTGCTCGGCGACCTGTTCCTGTCCTGGTCCGATCAGCTCCTTACCGGCAGCCTCCTGCCGCCGGCGGTGCTGGCACGGGCCCGGCCCCTGATCGGTGTGATGCGCACCGAGCTGATGGCCGGCCAGTACCTCGACCTGGTCGTGCAGTCACAGCGGCAGCCGCGCCCGGACACGATCGCCGCGGTGCTGGCGTACAAGTCCGCGAAATACACCATCGAGCGTCCGCTGCAACTCGGCGCCCAGCTCGCCGGTGGCGACGATGCCCTGGTCGCCGGGCTCGGCGCGTTCGGCTTGCCGCTGGGTGAGGCGTTCCAGCTGCGCGACGACCTGCTCGGCGTGTTCGGCGATCCGGCGGTCACCGGCAAGCCCGCGGGCGACGACCTGCGCGAAGGGAAGCGGACCCTGCTGATGGCCGAGGCGTTCGCGGCGGCCGATGACGGCCAGCGCGACCTGCTGTGGGCGGCCCTGGGCAATGCGGAGCTCGACGAGGCCGGTGTCGCTGCGGTGCGGGCAGTCCTGCTCGACACGGGCGCGGTCGGGGCCGTCGAGCGTCAGATCGACAGCCGCCTCTCCGGCTCGCTGGCCGCCCTGGCCGCCCTCGACATCCCCCCTGCCGCCCGCAGGGCACTCACCGGCCTGGCGTCCGCCGCGGTCAACCGCGTCCGCTGAGAGGGTCGGACGTTGCGGACGGTCATCGGGCCAACCGAGCGCATCGTTGTGGTCGGAGCGGGTCTGGGCGGCCTGTCCGCCGCCATGCGGCTGGCCGGCGCGGGGCGCCAGGTCACCGTGCTGGAGCGCGAGACGATCCCGGGGGGCCGCGCCGGCAGGATCAGCGACGCCGGCTACCAGTTCGACACCGGTCCCACGGTGCTGACGATGCCCGGCCTGATCGACGACGCCTTCGCGTCCGTGGGCGAGGAGATGTCGCACTGGCTGGATCTGCAGCCCCTCGACCCGCTGTACCGCGCGTTCTTCCCCGACGGCTCGCAGCTGGACGTCCACGCCGACACCGCGGTCATGGCCGCGGAGATCGAGCGGGTGATCGGGCCGGCCGAGGCCCGCGGCTATGAGCGCTACGTCGACTTCGTGTCGAAACTGTACCGGCTCGAGATGGCCGACTTCATCGACCGTAACACCGACACCCCGTTCGACCTGCTGCGCCCCGGTCTGGCGCGGATCGTCGCGCTGGGGGGGTTCCGCCGCCTGGCGCCGAAGGTCGCCCAATACCTCAAGGACCCCCGGACGCAGCGCCTGTACTCCTTCCAGTCGATGTACGCGGGGCTCGCCCCCCAGCGGGCCCTCGCCCTCTACGCGGTGATCGCCTACATGGACTGCGTGAACGGCGTCGTCGCACCCCGGGGGGGCATGCATGCGGTCCCGGCAGCGATGGCCGCCGCCGCCGCCAAGCACGGCGTGGACTTCCAGTTCGGACGCGCCGCGGCGCGGGTGGAGACTTCGGGCCGCCGCGCCCGGGCCGTGATCACCGCCGACGGCGAGCGCATCCCCGCCGACGTCGTGGTCCTGAACCCGGACCTCCCCGTCGCCCACCGGGACCTGCTCGGCTCGCGGCCCTGGCGGGTCCGGCTGCTGCGGTACAGCCCGTCATGCTTCCTGATGCTCGTCGGATCCTCGGCCCGCTACTCCAAGGCCGCCCACCACAACATCCACTTCGGGCGATCCTGGACGGGGGTCTTCGAGGACCTCATCGACAACAAGCGGGTCATGAGCGACCCGAGCCTGCTGGTGACGAACCCGACCGCCTCGGATCCCACCCTGGCCCCGCCCGGGAAGCAGGTCTACTACGTGCTCTTCCCCACCCCGAACCTCGACGCCGGCATAGACTGGCCGACCTTCGCGCCGCAGTACCGCGAACATGTGCTCGCAACGCTCGGGGAACGCGGCTACCGGGGGTTCATCGACGCCATCGAGGTGGAGCACGTCACGACCCCGCAGGACTGGGCGGCCCGGGGCCTGGAGCGCGGGACACCCTTCGCGGCCGCGCACACCTTCGCTCAGACCGGCCCGTTCCGGCCGGGCAACCTGTGGGGGGAGAACGTGGTCTTCACCGGCTCCGGCACGCGCCCCGGGGTGGGCGTCCCGATGGTCCTGGTGTCCGGGCGGATCGCGGCGGAGCGGATCGTCGGCCCCGTCCGCTGACGATCACGCAGCGCGATGCTCTGGGAAGTAGCGGAGCAGCAGGTCTGCTCCGAGCTGGATTGCGATCGGGGATCCTCGACAGGCCCGCGCGAGGGCCATGCCAACCTCATCGATGGGGTCTGCGCGTGTGGGCTCCGACTCCCACGACAACAGCTCATGCAGGACCCGCCGGCGGGTGTTTGCCCAACGGCATGCGCCTGTCATCGTCGAGGCAATGCGGTGTCACCCCAACCCCGTGTTCGATACCGAGTTGGCCAGCTGCCCGGATCGGCGCCACTGCGGCGAAGAAGCCCCGCCGCAAGCTCGACCGCCTCGTCGATGCCG
>CAZECO010000024.1:23673-25672 GCA_964510455.1 uncultured Actinomycetes bacterium
GCCCGCGGGGTGGCGGTGTTCGTCGGCGACCAGGTGTTCCTCGGGGCCATCATGTTCCGGCTGTTCGCGGTGATGGGCGTCATCGGGATGATGTACCTCGTCCCGCGGCTGGCTTCGTTCCACGGCATCGATCCCGCGAAGGCGGTCTGGCTCACCGTCCTCAACCCGCTGGTCATCATGCATTTCGTCGCGGGGGGCCACAACGACGCCGTTATGGTGGCCCTGCTGCTCGCCGCGTTCCACGCCGCATCCCGCGGATCCATCGCCGCAGGATCGTCGCTGATTGCTCTAGCAGCTTCGGTGAAGCCGATAGCGATCGTCGCGCTTCCGTTCATCGGGATCATGCGCAACCCGCGCGAGTGGACGTGGGGGCGGCGGCTGCTCGATTGGGTGTACGTCACCGCCGCCTCGGGGGCCGTGTTCCTCCTGACCGCTGTGGTCGCGGGTGTCGGATTCGGATGGATCAATGCCCTGGGCACACCAGGCAGCGTGCAGACATGGTTGTCCCCGATGACGGCCCTGGGCATGTTCTTCGGCTTCATCGGGCAGGCCCTCGGATGGGCGCAGACCGACGAGGTTCCGGTGGCGGTCTTCCGGGCCATCGGCCTGGCCGCGTCCATCATCATCTGCGTCTACCTGGCTCTGCGACCCCAGGGCAGGAGCGGCACGCGCGGTGCGGGGCTGGCGCTGTTCGCCATCGTCGCGCTCGGTCCGGTCGTCCAGCCGTGGTACCTGCTGTGGTTCATCCCGCCGTTGGTGGTTTCCGGCCTGACGCAACGGCAGCTCAGAGCTCTGATCCTCCTCACGGCCGCGCTCAGCATCCACGGCATGGTCGATGGGAGCGCCACCTCGGATGCGCTGCTGGAGTTCAGCAACGGCGTCTCGATGATCATCGCGGTCATCTTCGTGGCGGTGATCCTCATCGCCAGTCCGCGGGAGCGCCGACTGGTGCTCCAGCAGGGTGGGTCCAGCGAGTTGCTGCCCCAGACACCGGAAGAGCGGAAGGCGGCACAGGAATCGCTGGTCCTGCCGCCGGGCACGGCCTGAGGGCGGACCTTGGCGGCTGCTGTCACCATGGCAGCGTGCGCCCCGACGCCCTTGCCGCGGCCGGCATCCGCGATCCCGACCTCGTCGCCTCCTACCTCCGCTGCCAGGGCCTGCACGCGCGGTACGGCAAGACCTACTATCTGGCCACGCTGCTGCTTCCCGCCAGCAAGCGCCCGTTCGTCCACGCGCTGTACGGTTTCGCGCGCTACGCCGACGAGATCGTCGACAGCCTCTCATCCGCACTGACCCCCTTGCAGAAGGCGGACCACCTGCGGTTCTGGGGCGACGAACTGTTCCTGGAGCTGCGACGGGGACGCTCCGACGACCCGATCCGAGCGGCTGTTGTGGACACCGCGCTGCGCTGGGAGATCTGCCCGGAGCACTTCGGGGCGTTCCTGCGCTCCATGGCGATGGACCTGACGATCGATCACTACGACACCTGGGCCGACCTGTCGGAGTACACCTACGGGTCGGCAGCGGTCATCGGCCTGCAGATGATCCCGATCCTGGAGCCAGCCCATCCCGCCGCGGCCCGGCACGCCCAGGAGCTCGGGGTGGCGTTCCAGTTGGCGAACTTCGTCCGAGATGTGGGCGAGGACCTCGACCGCGGCCGGATCTACCTGCCGCTGGAGGAATTGGCACGGTTCGGGGTCACACCGGCCGAACTGCGGGATCGGCGCCCGACCCCCCGGATCAGCGCCGCCCTGCAATACCAGATCGCACGGGTCCGGCGGCTGGAGAGGTCCAGCCGGCCCGGGATCGCCATGGTGCATCCTGCGACGCGCGACTGCATCGACACGGCCCGGGTCCTGTACTGCGGGATCGTCGACGCTGTGGAGAGCAACAGCTACGACGTGTTCACCCGCCGGGCGAGCGTGCCGATGGCGCGGCAGCTGGCGGTGGCAGGAGCCGGCGCGGCCCGGGCGCTGGCCGCCCGCCGCCGGTACGGGTC
>CAZECO010000025.1:0-25286 GCA_964510455.1 uncultured Actinomycetes bacterium
CGGCGTCCCGGCACAGCAGGTCCACCGGACCGATCGCCGTGGGGTATTCGCGCCGGATCAGCGTCCATCCGGCTCCCAGGGCCGTCGGATCCTGCGCCAGCAGCTGCTGAAGATGCGCCTCCACCCCGTCCTTGATCAGCCCCGGATCCTGCCCGAGCTCGACGGTGTGATCATGGACGACCTCGGTGATGCTGATGATCAGGGATTCCCCCGCCCGGTTGGTGACCTCCCACACCGGCGCGTCCGGTGCGCCGGATTCCACCAGCGAGCACGGCGGGCTCATCCAGTTCAGCGGCTTGTACGAGCCGCCGTCGGCGTGCACCAGGACCGAGCCGTCGGCCTTCACCATGATCAGGCGCGTCGCCGGGGGCAGGTGCGCGGTCAGCCTGCCCACGTAGTCCACGGAGCAGCGGGCCAGCATCAGTCGCACCGCGCAAGCCTACGACCCGGCGCCCGCGCGGCTGCAGGCCGCGCGGCATCATGCCCCTATGACGATGGCCCGCGACGCTGACGCCCCCCTGTGGACCCCCGGCACCGACCGGATCGCTGCGACGCAGTACGCACGGTTCGCTGCGGCCCTCGGCGTGCCGACACCGGCCCTCGCCGACGCGGCTGTCACCGACCCCGGCCGTTTCTGGGACGCGGTATGGGGCTTCTGCCAGGTGGTGGGGGAGCGCGGCGGCTCGGACGCGTTCATTCCCCCGCCCGGCGGCGACGACATCCGCGGCGCCCGATTCTTCTCCTCCGCCCGGCTGAACTACGCCGAGAATCTGTTGGCCGGCGGTGCGCTGCCCGGCGCTGGCGAGACGGCGATCGTGGCGGTGCGCGAGGACGGCCGCCGACGCAGCATGACGTGGCAGGAACTGCGCGAGGCTGTGCGGAGGCTGGCGGGGGCGTTGGCGTCCTGGGGCGTCGGGCCCGGGGATCGTGTCGCCGCATGGCTGCCGAACGGCCCCGAGGCGGTGGTCGCGATGCTGGCCACGCAGTGGGTGGGAGCGGTCTTCACCTCCACCAGCCCGGACTTCGGCGTGGCCGGCGTGCTCGACCGGTTCGGGCAGGTCGGGCCGAAGGTGCTGTTCGCGGCCGACGGCTACTGCTACGGAGCCAAGACGCACGATCGGCTGCCGCTGCTGCCCGAGGTCCTCGCCGGCCTGCCGCAGGTGCGCCGCGTCGTCGTGGTGGCGGAACGGGAATCCGAGCAGGCCGTGGGCGAGCGGCTGGCGGACCTCGGGCTGCAGTCGCAGGCGATCCTGTTCGGCCGGGCCTCGGCCGACGCCGCCCCGCGGCCCGCGCGGCTGCCGTTCGACGCTCCCGGATTCATCCTGTACTCCAGCGGGACGACCGGCGTCCCCAAATGCATCGTGCACCGCGGCGCCGGGATCCTGCTCAAGCAGTTGACCGAGCACCAGCTGCACTGCGACGTCCGGCCCGGCGACCGCGTGTTCTACTACACGACGCTGGGCTGGATGATGTGGAACTGGCTGGTCACGGCGCTGGCGTCCGGCGCCACGGTCGTGCTGTACGACGGCTCGCCGTTCCACCCGCGGCCCGAAGTCCTGCTGGACCTGGCCGAGACCGAGCGGGTCACGCTGTTCGGCACGAGCGCCAAGTACCTCGACGCCGCCGCGAAGGCCCGACTCGAGCCGTGCCGCACGCACGACCTGGCGAGTCTGCGGACGATCACCTCCACCGGGTCTCCGCTGGCCGCGGAGGGTTTCGAGTACGTCTACCGGGCGATCAAGGCCGACGTGCACCTGGCGTCGATCAGCGGTGGGACGGACCTCTGCGGCTGTTTCGTGCTCGGCAACCCGACGCTGCCGGTCTATGCGGGGGAGATTCAAGGCCCCGCGCTCGGGCTGGACTGCGATGTCTGGGACGCCGACGGCACGTCGTTGGCGGGCGAGCCGGGACAGCGCGGCGAATTGGTGTGCACCACGCCGTTCCCGTCGATGCCGCTGCAGTTCTTCGGCGACGACGGCACGAAGTACGACGCCGCCTATTTCGCGCGGTTCCCCGGTGTGTGGACCCACGGCGACTTCGCCAGCCGGACCGCGCACGGGGGTTTCGTGATCCACGGACGCTCGGATGCCACTCTGAACGCCGGCGGCGTCCGGATCGGCACTGCGGAGATCTACCGCCAGGTCGAACGGTTCGACGAGGTCGCCGAAGCTCTGGCTATCGGGCAGGAATGGGACAACGACACCCGGATCGTGCTGTTCCTGCGCCTGGCGCCGGGCGCGTTCCTGGATGGGGAGCTGCAGCAGCGAATCGCGCAGCGGCTGCGCGCCCAGTGCTCACCGCGACATGTGCCGACGCGAATCGTCGCCGTCGCAGACCTCCCGCGGACCCGCTCCGGGAAGCTGGCCGAACTGGCCGTGGCGGATGTGGTCAACGGCCGGGAGGTCCGCAATCGGGGGGCATTGGCGAACCCCGAGTCCTTGGAGTTGTTCGCGGGGCTCGCCGCCCTCGGTGTCTAGCGCCGGTCGATCAGGTGTCGAAGCCGGGCAGCTGCATCGCCACCGCCCAGGGCGCCAGGTTGGCCAGTGCGGCCTGGGTCGGGAGCGCGATGTGGCCGTTCGTGCCGTTGTCGGCCTCCCCGCGCGGCGGTGGCACAAGCGGCATCAGCAGCAACTCGTCGGACAGTTCCTCGGGCAATGCGAGCTGGTCGGTCCCCAGCCCCATGCGCCATTCATCCATGTCATCTCCTCGATCTGCTCCTGCCACCCTCGCCACGGCGCGGCCGGGAAGTGAACCCCTACCAGGGAGTAACCCGCCGGCTACCTGGCAGTAACGCCTTCTGGGTTAGCCCATAAGGACTAGATTTTGGTGATTAACGTGGGGCGGGGGTTCTGCCGGAGGTCGCCGAACGTCACCCGGGCTCCCGCGCGAGATCGGGCGGAATCGCCCAGATATTGCGCAATTCGCCGGGGATCCCCCGCCCGCAACCCGCACACGACCGTACGAGATCGAACGGCTGCCGCGACAACGCCGACAACAGCAGGACCCAAGCAGCACCGCATTCCCGGCGAGCCATCAAGGAGCGCGACAGTGGCGTCGCGTGTCGCCCGACCCCGGGCCGAGTTACCGCCAGGGCGATTTGTCACACTGCCAATGGACTCAACAGAAGGGTGTGCCATGTCGCGCGAGGTCAGGAGCGTCGCAATCGTCGGACTCGGACAAACGGGGGCCGGGCTGGCGTCGGCCGCCGCGAAGGCGGGGTTGAGCGTCATCGCGATCGACGCCAACAGCAGCCTGGAGCCCATCGGGCAGGCGAGCCTCATCATCGAGGCGGTGCCCGAGGTGTTCGAAGCCAAGCGCGAAGTACTGGCACTCATCGACAAGTCCGCCGCACCGCACGCCGTCATCGCCACCACGGCCACCGCGATCAGCGTCTCGGACCTCGCGCTCTCCCTGA
This sequence comes from uncultured Actinomycetes bacterium, assembly GCA_964510455.1. Classification (GTDB taxonomy): domain Bacteria; phylum Actinomycetota; class Actinomycetes; order S36-B12; genus CAVXYG01. Next base: position 3,416 of record CAZECO010000025.1, read on the forward strand.
GCGACCCCGCACGGATCATCGGGCTGCGGCCCTCGTTGCCTGCCGACGCGCCCGGACTGATCGAGATTGTGCGCGGGCCGTTGGCCGGCGAGGACGCGATCGCCACGGCGAAGGCGTTCGCCGACGCCCTCGCGGCCAGTTGCGCGGTCGTGGGGGACCGCCCCGGACAGATCGTCTCGCGACTGCTCTTCGGCTACCTCAATCACGCGGTGACCATGTACGAGGGCAAGTACGCCAGTCGCGAAGACGTCGATGCGGCGATGCGTTTCGGCTGCGGGTACCCGACCGGTCCGCTGGCCTATCTCGACAGCGTCGGGATCGACACCGCCTACCGGATCCTGGACGGTCTGCATGCCGCCACCGGGGAGCGCGTGCACGCCCCCGCGCCGATCCTGAAGCAGATGATCGCGGCGGGACGGCTCGGCCGCAAGAGCGGCCGGGGCTTCTACTCCTACGCCCATGCGGGCTCGGGCGACGTCGTCGCCGACGAACTCACGCCCGGCGGCGGCGCATCCTCCGGCGCGGCGCCCAGAGCGGTCTCCTCGGTCGGCGTCGTCGGGTCCGGGACGATGGCTGTGGGGATCATCGAGGTCTTCGCCAAGTCCGGATTCGACGTCACGTTCGTCGCCCGCGGACCAGAGAAGCTGGACCGGGTCAACGCGTCGCTGGCGAAGTCCCTGCAGCGGGCGGTCGACAAGTCCCGCATGAGCGCGGAGGAGCGGGACGCCGTGCTGGCGCGGGTCACCGGTGCCACCGACGTCTCCGGGCTCGGCTCCGTCGATCTCGTCGTCGAGGCGATCGTGGAGGACCTCGAGACGAAACTCGACCTGTTCCGCGCGTTGGATGCCGTCTGCCGGCCCGGCGCCGTGCTGGCCACGACCACCTCGAGCCTGCCGGTGGTGCGGATGGCCGCGGTCACCGGCCGCCCTGCCGATGTGGTCGGACTGCACTTCTTCAATCCCGCACCGATCATGAAACTGGTCGAGATCGTGGTGCCGGTCACCACAGCGCCGGATGTCGTGGCCACCGCGAAGGACATCTGCGCCCGCACCAAGAAGGTCGCGGTGGAGTGCGGCGACCGGGCCGGGTTCATCGTCAACGCCCTGCTCTTCCCCTATCTGAACGATGCGGTGAGGATGCTCGAGTCGGGGTACGCCTCGATGGACGAGATCGACGCCGCGGTCAAGGCCGCCACCGGCTTCCCGATGGGTCCGTTCGCCCTACTGGACGTCGTCGGCAACGACGTGTCGCTGGCCATCCAGCAGACCCTGCTGCGCGAGTTCCGCGACCCCGGATTCACCCCGGCCGGGACGTTGGAGCAGCTGGTGGCCGCCGGGTACCAGGGCCGCAAGACCGGCCGGGGCTTCCGCAGCTACTGAACCGGAGCACCTCCACGACAGCGCCCCGGCTTGCACCGTGCCCCCATGATCTGGTGGTCTGGCCGGTAGCAGGGCCGAGGGCCCGCGCGATCCGGTCAGGTGGTGAGGCAGCGCCGTGGCGAGCATCAAGCCGAACTCGGTGCTGCCGGCTCGGCGGGAGGCATTCACCATCACGACGGCGGACGGCCAGACGCTGGTGGGGCAGGTCGATCTCCCCGAGCAGGTCGCTCCGATCGCCACGGTGGTCTGCCTGCACCCGCTGTCGACGCACGGCGGGTCGAGCGACTCGCACCTGTTCCGCAAGGCGGCATGGCGCCTCCCCGCGCTTGCCGGACTGGCGGTCGTGCGGTTCAACTTCCGCGGGGTGACGTCGAGCCTGGGGACCAGCACCGGACAGTTCGACCAGGCCGGGGCGGAGGGTCTGGACCTGGGGGCGGTGCTGGCGCACGTGGTGGACGCAGGGCTGCCGGAGCCGTGGCTGATGGGCTGGTCCTTCGGTACGGACGTGGTCATCAAGCACGGCAACCGCGATCCGGTGGCGGGTGCGTTCCTGCTTGCTCCGACGCTGCGCTGGTCCACCGACGAGGACCTGGACCGCTGGACGCGATCCGGCCGCCCGATCTCGGCGCTGGTGCCGGAATTCGATGACTACCTGCGACCTCCGCAGGCCAGAGCGCGGTTCGCCAGGATCCCGCAGGCGAACGTGATCGACGTCGCAGGCGGTCGGCACCTCCTGACCGGCGAACAGTATGTGAGGATCGTGCTGAATCATGTGGTGGGCCGGATCGCGCCCGCATACAGTCCGTTGCCGACCAACTGGCACGGCCCGATGGAGAGTTGGAGTGTGCTGTGAACGACTTGTCCGGCCGAGTGGCACTGGTGACCGGCGCATCCAAGGGGATCGGAGCCGCCATCGCGGTGGCGCTGGCGGAGCGCGGTGCCGACGTGGCGCTGCTGGCGCGCAATGAGGAACTGCTCATGCAGGTGGCCGCCGCTGCGGCCGCGCACGGCCGGCGGACGCTGGTGCTGCCCTGCGATGTCACCGATGCCGATGCGGTCAAGGCAGCGGTCGGACGGACCGTCGACGAACTCGGTGTGCCGACGATCTGTGTGAACAACGCCGGGGGCAACTCCTTCTCCATGCCGCTGGTCGCCACCCGCTTCAGCGGGTTCGAGAAGACCATCGCGCTGAACCTGTTCTCGACCGTGCATGTGACGCAGTCCGTGCTGCCCCACATGCTGCAGGCCGGCAGCGGCTCCATCATCAACATCTCCTCGGTCGTGGCGCTGCGCGGTGCGCCCCTGATGTCGCACTACGGCGCGGCGAAGGCCGCGGTGGTGTCGTTGACGGCCTCGCTCGCCCTGGAGTGCGCCTCGTCGGGGATCCGGGTGAACGCCCTGCTGCCGGGCTGGATCGATACCGACCTGACCGACTTCCTGCGCACCAGCGATGAGACGGAGAAGGCGGTGCTGCAGCGGGTGCCGATGCAGCGCTGGGGGACGGTCGCCGAGATCGCGGAGGTGGCCGTGTTCCTGGCCTCCGACGCCTCCAGTTTCATCACCGGCCAGGCGATCGTCGCCGACGGCGGACTCTCGGCAATGCCGTGATCGGAGCATCATGTTGAACGTCGTCGACGCAGGCACCGGATCGCCGGTGGTGCTGCTGCACGCCTATCCGTGCGACCACACGATGTGGGACGCCCAGGCCAGGGCGCTGGTGGAGGCCGGTTATCGCGTGCTTCGCCCCGATCTGCCCGGTTTCGGCACCTCGCCGCTGCCGGACGCGGCCCCATCGCTCGCGGTGATGGCGGATGAGGTGTTCGCCGCCCTCGACGCGCTCGAGGTGGAGTCGTTCGTCCTGGCGGGGCTCAGCCTCGGCGGCTACGTCGCCATGCAGATGCTGCGGCAGCGTCCCGAGCGGGTGCTGGCACTGGCGCTGGTGGACACCAAGGCGACGGCGGACGCCGAACCGGCACGGGCGGTCCGGGAGGAGACGGCCAAGAAGGCGCTGGCCGCCGGCTCCCTGCGGCCGATGGCGGAGGGGATGCTCGGCGGGCTGCTCGGCGAAACGACCCGCCGGACCCGCCCGGAGGTCGTCGAGGTCGTCACCGGGTGGATCTCGCATGCATCCGCGCAGTCGGCTGCCTGGGCGATGCGCGCGATGGCCGGCCGCCCCGATTCGCTGGCGACGCTGGCAGCCTTCGATGCGCCGGCAGTCGTCATCGCCGGCGACGAGGACACCCTGGCCCCGGCACCGGAGCAGGAGCTGATGGTGGAGGCGCTCCCGCAGGGGAGGCTGGTCATGATCGCGGGCAGCGGCCACTTGAGCTCGGTCGAGCGGCCCGCAGCCGTCACCGATGCGCTGCTGGGGTTCGTCCGCGGCTGACTATTGCTGCAAAGTCCCGCGGACGGGTGCATCTGCCCGCCGGCACGGCGGGGCCGGTCCCACGATCCGCCACCCGCCCCCCGCCGGATGCTGCAGCCGCGGCACCCGCACCCCCCGCCAGATCCCGAGGGGCTGGCTACTGCAGGATCGGTTCGCCGTCGTCGGCCGGTGCGCCCGACGGCAGGTCGGCAAGGCCCTCGGCGATCAGGTCCGCGTACTTCTGCACCCCTGCCGCGCTGGGATGGACGCCGTCGGCGTTGACCAGGGAGGGGTCGGCGAGCACCGCGGCGTGCCAATCCACCAGGACCGCGCTCGGGTAGTCCGGCACGACGGATGCAAGGACGGCGTTGTTGGGGTCCTGCCACCGGCGCGGCACCGAGATGTTGACGACCGCGACCCGTGTTACATCGTTCTCCATCAGCGTGTCGAGGAGTTGCCGGATGCCGGCGTCGCTGATCGGGCCGTTCGACCCGATGTGCACGATCGTCGTCTCGTGCAGCGCGGATGCCGCGGCAAGTTCGGCAGTCCGGGCCAGGGCGTCGGCCTCCTGCCTGCCGACGGCCGCATCGATCACGATGCCGGGGAACTGCTGCTCCAGGGCGCCGCTGGCACCGATCATCACCGACTCGCCCAGCCCCAGCTCGCCGGGCTGCGCGACCGGCTCGGGCGGCTCGCTGAGCTGTGCCTCGAGCTGCGCCGCCGCGTCGTCGACGTCCTCCATGGCGGACAAGCTGGTCACGCCGCCCAGGGAGTCGTCCTCCGTGGGCAGGCTGTACAGGCGCAGGGTCATCCCCAGCAGCAGGGCCGCGACGACTGCGAGGATGACGGCGGGCCGTTGCGCCGCAGCCGCGACCCTCCCGCCGCGGGCCGCCATCGCCGCAAGCAGCGCCTGCCATGCACCGAGGAAGCCGTGCCGCCGGATCGGCGTCTCCAGGAAGCGGAAGGACAGCTCGGCGATCGCGAGGGTGAGCCCCAGGCGCAGGGCCAGGTTCGCAAGCCCGGTCAGCGGCACGTCCAGGCCGGGCCGGGTCACCAGGAACACCGGCCAGTGCCACAGGTAGATGCCGTAGGACCGGGTGCCGAGGTAGCGCAGCGGGGCGGATCCCAGTGCGACCCCCACCCGGGAGGCGGGGTGGGTGACCGCGACGATCAGCACGGCGACCAGCAGCGACAGCAGCAGGAAACCCCCGCGGTACAGCACGGCGGAGTTCTCGCTGGTCTGCCAGAACACGACCAGGACGGCCAGCAGCGCCGCCGCTCCGATCGCGTCGACGGTGTCCCGGGCGCGGGGGAGGATGGCCGACCGGGCGCGATGGGGGATCCACACCGTCGCCAGGGCCGCGCCGACCAGCAGGCCCATTGCGTGGGTGTCCGTCCCGAAGTAGACGCGCGACGGATCGTTGGGCTCCGGGTAGCCGTTGATCACCGACGACACGACCATCAGCCCGGTGGAGACCACTGCCCCGATGGCGGCGATGCGCCGCAGGCGGGCGGTCCTGCCGGTCCGCCAGGCCAGCAGGAACACCCACGGCCACAGCAGGTAGAACTGCTCCTCCACGGCCAGCGACCACAGGTGCTCCAGCATCGGCGGACGTCCGGTGGCCTGGAAGTAGGACTGATCGGTGAGGACGTAGACCCAGTTGGTGACATAGGTGAGCGCCGCGGGGAGGTCGCGCTGCTGGTTGCCGGCCTCGTCGGTCGCGACCGTGATCACCAGCAGCGTCGAACCGATCAGCACGGCGAACAGCGCCGGCAGCAGACGGCGGGCCCGGCGCAGGTAGAACTCGCGCAGGTCGGGCGACCCGAGGCGGGCAGCGGACTCCAGGAGCAGGGTGGTGATCAGGAACCCGGACAGGACGAAGAACACATCCACGCCGAGGAATCCGCCCGGCGCCCAGGCCAGGTCGGCGTGGTAGGCGAGGACCCCGAGGACGGCGATGGCGCGCAGCCCGTCCAGGGCTGGGAGATAGCCGAGCCCGCGCTGCGGCGCGACAGCGGCCGGGGGGGCCGGTGCGCGCGGTTCGCGCAGGTCGATGACATCGCGACCGGTGTCGATCACGCGCGATGTATCGATCGTGGCGGTCATACGTCACCCCACTCGCAGGGACAGGTCATCCGAGGGCGCTCGGCGCCGTGCGGCGCCGGCCGGGGAAGGAGCCGCGGACGCTCCAATCCTATGGGGACGCACGGCCGCGCCCCGTGACTGCGGAGTCACGGGGCGCGGCGTGTCGGGCTGGGAGGAGCTACCGGTCGCGGAACCGGTTGATGGCCACCAGGTGCTTGTCGCGCTTGGCGGTGTCGGTGACCCCGAGGCCCTCCTGCGGCGCCAGGCACAGCACCCCGACCTTGCCCTGGTGCAGGTTGCGGTGGACCTCGTAGGCGGCCGCGCCGGTGTCGTCCAGGCTGAAGACCTTCGACACCGTCGGGTGGATCAGGCCCTTGTCGACCAGGCGGTTGGCCTCGAACGCCTCGCGGTAGTTGGCGAAGTGCGACCCGATGATCCGCTTCAGGCTCATCCACAGGTACCGGTTGTCGTACTCGTGCATGTAGCCGCTGGTGGACGCGCAGGTGGCGATCGTTCCGCCCCGCCGGGTCACGAACACCGATGCGCCGAAGGTCTCCCGGCCGGGGTGCTCGAAGACGATGTCGACGTCGTCGCCGCCGGTGAGCTCACGGATCCGCTTGCCGAAGCGCAGCCACTCCTTGGGGTCCTGGGTGACGTCGTCCTTCCAGAACCGGTAGCCCTCGTCCTTGCGGTTGATGACCAGCTCGGCGCCCATTGAGCGCACGATCTCGGCCTTGTCCTGGGAGGAGACCACGCAGACCGGGATGGCGCCGCCGTTGAGCGCGAACTGGGTGGCGTAGGACCCCAGTCCGCCGGACGCCCCCCAGATCAGGACCACATCGCCCTGCTTCATCCCCGCGCCGTTGCGCGAGACGAGCTGCCGGTAGGCGGTGGAGTTGACCAGGCCGGGGGACGCCGCCTCCTCCCAGGTGAGGTGCTTGGGCTTGGGCATCAGCTGGTTGGTCTTCACCAGGGCGATCTCGGCCAGCCCGCCGAAGTTCGTCTCGAAGCCCCAGATGCGCTGCTCGGGGTCCATCATCGTGTCGTTGTGGCCGTAGGGGGACTCCAGCTCCACGCTCAGGCAGTGGGCCACCACCTCGTCGCCGGGCTTCCAGGCGTTGACGCCCGGACCGGTCCGCAGCACGACGCCGGCAGCGTCGGACCCGATGATGTGGTAGGGCAGGTCGTGGCGCTTGGCCAGCGCATTGCTCTTGCCGTACCGCTTCAGGAAGCCGAACGTGGGAAGCGGCTCGAAGATCGAGGTCCACACGGTGTTGTAGTTGATGGCGCTGGCCATGACGGCGACGTAGGCCTCGCCGGGCCCGAGCTCCGGCAGCGGCACCTCATCGATGTGGATCGACGTGCGCGGATCCTTCTCCGCGCTGGGGACGTCGGCGAACATGTCGACGTCCTCCTCGCGGACCACCGCGGCCCGATAGGACTGCGGCAGCGGGATGTTCGCGAAGTCCTCGCGGCTGGTGCCGCCGGCGAGGATGGCGTCCAGGATCTCTTTCACAGGTGCCTCCGGGGGGGTTGCGCACGGTCGCGATCGTGCATCATCTGGGTTCACGGTAACGCGGGCGGTGCGAGTCCAGACCCCAGGGGTCCGGCGGTTTCGGGGCGCCGACGGGGGCTTGCCGGGCCCCTGGATGGCGGCGCCAGCGACCGCGCCCGTCAGTGGTGCAGGGGCTCGCCGGACTCCACCAATTCGATGAGCACCCCGCCGCTGTCCTTCGGGTGGACGAAGTTCACGCGCGACCCGGCGGTTCCCCGCTTGGGCTCGTCGTACAGCAGGCGCATGCCCGCCGCGCGGATCTGCCGGGCGGCGGCCTCCACGTCGTCGACGCCGAAGGCGACCTGCTGGATGCCGGGGCCGTTCTTGGCGAGGAACTTCCCGATCGTGGTGTCCGGGTGCAGGGGCGCCAGCAGCTGGATGTAGGAGCCGGATCCGCCCACCTCGAGCATCGCCTCGCGGACGCCCTGCTCCTCGTTGACCTCCTCGTGGACGCTGACCGCCCCGAACGCCTCGCGGTAGCGGGCGATCGCCTCGTCGAGATCCGGCACGGCGATGCCGACGTGGTCGATCCGGGTGAACACCGACTCGGTCATGGGGCTCCTCCTGGCGGCGCCCTGTGGTTTCGGCGCACTTGCTCCGTAGGTATCGTTTCATTGATGGATCGAACTGCTCTGGAGGCCCCCCATATGACCACGTCCGTGATCGTCGCCGGTGCGCGCACCCCCATGGGCCGGCTGCTCGGCTCGCTGAAGGACTTCTCCGCCGCCGACCTCGGCGGGATCGCGATCAAGGGCGCCCTCGCCAAGTCCAGCGTCGGGGCCGATCAGGTCGACTACGTGATCATGGGCCACGCCATCCAGGCCGGGACCGGCCAGATCTCGGCACGGCAGGCCGCGGTCAAGGGCGGCATCTCGATGGATGTCCCGGCGCTGACGGTGAACAAGGTCTGCCTGTCCGGCATCGACGCGATCGCGCTGGCCGATCAGCTCATCCGCGCCGGCGAGTTCGAGATCATCGTCGCCGGCGGCATGGAGTCCATGACCTCGGCCCCGCACCTGCTCCCGAACTCCCGCGAGGGCTTCAAGTACGGCGACACCAAGCTGGTCGATGCGATGGCCCACGACGGGCTGTTCTGCGCCTTCGACCAGGTGGCGATGGGCGCCTCGACCGAGGAGTACAACAAGCGCTACGACCTGACCCGCGAGGAGCAGGACGCGTTCGCCGCCCGCTCCCATCAGCTGGCCGCCGAGGCTGCGAAGAACGGCCTGTTCGACGACGAGATCGTCCCGGTGGAGATCCCGCAGCGCCGCGGCGACCCGATCGTCTTCAGCACCGATGAGGGCGTGCGCGGCGACACCACGACCGCCTCGCTGAGCAAGCTGCGCCCGGCGTTCGCCAAGGACGGCACGATCACCGCCGGCTCCGCCTCGCAGATCTCCGACGGCGCCGCGGCCGTGGTCGTGATGAGCAAGGCCAAGGCGACCGAGCTGGGGCTGACCTGGCTCGCCGAGATCGGTGCCCACGGCGTGGTCGCCGGCCCGGACGCCAGCCTGCAGGAGCAGCCGGCCAACGCGATCCGCAAGGCCGTGGCCAAGCAGGGCATCGAGGTGTCCGACATCGACCTGTTCGAGCTGAACGAGGCGTTCGCGGCGGTGGGCATCGTGTCGTCGCGCAAGCTGGGGGTCTCGCTGGACAAGGTGAACGTCAACGGCGGGGCGATCGCGATGGGCCACCCGCTGGGCATGTCCGGCGCCCGCATCGTGCTGGCGCTGGCGCTGGAGCTGCAGCGCCGCGGCGGCGGCACCGGGGCTGCAGCCCTGTGCGGCGGCGGCGGGCAGGGCGACGCGCTGATCATCAAGGTCCCGGCCGCCTGAGCGGTCGGCGATGCGGCCCGGCGGCGGCAGAAGAGGGACACCATGAGCCAACCATTGTCGATGTACGGAGCGGTGGATCTCGGCGCCCTGGCCGCCTCGCGCGAGGCCTCGGCCAAGTCGGCGCAGGTCGCGGCGGCTGCACCGGACGGCCTGATCAAGGACGTGACGACGGCGAGCTTCGAGGCCGACGTCGTCGCCCAATCGATGACGGTGCCGGTCGTGATCGACCTGTGGGCATCCTGGTGCGGGCCGTGCAAGCAGTTGACGCCGGTGCTGGAGAAGCTGGCGGTCGAGTACGCGGGCCGGTTCGTGCTGGCCAAGATCGACGTCGACGCCGAGCAGCAGATCGCTGCCGCTTTCGCCGTGCAGTCCATCCCATCGGTGTTCGCCGTCATCGGCGGGCAGCCGCTGCCCCTGTTCCAGGGCGCGTACCCGGAGCCGCAGGTGCGGCAGGTGCTCGAGGCGCTGCTGGCCGAGGCGGCCAAGCACGGGGTGAGCGGCCGGGTCGGGGTGGAGCAGGAGCCGGCAGCGGAACAGCCCGTGGAGCCCGATCACCCCGGGCTGGACGCCGCGTACGATGCCATCGAGGCGGGGGACTGGGCCGGTGCGCGGGCTGCGTACCAATCGGTGCTGGACGCCCACCCCGCCGACGCCGACGCCGCCGCCGGGCTGCGGCTGGTGGCGCTGTACGAGCGCACCGACGGAGTGGATCCGGCCTCGGCCCTGGGGGCCCCGCCCGATGACATCGCCGGGCAGCTCGCCGCAGCCGATCTCGAGGCGCTGCAGGGCGCCTGGCAGGCCGCGTTCGACCGGCTGATCGCCCTCGTCCGGGTCACGGCCGGCGACGAGCGGGTCGCGGTGCGAGCCCGGCTCATCGAGCTGTTCGACGTGGCGGGACCCGACGAGCCCACGGTGCCGCGGGCCCGCACTGCTCTGGCGAACGCACTGTTCTAACGACCGCTCCCGCTAAGGTGGGAGCCGCCGACCACAGGAGGGCAACCCTTGAGCGCCGACCAGTTCCTCGACCGCGTGTTCGACCACATCCCCGACCTGGGCCGCGGCGGGGGCTTCACCTTCAAGACGTGGTCCTACGACAGGCGCCCGACCAGTGAGGGTGTCGGTCTCCTGCCGGTCGAGATCGACGTAGACGCCATGGCGGAGCGCATCCTCGATGTCGAGTCCTACCCGGCCAACGTGCGCTACGTGGAGTCCGTGGAGATCCTCGAGCGGCGCTCGGAAACCGACTTCACCTACGTCCAGCGGCTGAACCTGCCTCTGCTCGGCGGGATGCAGACCGCGCTCGTGCTGAGTGATGTCGGGGAGCGCAACGGCTACCGCACGGTCTGGTGGCACCAGGATGACGCCGCGACGCAGGCGCTGGACAGGAAGGCCGGGGGCGCGCGCACCCAGTACAACCTCGGGGCGTGGCTGCTGAAACCCGGCGAGGTGCTCTACGCGCTGTCCTCGGCGCCGGTCAAGTCCGATGTCGGGTCTCTGAAGTTCGCCGTCATGACCAAGGGCGGGGAGGTCACGGCCAGCGAGGTGCTGAAGGCGAACATCTCGGGCATGGTGGCCTGGAGCAAGCGGTAGCGGCCACATAGTTGCGGAAGATCCGTCAGGACCATGATCAACACGTCACCAGCGGCGTGTTGATCATGGTCCTGTTGGATCTGCGGCCCGACGACCGCTGCACCGGCCCCTGACATCCGGCCGCCCCCACACACAGGACCGGTGGAGGTCATGCGATCCGGGTCGCCGCGGCCACGCGGGCCCGAACCCGGGGCGGGATGCCGTCGGTTCGCATCACCTGGATGAAGCGCGCCCTCGGGACCGGACCCCCGGTCCCGAGGAATGTCGTCAGCGGGTCAGCTGGCCCGCCGCTGCGGCCGGCCGCCGGTCGCAGCCGGGCGCGGGCGGCGGTCGTACTGGTTGCGGAATCCACCCGGCCGACCGGTCGCGCGGGCCGCCGGGGCGAGGAAGTCGGTCTCCGCGTCGACGCCGGCGCGCTCGAGCAGGCGCTGCAGACCGCGGTGCTGCTGCGGTGAGACCAGGGTGATGACGGTGCCCTGCGCACCGGCGCGGGCGGTGCGGCCGGCGCGGTGCAGGTAGTCCTTGTGGTCGGCCGGGATGTCGTACTGCAGCACCACCGAGATGCCCTCGACGTGGATGCCGCGCGCGGCCACATCGGTGGCGACCAGGACCCGGGTCGACCCGCGCTTGAACCCCTCGAGCGCCCGGCTGCGGGCGCGTTGCGTCATACCGCCGTGCAGCATGTCCGTGGACAGGCCCAGATCGGCGAACTGGTCGGCGAAGTTCTCCACGGCGGCACGGGTCCGCACGAAGACGATGGTCCGATCCACCTTGCGGGCGATATCCGCGGCGTGCTCCTGCTTCTTGGCGTGCGGCACCACCATGACGCGGTGCGCCATCGTCGTGACGGCGGCGGTGTCGGGATCGGTGGAGTGCTCGCGGGGGTCGCGCAGGTAGCGCTTGACCAGCTCATCGACTCCGCTGTCCAGCGTTGCGGAGAACAGCAGCCGCTGGCCGTGGGCCGGCACCTGGTCCAGCAGGACCTGAACCTGCGGCAGGAAGCCCAGGTCGGCCATCTGGTCGGCCTCGTCGATGACGACGGTACCGATGTGCGACAGGTCGGCCGCGCCCCGCTCGGTCAGGTCGTACAGCCGGCCCGGCGTCGCGACGATGATGTCGCTGCCCTTGCGCAGCCGGTTGATCTGCTTGTCGTAGGAGGCGCCGCCGATCACCAGGCAGACGTCCAGGCCGGCCACATCGGCCAGCGGGACGAGCACCTCCATCACCTGCGCGGCGAGCTCCCGCGTCGGCACGAGGACCAGGCCCCGCGGGCTCCGGCGCGCGACGAGCGCCCCGCCCTTGGCCAGCCGGGTGACCAGCGGCAGCCCGAAGGCCAGCGTCTTGCCGGATCCGGTCTGCCCCCGGCCCAGGATGTCGCGCCCGGCGATCGCCTCGGGGATCGTGGCCTGCTGGATCGGGTACGGATCGTTGATGCCCTGCATCTGCAGCACTGCGGCGAAGGCGTCCGGCACCCCGAGCGGGGAGAAGCCGGAAGGCCTGGTCAGGACGAGATCGGCCGGCTTCGGTGCGCGCGGCCTGGCGGGCCGGCCGCTCCCGTAGGGGGCAGAGCCGCGGTCGGGACGGGGGCGCCGGCCGGTCGGCCGGGTGCTTCCGGCGTAGCCCTCCTTGCGGGGGCTGCGCGGCTTGCGGTCGGAGGAGGAGTTGTTCGACGGGCGCTGACGGCCGTCGAAGGACGCGCGAGGGCGTCCGGATTCAGTGGGCACAATGGGCCTTCCGGTGGTGGCGACATCCGTCGACACACCTTCGTGCTGAGATCAGCAGCGCATTGGGAAGACGGGAACCCGAGGAAACTCAGGTGGTGACCCCACTGTAGCCCGAATCCGGGCCCCGGCACCAATCGCCGCGCGTCACCGCTCCCAACGGAACCACAGCGCGGCCAGCGGCGGCACGGTGATGGTGGCCGCCGTCGGCAGCCCGTGAGCGCCCTCTCCGGCAGCTTCCACCGCGCCCCAGTTGCCCACGCCGGACCCGCCGTAGACCCCCGCGTCCGTGTTCAGGATCTCGGTCCAGGTCCCGGCGACCGGCAGCCCCAGGCGGTAGTCGTGGCGCACCACCGGCGAGAAGTTCACCACCACCGCGACGGCCGAGCCGTCGGCGCCCCACCGGACCCACGAGTACACGTTGCCGGTGGCGTCGTTGGCGTCGATCCACTCGAACCCGGCCGGCACGTGATCCTGCGACCAGAGGGCGGAGTGCTCCCGGTACAGCCGGTTCAGGTCCCGCACACAGGTCTGCACGCCGGCGTGCTCGGGGTAGTCCAGCAGCCACCAGTCCAGCGACCGGCCCTCCGACCACTCCGAGCTCTGCGCGAATTCGCTGCCCATGAACAGCAGCTGCTTGCCCGGATGCGCCCACATGTAGGCCAGGTACGCCCGCAGGTTCGCCAGCTGCTGCCAGCGGTCGCCGGGCATCTTCCCGGCCAGCGAGCCCTTGCCGTGCACCACCTCGTCGTGGCTGATCGGCAGGACGAACTGCTCGGAGTAGGCGTACATCATGGCGAAGGTCATCTCATGGTGGTGGTACTGCCGGTGGATCGCCTCATGGCTGACGTAGTCCAGCGTGTCGTGCATCCAGCCCATGTTCCACTTCAGGCCGAACCCGAGCCCCCCCAGGTGGGTCGGCCTGGTCACGCCGGCCCAGGAGGTCGATTCCTCGGCGATGGTGACGATGCCCGGTGTCCGCTTGTACACGGTGGCGTTCATCTCCTGCAGGAACGACACCGCCTCCAGGTTCTCCCGCCCGCCGTAGATGTTGGGCACCCACTGGCCCTCCTCGCGGGAGTAGTCCAGGTACAGCATCGAGGCCACCGCGTCCACCCGCAGCCCGTCGATGTGGAACTCCTCCATCCAGAACACGGCGTTGGCCACCAGGAAGTTGCGGACCTCGGAGCGTCCGAAGTCGAAGACCAGGGTGCCCCAGTCCATCTGCTCCCCGCGCCGCGGATCGGCGTGCTCGTACAGCGCGGTGCCGTCGAACCTGGCCAGCGCCCATTCGTCCTTCGGGAAGTGGGCGGGCACCCAGTCGACGATCACCCCGATGCCCGCCTGGTGCAGCCGGTCGACCAGGTAGCGGAAGTCGTCGGGGGAGCCGAACCGCGAGCTCGGCGCGTAGTACGACGTCACCTGGTAGCCCCAGGAGGGCTCGTAGGGGTGCTCGGCGACCGGCAGCAGCTCGACATGGGTGAAGTTGTTCGCGACCAGGTAGTCGGTCAGCTCATCGGCGAGCTGGGAGTACAGCAGGCCCTTGCGCCAGGAGCCGAGGTGCACCTCGTAGGTGGACATCGGACCGTTGTGCGGGTCGGTCTCGGCGCGCCTGGCCATCCACTCGCCGTCGTTCCACGTGTACCCGGACTCGAACACCACCGAGGAGGTCGCCGGGGGATGCTCGGTGGCGAACGCCAGCGGATCTGCCTTCTCCCGCCACACCCCGTCGGCGCCCAGGATCTGGAACTTGTACTTCGTCCCCGTCCCGACGTCCGGGACGAACAGCTCCCACACCCCCGAGGAGCCCAGGGAGCGCATCGGCGAGTTGCTGCCGTCCCAGAAGTTGAAGTCGCCCACGACCCGCACGCCGCGCGCGCTGGGGGCCCACACGGCGAACGACGTCCCGGTCACCGCGCCCCCGAACGCGTCGTAGCGGCGGACGTGGGCGCCGAGCACCTGCCACAGCTGCTCGTGCCGCCCCTCGCCGATCAGGTGCAGGTCGATCTCGCCCAGGGACGGCAGGAAGCGGTACGGATCGTCCACCCGGGCAGGCTCGCCGCCGTAGGCGACCTCCAGCCGGTAGTCGGGCACGGTCGCCACCGGCAGTGCGACCACCCAGATCCCGCGGTGCTCATGCCGCATCGGCAGCCGCTGCCCGCCGAGCACGACCTCGACGGTGGTGGCCATCGGCCGGAACGCGCGGACGGTCACCGCCCCGAGGTGCAGATGGGGTCCCAGGACCGCGTGCGGGTCGTGATGGGTCCCATCGACGATGCGATCGAGTTCGGAAGAATCGACGGGCAGCACTGCGGGGGACTTCGCCATAGCGCCATCCTTGCCGTGCGGATCGGCCTATGCAGCGCGATGGGGCATTTGGGGCCGGGGCCCCGGTTGATCGCAGCGTTTCGCCGCAGCCTTGCGGCGAAACGCGGCGATCAACGGGCTCAGACCGCCCGACGGCCCGTGCGAGCCGAGCTCCCAGCCAGAAGCTGCGCGAGCCGGCCTACCGCTGCACCGCGACGATGTGCGCCATGTCGCCGTTCGGCCCGAGCCGGACGAACACCGCCTGACCCCACGACCACGTCGCGCCGGTCGGGTAGTCGCGGACGGTGAAGGTGTCGGTCCAGTCCAGGCCCAGCGCCGGCATGTCCAGCCACACCATCGTGGAGCGGACGTTGAAGGGGTCCATGCTGCAGATCACGATGACGGTGTCGTCCCCGTCGGTCTTGGAGTAGGCGATGATCGCGTCGTCCTCGGCGGTATGGAACGTGATGTTGCGCAGCTGCTGCAGCGCCGGGTGGCGCCGGCGCACGGTGTTGAGCAGCGTCAGGTAGGAGATCAGGTTCGGCCGCTCAAGCGCCGCGGCCCAATCGCGCGGGCGGAGCTGGAACTTCTCCGAGTCGAGGTAGTCCTCCTTGCCCGGGGCCAGCGCCGCGTTCTCGAACAGCTCGTAACCGGTGTAGATCCCCCAGGACGGCGAGAGCGTCGCGGCGAGTGCCGCGCGCATCGCGAAGGCGGCCGGACCGCCGTGCTGGAGCACCTCGGGCAGGATGTCGGGCGTGTTCGGCCAGAAGTTCGGCCGCATGTAGGCGCTCGCCGGGCCGGACAGCTCGGTGAGGTACTCCATCAGGGTGAACTTGTCGTTGCGCCAGGTGAAGTAGGTGTAGGACTGCTGGAACCCCACCTCGGCCAGCCCCCGCATCATCGCCGGCAGGGTGAACGCCTCCGCCAGGAAGATCACGTCCGGATGGGTGGCGTTGATGCTGCCGATCAGCCGGTCCCACACCCACAGCGGCTTGGTGTGGGGGTTGTCCACGCGGAAGATGCGGATGCCGCGCTCGATCCAGAACCGGGTGACCCGCTCCACCTCGGCGAACAGGCCCTCGGGGTCGTTGTCGAAGTTCAGCGGGAAGATGTCCTGGTACTTCTTGGGCGGATTCTCCGCGTACGCGATGCTGCCGTCGGCGCGGGTGGTGAACCACTCCGGGTGCGCCGCGACCCAGGGGTGGTCGGGGGTGGCCTGCAGCGCCAGGTCCAGCGCGACCTCCATGCCCAGCTCCCGGGCGCGCGCCACGAACGCCGCGAAATCGTCCCAGGTGCCCAGCTCCGGGTGCAGCGCGTCGTGGCCGCCGGCGGCGCCCCCGATCGCCCACGGCGACCCCGGGTCCTCGGGCCCCGGATCGAGTGTGTTGTTGGGGCCCTTGCGGTTGGTGGTGCCGATCGGGTGGATGGGCGGCAGGTAGACGACGTCGAACCCCATGCCCGCGACGGCCTCCAGCCGCTGCACCGCGGTGGCGAAGGTGCCCTGCCGGTGCTCGGTGGCGCCCTCGCTGCGGGGGAAGATCTCGTACCAGGCGCTGAACAGGGCTCGGCGGCGCTCCACCCGGACCGGCCAGGGGCCGCATTCGCCGGGGTGGTCGCGCAGGATGCCGCACTGCATGAACGCCACGATGTCCGGGGCCAGCGCGACGGCCAGCCGCGCCCCCGCCGGACGCCGGTCGTCGAGCAGCGCGTCGGCCGACTCGCGCAGCAGCGCGGCGGCGAACGGTGCGGAGCTGCCCAGATGCAGCGACGGATCGGGGCTGGTCTGCAGGTGGTCCGCCGCCCGGCGCAGCAGGGCCGCCCCCTCGGCGAGCTCCAGCATCACGTCGACCCCGGCCGGGATCTTCACCTCCGCCCGGTGCTTCCAGGTGTCCAGCGGATCGTGGAACGCCTCGATCGTGAAGGTCCAGTCCCCCGTGCTGTCCGGCCGCCACGTGTCGCACGCCCAGCGGTTCAGCCCGGGCCGGATCAACCGCATGGGGTGCCTGGTGACCGAGCCCTGCGGGTCGGTGATGATGGCATGGACGCCCAGACTGTCGTGGCCCTCGCGGTAGCAGGTCGCCTCGATGACGACCTGTTCGCCCTCAACCGCATTGGCGGGCCGCCGCCCGGACTGCACGGCGGGCCACACGTCGGTGACCGGGAACCGCCCCGTCACGGTCGCGGGGGGCACCAGACCGCCCGGAACCCCGAACCCGTACTGGACCTTGGAATTGACACGCTGCTCGGACACGCCGCCAGACTACGGCGCACCCGATCGCATGGCCTGCGCTCAGTGCCTCTTGCTGCGGCGCCGCTCGATCCGGGGCAGGCTGACCGTCTGGTACAGCAGCACGCTGCGGGGCAGCACCGTGACGACGTTGCCGGACGGGACGATCCGCGCGGCCGCCGGCGGCCGTCCGTCCGGCTGGCTGCTGTCCACCAGCGGCTCGAACGCCGGCCCGTAGGGCATCGAGGGCATCCGGAAGTCGATCCGGTGGGTGTCGGAGTGCAGGATCGCGAACAGCGACGGTGCGGTGATCGCCTCGCCCCGCTCGCCGCGGGCCCGCAGGGAGCCCGACAGGTACATCCCCACGGTCCGGGTCTGGGCCGAGTTCCACACCGCGGCCGGCACCTCCGTGCCGTCGGAGGCGAACCAGGCCAGGTCCTTCTCGCCGGTGCCGTTGCGCGACTTGCCCTCGAAGAAGAAGCGCTGGCGCAGGGCCTTCCCGCCCGCCCGCACGGATCCGACGTACTGGGCGAACGTCAACAGGTCGCGCTGCCAGTCGGCGAGGTCCCAGTCCACCCAGGAGATCTCGTTGTCCTGGCAGTACCCGTTGTTGTTGCCCAGCTGGGTGCGGCCCAGCTCGTCGCCCATCGTGATCATCGGGACGCCGGTGCTGATCAGCAGCG
This sequence comes from uncultured Actinomycetes bacterium, assembly GCA_964510455.1. Taxonomy (GTDB): domain Bacteria; phylum Actinomycetota; class Actinomycetes; order S36-B12; genus CAVXYG01. Next base: position 21,164 of record CAZECO010000025.1, read on the forward strand.
AGGCGTACAGGGCCCTGATGTGGCTGTGCCGGATGGCGTTGATCGTCGGGTCGTCGGTCTCGCCCTCGACACCGTGGTTCGTCGAGCGGTTGTTGTCCGTCCCGTCGCGGTTGTTCTCGCCGTTGGCCTCGTTGTGCTTGCGGTCGTAGGACACCACGTCGCGCAGGGTGAACCCGTCGTGGGCCGTGACGTGGTTGACCGACGCGTAGGGGCGCCGCCCCTCCGAGGCGTACAGGTCCGCCGAGCCGGTCAGCCGCCAGCCGAGCTCGCCGATCCCGCTGTCCCCGCGCCAGAAGTCGCGCAGGCAGTCGCGGTACTTGTCGTTCCACTCGGTCCACAGCGGCGGGAACTCCCCGACCTGGTAGCCGCCGGCGCCGATGTCCCAGGGCTCGGCGATCAGCTTCACCGCACGCAGGACGGGATCCTGCTGGATCGTGCTGAGGAAGTTGCCGAGCATGTCCACATCGTGGAAGGACCGGGCCAGGGCGCTGGCCAGGTCGAACCGGAAGCCGTCCACATGCATCTCGGTCACCCAGTACCGCAGCGAATCCATGATCAACTGCAGGACGTGCGGCTTGGAGGCGTCCAGCGTGTTGCCGCACCCGGTGTAATCGGTGTAGAAGCGCCCGCTGGACAGCCGGTAGTAGTTGGCGTTGTCCAGCCCCCGCCAGCACAGCGTCGGCCCCAGGTGGCTGCCCTCCGCGGTGTGGTTGTAGACGACGTCCAGGATCACTTCCAGCCCCGCGGCGTGCAGATCCTTCACCATCCGCTTGAACTCGCTGACCTGCTGGCCGCGCGAGCCGGTGGACGAGTACGCGCCGTGGGGTGCGAAGAACCCCAGCGAGTTGTACCCCCAGTAGTTGGTCAGGCCCCGCTCCAGCAGGTGCGTCTCGTGGACGAACTGATGCACCGGCATCAGCTCCACGGCGGTGACCCCGAGGCTCAGCAGGTGCTCGATCACCGACGGGTGCGACATGCCCATGTAGGTGCCGCGCAGGTGCGGCGGAACCTGCGGGTGCTGGGCCGTCATGCCCTTGACGTGGGCCTCGTAGATGACGGTGTCGCCCCACGGTGTCGCCGGCGGCGCGTCGCCGCCCCAGTCGAAGCGGTCGTCGACGATGACGGACTTCGGGACGAACGGGGCGGAGTCCTCATCGTTGCGGACCATGTCGTCCCGGCCGACATGGGCGAAGATCGCCGGGTGGAACCGGTACTTCCCGCTGAACGCCAGGGCATAGGGGTCGGCGAGGAGCTTGGCGGGGTTGAACCGCTGGCCGTGGCCCGGATCCCAGGGGCCGTGGGCGCGGAACCCGTACAGCTGGCCGGGGTGCAGGCCCTCGACGTACCCGTGGAACGTGTGGAAGGTGTTCTCGGCCAGCTCGTAGCGGGTCTCCGAGCCGTTGTCCCCGAACACGCACAGCTCCACGCGCTCGGCCCGCTCCGACCAGACGGCGACGTTGGCGCCGGAGTCGTCGCACGTGACGCCGAGCGGGTTCCACGCGCCGGGCCAGGCGACCAGGTGCCCCTGGTCCGTCGACGAAGCCATTCCGCCGTCCTCTCCCATTCGCAAGCGCATCCCACTGTAGTGGCGCGGCGGCGGCTTGCTGGAACGATGCGACCGGCCTGCGCCCCCCGGCTGCCGAGGCCGGGACCGTCCGGAGTTACGCTCAGCGAATCGCAGGACTCGGGAAGGGAGCGGCATGGGGGAGTACGTGACCCTCGAGGTGTCCGACGGGGTCGGCACCATCCGGCTGAACCGGCCGCCGATGAACGCCCTGAGCCTGCAGGTGCAGCGGGAGTTCGCGCAGGCGGCGCGGGCGGCCGATGCCGACCACTCGGTCCGGGCCGTGATCGTCTACGGCGGGCCGAAGGTGTTCGCCGCCGGCGCCGACGTCAAGGAGATGGTCGACTGGGACGCCGCCACCGCGCAGGCGACCAGCCATGACCTGCATGCGGCCTTCAACGCGGTGGCCGCGATCCGGAAGCCGACCATCGCCGCGGTGACCGGGTACGCGCTGGGCGGGGGGCTGGAGCTGGCGCTGTGCTGCGATCTGCGGATCGCCGGGGACAACGCCAAGGTCGGACTGCCGGAGATCGGCCTCGGGATCATGCCCGGCGCGGGGGGCACGCAGCGCCTGACCCGGCTCGTGGGCCCGTCCCGGGCGAAGGACCTCATCCTCACCGGACGGTTCGTCGGCGCGCAGGAGGCGCAGGCGATGGGCATCGTGAACCGGGTGGTCGCCCCGGACGACGTCTACCTCGAGGCGCTGGCGCTGGCGACCGGATTGGCCAAGGGGGCGGCCCTTGCGCAGCAGGCCGCCAAGCGCGCCATCGAGGCGGCGCTCGACAGCGACGCGACGACCGGGCTCGAGGTGGAGCGCTCGGAGTTCGCCGGCCTGTTCGCCAGCAACGACCAGAAGATCGGGATGCAGTCGTTCGTCGTGAACGGCCCAGGGAAAGCGGAGTTCACAGGATCATGACCTCGACACCGACCGCCGAAGACATCACGCGCGCGTGGGACGACCCCAAGCTCGCCAACGTCCTGTACCACGACTGGGAGGCGGGGACCTACGACGAGAAATGGTCCATCTCCTTCGACGAGCGCTGCATCAACTACGCCGTCCAGCGTTTCCAGCACGTCGCCGGGACGGACGGCTGGCCGTACGGCGAGGCGCTGGAGCTGGGCTGCGGGACGGGGTTCTTCATGCTGAACCTGACGCTGGGCGGCGTGATCGCGCAGGGGCATGTGACCGACCTGTCGACCGGCATGGTCGACGTCGCGCTGCGCAACGCGGACAACCTCGGGGTGCAGCTGTCCGGGCGCGTCGCCGACGCCGAGTCGATCCCCTACGACGACGACTCCTTCGACCTGGTGGTCGGCCACGCCGTGCTGCACCACATCCCCGACGTCGAGCTGGCGATGCGCGAGGTGCTGCGGGTGCTGAAGCCGGGCGGCCGGTTCGTGTTCGCTGGCGAGCCGACGGCCCGGGGCGACGTCGTGGCCCGCAAGCTGTCGCAGTGGACGTGGGGGGCGACCCGGCGGATCACGCACCTGCCGCCGCTGCGGGGCAAGTGGGCGCGCGGAGAGGCGGAGCTCGACGAGTCGTCCCGCGCGGCCGCACTCGAGGCGGTCGTCGACCTGCACACCTTCGACCCGCAGGAGCTTGCCCGGCTGTGCCTGCGCGCGGGGGCGATCGACGTGCGCACCGAGACCAACGAGCTGACCGCGTCCTGGTTCGGCTGGCCGGTGCGGACCTTCGAGGCCGCGGTGAACCCCGACGCGATCGGGTGGCGGTGGGCGCAGTTCGCCTACCAGGGCTGGATGACGCTGTCCTGGCTCGATGAGCACCTGTTCGACCGGGTCGTACCGGCCAAGTTCTTCTACAACGTCGCAGTCACCGGGGTGAAGCCTGAACCGGCGTGACCCTCGGCAGGCGAGATTCCTCACGTTGGATTCGCTGCGCTGGGTCATCCGCAACCGTGCGTGGAGCTGGTGGTACCTCGTGCGGTACTGGCGCTTCTTCGTGTTCAAGGTGCGCAACCCGCACGTCATCACCACCGGGTTCGTGTTCCTCGGGCGCCGCGTGGAGGTCTATGCGCGGCGCGGCTACGGCCAGCTGATCCTCGGCCGCTGGGTGCATCTGGGCGACGAGAACCGGGTGCGCTGCCACGAGGGCGTGCTCACGCTCGGGGACAAGGTGGTGCTGGGCCGCGACAACACCCTCAACTGCTACCTGGACATCGAGGTGGGTGCGGCGACGATCATCGCCGACTGGGTGTACATCTGCGACTTCGACCACGTGACCTCGGACCTGGACCTGCCGATCAAGGATCAGGGGATCGTGAAGACGCCCGTCCGCATCGGGCCGGACACCTGGGTCGGGGTGAAGGCGACGGTGCTACGGGGCGCCTTCATCGGACGGGGCACGGTCGTGGCCGCCCACGCCGTCGTGCGCGACGGCGTCTACCCGGATCTGGCGATCCTGGGCGGAACCCCCGCCCGCGTGCTGAAGGACCGCAACACGGTCTACCTGGAGCAGACCGCAACGCGGGAGGCGCTGGCCGACATCGCGCGCAAGCACCAGCGGGCGGCGCAGCGGGCGCGGGAGCTGGGCGGGTAGGA
>CAZECO010000026.1:0-24827 GCA_964510455.1 uncultured Actinomycetes bacterium
TTGTTCGACACGCGGGGGGCGGCCAGCGGGGAGAACGTGGAGACGCTGTAGCGGCAGGGGGATGTTGGGCCGTGGGGGGGTCGTGTGGCGGCCGTGGCGAGGGTCGCCCCGGACCTGGCCGTCCGACCCACGAGGCATTGGCCACTGGCAGTCGCTCCTGGCACAGCGCCGGCATCGGTGCCCCGAACGACGGGGGGACGACAGTGCTCACGTCGGTGCTACTTTCAAATCTAAAGCCTCTAAAGACGTCTAAAGGGGGACCATGAAGCCGAACCCTTTCAAGCCCTCGTTCGGCTCCACCCCGCCGGTGCTAGTCGGGCGCGATCAGGATCTGGCCGACTTCGCTGAAGGACTCGAAGACGGACCCGGAGCCCCCGGCAGGACCATGGTGTTCACCGGAGCGCGAGGCGTCGGCAAGACGGTGATGCTGAGCGAGGTGGCCGTTTCGGCGACGAGGCGGGGGTGGATCGCAGCGGATGTGACCTCGACCGCGGGGATGCTCCAGGAGATCCTGGAGCAGGCGGAGGCGAAGTCGGGGCACCTGTCCGAAAATGCCGGACGACGAGTATCCGGTGTTCAGATCAGCGGATTCGGGATCACCACGGAGAGCCCCGATGCAGCGTTGACTGGGTGGCGCAGTCGCATATCCGACGTTCTCGAGACACTCGCGCGGAATGACACAGGGTTGCTGATCACGGTCGACGAAGTCCACCGGACTGGGATCGCCGAGTTGCGCGAACTGGCGGCGAACTACCAGCATTTCGTGCGAGAGCAGCGAGACGTAGCCCTCGTTCTCGCCGGATTGCCGTCGGCGGTCTCGGACCTTCTCAGTGACGACGTCCTCACATTCCTGCGAAGAGCCGATCTTCACAAGTTGGCCGCTGTCGATCTCGCGCAAGTCGAGACTGCCTTCGCGGAAACGATCACTGAGAACGGTCGCCTTATCCGGGATCCGGCACTGTCGGCCGCCGCGAGTGCCACTCGTGGCTACCCGTTCCTTATCCAACTGGTCGGATATCAGATCTGGAGGCAGAATCCCGACCGCGAAGAAATCACCTTGGCCGATGTTCAGGCCGGCGCTGCGGCGGCGCAGCGGCGCCTAGGAGCAACTGTGCACGAGGCGAGTCTCGCCGATCTGTCCCAGGTGGATCGGACGTTCCTTGCTGCGATGGCGACCTCGGAAGGGCCGATCAAGACATCCACTGTGGCAGCCAACCTTGGTGTCGATGTGAACTATGCCAGTCAATACCGGATCCGCCTGATTGAGGCCGGCCTGATCACACCTTCGGGACATGGCTACATCGACTTTGCGTTGCCATACCTCAGGGAGTACCTCAAGGAGCATGCGGCCACCCTGGGTCTCCCCGGCGCGCGGACACCAGGAAGTCAAATCTAAAGCTTCTAAAGACTTCTAAAGCCACACCGCCCGAGTCATCCAGGGCTTGCGGGAGTGAAGTTCCCGCGGGCCCCGGACCCTGGGCGGCCACGACCCGCCGGGCCCGTCCGCCGAGCCCGACTACGCCGTGTCACCCGCGGGTGTAAGAATCGAGACGGCGCTATCCGGCAGGCGGAAGGGGGCGAACCGGCGTGGACCAACCGACGCACCCGACGCTCGACGGCCCCGACCAGCCCACGCGACCGCTGCCCCGCACCACGCGTCCGCTGGAGGATCTGCGGCCCGGCGACCCGGCCCAGGTCGACGGCCACCAGCTCCTCGGGCGCGTCTCGGGGCACCACCTGTCCGACGTGTTCGTCACCCAGTTCGGCATGCGGTCGACGCTGACCGTCATCAAACTCGCCAGCACCAGCCAATCCGCCGACCAGGAGCGCTTCACGCGGGAGGCGAAGTACCTCGGCCGCGTCAACTCCATCCGGATCGCCCGGGTGCTCGGCTCCGGGTTCTGGCAGGACCGGCCGTACCTGGTACAGGAATTCGTCGACGGGCCGACCCTGGCCGATGTGCTGCGCGACAACGGCTCCGCGCCGTGCTCGATCGGCGACTCCTACCGGCTGGGCCGCGGGCTGGCGGAGGCGCTGCGCGACGTCCACGCCGCGGGCGTCGTCCACCGGGACATCAAGCCCGCCAACATCATCCTCAGCGACGCCCGGGGCGTCACCCTGGTCGACTTCGGCATCGCGCTGGCGCCCGTCGACCCGCGGATCACCCAGCAGGGCACGACGCTGGGCACCCCCCGCTACATGAGCCCGGAGCAGGCCGCGGGCGGCGAGATCGGCGAGGCGTCCGACGTGTTCGGCTGGGGGCTGGTGGTCGGGGAGGCGCTGCTGGGCCGCCACCCGATCGTGGGCATGGGCGAGGACTGGGCGGCCGCGCTGCACCGCTGCCGGATCGACCCGTCGCTGGACGGGGCGCTGGGCCGGCTCGTCCACGACGCCCTGTCCCGCGACCCGCAGCAGCGGCCGACCCTGGCGCAGATCCTCGCCGAGCTCGACCGCACCGAGCAGCTGGAGGCGCCCAGCGGGACCCAGGTCATCCCGCTGCCGGCGAGGCGGCTGCAGGACGTGCGGTCCTGGAGCGACCTGACGCGCCTGGCCGGGCCGTGGGCCGACGAGGCGCTGCTGGCGCTGTCCGACCGGACGGGCGTCTTCGTCGGTGCGGCGATCGCCGCCGGGATCCTCGGGTGGCTGATCGGATTCCTGCTCGGCGTGGCGGCGGGAGCCCCATGAGCAACGACGACATCCCCACCAGCGCCCAGATCACCCTCGCGCAGACCCAGCGGCAACGCCGGCGGCGCGGCGCCCTGCGCGCCCGCATCGTCGTCGGCGTGTTCGGAGCAGCCATCGTCTTCGGCTTCATCGGCGGCTGCACCGCCCCGGGGGCCTGACCATGACCAACCGGCTGTGCCCGATCTGCCTGGCGGACATCGACCCCCGCAACGTGCTGTGGCGCAGCCCCGCCGGAGCCACCGCGCCCGGGCCGCCGCAGCGCGTCGGGACGCTCGACCGGCTGAAGGCCCGGATCCTGGCGACGCCCAACGTCACGCCGAAGTCGTGGGCGGACTGGTACGCCGACGGCTTCCGCGCCTACTGCCCGGAGCATCTGGGGGAGCTGCCGGAGGACCTGTTCACCCGGCAGCTGGTCATCATCGGGCTGGTCGGGGAGTCCGGATCGTCCAAGACCCACTACATGGCCGCGCTGCTGCACCTGCTCAGCGCGGGTGCGCTGGCGCCGTACGACGTGATCGTCAACTTCGACCCCGGCACGGTGACCCGCTATCAGAACGAGTACTACCGGCGGCTGTTCGTCGACCATGAGGTGATCCCCGCCAGCCGTCCGATGCGCTGGCTGGACGAGCAGGCCGGCCATCGGGAATCGCGGCCGCCGATGACGGTCGTGCTGCGCAATTGGCGCACCGGCAAGTCGGTCAACGTCTGCATCTTCGACGCCGCCGGCGAGCAGCTGCTGACCACCCAGTCCCAGGCCACCTGGGCGCGGCACCTGTCGATCGCCGACGGGCTGCTGTTCTTCGTCGACCCGTCGGTGCTGCCCGGGGTGCAGCGGCGCCTCGACGGGACCGACACCGGCGCCGGGCAGACGCTGCACGTCACCGAGTCGGTCGTGGACATCACCTCAAACCTGGTCCGGCGGGCCCGGTCGCTGTCGCCGGACGACGACTTCGCCGGCGTGCCCGCGGCACTGCTGCTGACGAAGGCCGATCTGGTGGACGGCACCGACGGGTTCCCGCCGGCGGTGCTGGAGGACCTCGATCACCTCAACGAAGCTCCCTACCGCCTGCGCAACCGGCTGCAGCAGGACTCCGTCGCCGTCGAGCAGTACATGGCCGCCAACGGCGGGCGCAACCTGATCACCAGCGCCGTGCACAAGTTCCCCGGCATCACGTTCCACGCCGTGTCCGCCACCGGATGCCCGCCGGTGGACGGCGCCTACGCCAGCATCGACCCGAAGCGGTGCCTGGAGCCGTTCCTGCTGCTGCTGGCCAAGGCGGGCGTCATCGAGCTGGAGCGGTCCGATGGCTAGCGAGGCGCTGGAGTTCGAGCAGCTGTTGTACGGATGGTCGGAGTCGAACCTCTTCGGCCGGCGCGGGTTCGGCGTGGTCGCGGCCTCCGACGGGTGGCGTCCGCTGCTGAGCGGGGGCGACGACCTGCTGGGGCCGGTTGTGGCCTATCCCGAGCCCGGCCGGCGGGGGGCGCATCCGCCGGCGCACGGGGGGTTCGCGGTGCTGCGCGGCACGCCGGTGGTGTTCCGGCGGATCCCGTCCGGCAGCGACGCCTTCGACCGCCCCGGCAACTACACCGTGCAGGTGCTGTTCGGGCGGGGGTTCGACCTGGACGCCGGGATGGCCGCCGGGCTGCTGTCCAACAGCTGGCTGGAGGCGTCGCTGCCCTCGGCGGGGGCCCAGCTGCCGGTGCTGACGCTTGCGAAGCCCGGTTCGCGGCGGGCGGGTGCCTCTGCCGTCGCGTGCGGGGCCGTCCTGCAAGGGCTGCGCGAGGGGCGCCGGGTGGTCGTCGCGGCGGGGTCGGAGACCGAGGGACGTGCTGCCGTGTGCGACGCGGTGCGGCGGCTGCCGGGCGGGCTGGGCGCCCGCGTCACCTTCTCCACGCTGGAGGCCGAGCCGGATCGGTCCGGATTCGACGTGGCTGTGGCGGTGTCCGGCTGGGAGGTGGACGGGTCCGGGCGGGGGACGCTGCGGGTGGAGCTGGCCTCCGGTGCGGCGCTGGACGACGATTGCCGGCGCTGGGGCGAGGCTCTGGCCGAGACCTCCGCCGCGTCGTTGCGGGGCATTCCCGAGCCCGTCACGGTGGAGTCGCTCGGGTTGCGGCTCGATGCCCTGGCGGCGCTGCGCGACGACCCGCGGCAGCTGGCCCCGGAGCAGCTGCTCAGCGTCCTGACCAGTCCAGAAGGCCAGGCGTGGGCCGCCGAGCCCGGCGCCCCCGCCGTCGCGCGCGGGATCGTTGCGGGGATGGACCCGGGACTGGGGCCGGCGTTCGCCAAAGCCGCGCAGCGGCGGCCCGCCGTGTCCGCGCTGCTGTCCGCCGTCGGGTGGGAGGTGATCTCCGGCAAGTCCCCGGGGTCGCGGCGTGCGGCGGAGGCGATGCTGCTGGGGCTGGGCGAGCAGCAGGCGGACATCGACATGGCGGCGCTGGCGGGCCTGCCGGGCGAGAAGTTCTCCCGCGAGGACTCCGCCCGGTACCTGCGGTTGCTGCAGCAGCGCAGCCCGGTGCCGGCCGACGATCCGGCCATCGCGAAGATCTCGTGGGACGACGCCCTCATACGGGCCCACCCCCAGATCTGGTTCGGCGCGCTGGTGGGGCGGTCGGCCTACGCCGGGCCCCGCGCCAGCCGGGCAGTCGTCGAGTCGCTGGACGTCAAGGCCGTCGGCGCCGCCCTGACCCGGGTCCGCGAGCAGGGGGTGGCCGACAAGGAGACGGCCCGCCGGCTGTGGCGGGCGCTGCCCACCGCCCACGGCGACCGCATCGCGTTCCTGCGCCTGATCGCCGCGTCATCCGACGCGGGGCTGGGCATCGTGTTCGAGGAGATCCTGGGCCAGTCGAGCATCGACCCCGCGGTACGGGCGGCCCTGCTGGCGGAGTTCTGGCCGATCCTGGTGCACGAGCTGCGGCTGCCGCCGTACCTGGCCACGGCCATGCGGCCGGCCGGCAGCGGGGTGCAGCTGTCGCAGCGGGGGCGCGTGGTCGTGTCGCTGTTGGCGCTGGTCCTGGTGGCGGTGGTCGTCTGGGGGGTCTGGGCGCTGGTGACGTGACGTCCGGGGGCTTGCGTGGGCGCCGAGGGCTGGTCGGGCGCGGCGAATGGCGCGGAGGTCCCCAGCCAGAATTCGGCTGAGGCCCGCTACAACCGGCGGTCCCGCAGCGCTGGGAACGTCTCCCGCCACGCCGCCGCCCGCGCCACGTCGATCTCGATAACGGCGACATCCTCCGCGTCCCCCGCCCGGTACACGACTTCGCCGCGCGGGTCGATCACCACCGAATGGCCTCCCATGGCCGTGTTCGCGTGCGTGCCCACGGCGTTGACCCCGATCAGCCAGGCCTGGTTCTCGACCGCCCGTGCTTGGGCCAGGACGTCCCAGTGCAGGATCCGCTTGGTCGGCCATCCGGTGGGCACCAGGAACGCCTCCGCGCCCTCATCGACCAGCGCGCGGAACAGCTCCGGGAAGCGCAGGTCGTAGCAGGTCGCCAGGCCGAACGTGCCCCAGGGGGACTGCCAGACCACCGGATTCGGTTCCCCGGCGCTGAATGATGCGGCCTCCGCGCCGTCGAACCCGAACAGGTGGATCTTGCGGTAGACGGCCCGGCGGGCTCCGTCGGGGCCGAAGACGACGGCGGTGTTGAAGGGCTTGGCGCCCGACTCCGGCAGCGAGCCGGCGAGCACGTGCAGGCCCGCGCCGGCGGCGGCCGCGCCCAGCGCCTGGAACGTCGGACCGTCCAGCGGCTCGGCGGCCTGCAGCGCGGCCTGCGTCGCGAAGGCCCCCGTCGGCCACAGCTCCGGCAGCACCACCAGGTCCGCCCGATCGCGCAGCGACTCGATGATGCCGAGCACCCGCCGCAGCCGCAGCGGCGGCGGTTCGGCGTCATCGATGGCCAGTTGGATGAGGGCGACGCGCACAACGGCCATAGCTCCGAGGGTAGTTGCCGTCCCCGGACTCCTACCGGAGCACGGCCTGGGTCTGTGTCGTCTTGGCCACCAGGCGGCCTTCGTCGTTGCGCAGCTCGGTCTCCACCACGATCGAAGTCCGGCCCTTGTGCAGGAGGGTCGACGTCGCGGTGAGCGTCCCCTCGCGCACCCCCGCGAGGAAGTTGGTCTTCGATTCAATGGTCGTGGTGCCGTTGGCGCCCTCCGGCAGGTTGAGGTAGGCCAGCAGCGCACCGGCCGCGTCGGCCAGGGACATCACCGCGCCGCCGTGCAGGGTTCCGCCGGCCGTGGTGAGCGGCGGCGTCCAGTCCATGGCGAGGCGCACCGCGTCGGGCGCTACCTCGATCGCCTTGATGCCGCAGGTCTTGGTGAAGGGGGCCGCCTGCCACAGCTGCTCGGTGAAGGAGTCCACGGACCGAGGGTAGCGCCGGTCAGGGAACGCTCAACTCCTCCTCTTGGTCGCATGCCGAGAGCAGACCGATCTTGCTGAGCAGCGGCGGGACAGACGGCGCGAGAGCGAGCAGCGCAAGTCCGATGACGATGAAGATCGCCGCTCGGTAGTGGATCCTCACCCGTGGAAGGCCGCGCCGCTTCATGCCGGAGACCCCCGTTCCGCGAATGGCCATCTGCACTACTGACGGCGAGTGGAGAGACACGAAGGGTCACCCACCTGCCCAAAGCGTAATCCAGCGGTCGTCGGCCATCCACAGCGGCCCAGGTTAGGCCGTGGTCGTCAGCCACTCCGCGAACGGCATGAGCCGGAGCACGAAGAACGCCATCACGACCGCCGCGCCCGCCAGGAGCACCCGCTTGGCGAACAGCGCGTCGACCAGCGGCTGCGCCCGCGGGCCCAGCACCAGTGCGGCGACCCCCAGGATCAGGGCCAGCGGCACCGTCAGGGCGACCAGGGCGTTGAAGTCGAACGCCGTCGCAACATCGCCGTGCGCCAGCGCCGCCACGCATCGCATGCCCCCGCAGAGCGGGCAGTCCAGCCCGGTGATCGAACGGAACGGGCACGGCGGGTACGCGTTCTCCACAGGTGGCCGCAGCAGCAGCATGGTGACGCCGACCGCCGCGCCTCCCACCACGATCAGGCCGAACCGGCGTGCGGTGCCGGGCAGCGGGGCCCGTGCGGGGGCGGCGGAGTGCTCGGGGGCCCGAGATGTCGCGCGCGCGGCCATACCGGCAACTGTGCCACGCGTTGGCACACTGGCGCCGCCCCTTCCATACCGCGCGCACGCGCGTGCTTCACTCGTGGTATGACCGCAACTGCACCAGCCCCGTTGTCCGTCGTCGATAGTGATGCCACGGCCAGGACCGCCTGCATCATCGGCGCCGGACCTGCCGGGCTCGCCGCCGCCAAGGCGCTGTCCGACCGGGGCATCGACTTCGACTGGTTCGAGAAGGGGTCGATGGTCGGCGGCCTGTGGCAGATCGACAACGACAACGGCGGCGTCGCCGCCTACGAGTCGCTGCACCTGAACTCCTCGCGGCCGCTGACCCAGTACCCGGACTACCCGATGCCGTCCCACTGGCCGGACTACCCGAACCACCGCCTGATGGCGCAGTACTTCGACAGCTTCGCCGACGCCTTCGGCCTGCGGGAGAAGGTCACCTTCCGCACCGAGGTCACCCGGGTCGAGCCGCTCGCCGGCGGGGGCTGGGCGGTCACGACGGACGACGGCGCCACCCGGACCTACCACCATGTCCTGGTCGCCAACGGCCACCACAGCGTCCCGAAGATCCCCGACTTCCCGGGCACCTTCACCGGCGAGACGATGCACGCCCACGACTACCGCAAGGACTCGGTCTTCACCGGGAAGCGGGTGCTGGTGATCGGCGTGGGGAACTCCGGGATGGACCTGGCATGCGACTCCTCGCGCCGCGCCGAGGCGACGTTCCTGTCCACCCGCCATGGCGTGCACGTCATCCCCAAGTACGCACTGGGCAAGCCGGCCGATCAGCTCGGCAACCCGCTGATGGCGTACATCCCGTTCGAGGTGGAGCGGCGGCTGTACGAGGGCATCATCCGGGTCGCGGCCGGCAAGCCGGAGGACCGGGGGATGCCGAAGCCGGACCACCGGCTGCTCAGCGCGCACGTCACCGTGTCCTCGGACCTGCTCGACCGGGTCGGGCACGGCGACATCGCCATGAAGCCGAACGTGGAGCGGTTCGACGGGGCGACCGTGCACTTCGTGGACGGCACCAGCGAGGAGATCGACCTCGTCGTGTTCGCCACCGGCTACGAGATCCGCCTGCCGTTCCTCGACCATGACGTGTTCGATCCGCGCGGCAACGTGATGCCGCTGTACCAGCGCGTCGTTCCGCCGGACCTGCCGGGGCTGTGGTTCATCGGCTTCATCCAGGTGATCGGATCCGGCATCCCGCTGGCCGCGCATCAGGCGCAGTGGGTGGGCGATCTCATCACCGGGGAGTGCACCCTGCCGGACCGCGCGGCCATGCACCGGTGGATCGACGACGACGCGCGCGAGCTGGCCAAGCGGTACGTCCGCTCGACGCGGCACACCATCCAGGTGGACTACTGGCGCTACCTCCGTGCGATCAAGCAGGAGCGGTCGCACGGCGCGGCCGCCCCGTCCGGCATCGCCGCACGGATCCGATCCCTGCTGCCGGTGTGACCCGGCCGTCGCCGCCGGTGCCGCGCCGGGTCTTCATCACCGGCGCTGGCGGGTTCATCGGACGCGCCCTGATGGCCCGCTACCGGGAGCTGGGCGCGCAGGTGGCGGGCGTCGATCTCGTGGCGGATCCGTCGTCCGGCATCGTCGAGGGTTCGACGCTGCGCCCGCGGGAGTGGGCCGCGGCGTTGGCCGGGGCCGACCTCGTCATCCACACCGCTGCGGTCGTGTCGACGGTGGCGCCCCTGCAGCAGGCGTGGCAGGTCAACGTGCTGGGCACGAAGCGGGTCCTCGACGCCGCAGTGGCTGCCGGCGCGGGCAGGTTCGTCTTCCTGTCCAGCATCGCGGTGTGGGGCGACGACTTCCCCGACGGCGTCACCGAGGAGCATCCCCCGCTCGTGCAGGGCAGGTCGTACCCCGACACGAAGATCAACGGCGAGGCGGTGGTGCTGGCCGCCCACGCCGCCGGGCGGATCGACGTCACCGTGATCCGGCCCGGCGATGTCTACGGCCCCGGATCGCGTCCGTGGGTCGTGCTGCCGCTGGAGGTCATCCGGCGCGGCCAGCTGATCCTGCCCGATAGCGGGCGCGGGATCTTCACCCCGGTGTACATCGACGATCTGGTCGACGGCATCGTGCTGGCGTCGTCGGCCGACGCCGGGCGGGGCCAGGTGTTCACGATCACCGCCGGGCACGGCGTGGAGTGCCGCGACTACTTCGGGCGGCTGGCCGAGATGGTCGGCGGCCGGGTGCGGTCCGGTCCGCGGGGGCCGGTCGTGGCGCTGATCGCGACCGTCGGCGCGCTGGAGCGGGCGCTGGGCCGGGAGTCGGAGCTGTCCACCAACGCCGCGGGGATGATGCTGCGCCACGGGACCTACTCCATCGACAAGGCCCGCGCTCTGCTCGGCTACTCGCCGGCCGTGACGCTGGACGAGGGGATGCAGCGCACGCGGGAGTGGCTGGCCGACCGCGGCCTGCTCTGACCGGCGTCGCGTACCGCGGAGCGCCATCCTTGCCCCATGGCGAACATCACGATCATCGGCATGCGCGGAGCGGGCAAGTCCAACGTGTCGCGCCGCCTTTCGGTGTTCACCAAGCGCCCGGTGTTCGCCACCGACACCATGATCGAGTACGAGGCCGGCGGGCGGTCGATCGCCGACCTGGTGGCCGCCGAGGGGTGGTCGGCCTTCCGCGAGCGCGAGCTTCAGGTCCTGCGGCGGATCCTGCGGATGGACGACATCATCATCGACGCGGGCGGCGGCCTCGTCGTCGACCTCGACCCCGACGGCCGGGAGCAGTTCGCGGAGCGGAAGGTGGCGGACCTGCGGGCAGCCGGCCCGATCATCTGGCTGCGCGGCGACGTGGAGCGCCTGGTGGCCAAGGTCGAGGCGAAGGCCGACCGTCCCGCCCTGACCGACTCGTCGGCGGTGGTCGATCTGATGCGCGCCCGGCAGCCGATGTACGAGCGGGCGGCCACCCACATCATCGACATCGAGGGCAAGCGCCGCGAGGCGATAGCCCTGGAGATCCTGGACCTGCTGGGCCTTGAACCGGCCGGTTCGCCGTGACGCCACAATAGGAGCCATGGAATCTGGGCGCATTCATCCCATCGTGCAGGTCGGCGATCCGGTCCTGGCACGCGTCTGCAAACCGATCACCGCATTCGATGATTCGCTGCAACAACTCGTCGCCGACATGTTCGCCAGCATGGCCGCCGCCGCGGGTGTCGGCCTGGCCGCCAACCAGATCGGGGTGGACGCCGCCATCTTCGTGTTCGACTGCCCGGACGGCGACGACGTCCGGCGCACGGGCGTGGTCTGCAACCCGGTGCTGCAGGACCTGCCCGCCGAGCAGCGGCACCTCGATGAGGAGCCGGAGGGATGCCTCAGCGTCAAGGGGCAGTACTCGCCGCTGGCACGGCCGGACTTCGCGGTGGTGACGGGGCACGACGAGTTCGGCAACCTGATCCGGGTGGAGGGCAGCGGCCTGCTGGCCCGGTGCCTGCAGCATGAGACCGACCACCTCAACGGGATCCTGTACATCGACCGGCTGACCGCGAAAGCCCGCAAGAAGGTGCTGGCAGCCTGGCGCGAGGAGCTGGACGCCGCCGCGAAGGGCTGACCCGCCCGGGGCGTGTTGCACACCGGCGGACTCATCGGCGACCCTGGCGGCATGGCGAGTCCCGATCCGCTGCGATCCGTGCGGACGCTGCTGCCCGACCTCGACGTGCGGGCGGCCGGCGTGTTCGGCCTCCAGGACCGGGCGGTCGCCTCCGGACTGCTGGGAAGCGAGGCCGTCGGACACTCGACCGTCGGGCTGGCACGGGTCGCGGGCGGGCACCCGCGCGAGATCGCCCGGATCGAGTACGCCCTGCCGCGCATCCCGGTCAGCGTGCTGGTCGCCGTCTCCGACGGCTGGATCCATGTGTGCAGCTGGGACAGCCGGCGCGGATGCGGCGCGGAGCTCACCCGGCTGGACCGCGCAGCTGCAACCGTCACCGTCGAGCGGTACAAGAACGCTCGGCGCGTCATCCTCATGGACGGCCCCACCCGCTACCGGCTGGTGCTGACTGCCACGGTGTCCCGGCTGCACCCGTACGGCCCCGGGGCGAGGGCGGTGCTCGCGCTCCTGCCCGCGATGGCGCCGCCGGCACCGGTGTACCCCGTGGGCGGCAATCTCTGACGTGGCGCAGCGCGGGAGCCTCGCCTCGCTCTCCTAGGATGGGCGCGGCGCCCGACTCGCGGCGCCCGACTCGTCTGGAGATCCATCATGTCCCGCAAACTGGCCGCCGAGTTCGTCGGCACCCTGCTGCTCGTCCTGCTCGCCGTCGGGGCGGCCGTCGCCGGAGGGGCGACCGGTCCCGGCGTTGTGACCGTCGGCCTGGCGTTCGGCCTCGTCCTTGTCGCACTTGCGTATGCGCTCGGTCCGGTCAGCGGCGCCCACGTCAACCCCGCAGTCACCCTCGCGGTGCTGCTGGCGAAGCGGATCGACGCCCGCACCGCCGGCGGGTACGTCGCAGCGCAGTTCGCCGGCGCCACCGTGGGCGCGGGCCTGCTGTGGTTCCTGGTGGAGGTCGGGGATGTCGTCGACCAGACCGGCGCGCTGGGGACGAACGCCTACGACAACGGGGCGATCAACCTGACCGGGGCCTTCTTCCTGGAGGTGCTGCTCACCGCCGCGTTCGTCGGCGTGATCCTGCTGGTCACCGATTCGCGCAACAACACCCAGCACGCGGGCCTGGCGCTGGGCCTGGCACTGGCGGTCGTGCACTTCGTGGGCATCCCGCTGACCGGGACCTCGGTGAACCCGGCCCGTTCGTTCGGCCCGGCGCTGTTCGCCGGGGGCGAGGCCATGAGCCAGGTCTGGCTGTTCCTCGTCGCACCCCTCGTCGGATCCCTGGTCGCCTTCGGGATGTGGTCGTTCACCCGCCCCGAGCGCTGACCGGGGAATGCCGTCGGCGCGCCGGGGCGTTTGCACAGGCATGACGCGCCCGGCTGAGGCATTCGACCGATTCCTGCCCGACGCGTCGCGGCGCGCCGAACAGCGGCGCGTCTGGCGGGAGCCGGACGGCGCGCTGCCGGCGCTGTACCTCAGCCACGGGGCGCCCCCGCTGCTGGACGATCCGGCTTGGATGCAGCAGTTGTCCGCATGGGCCGACGCCCTGCCGAGCCCGCGGGCGATCCTGATCGTGTCCGCCCACTGGGAGGCCGCGCCGCTGAGCATCAGCAGCGCCGCCGCGGGCACCGACCTCGTCTACGACTTCTACGGCTTCCCGGCGCCGTTCTTCCAGATGCGCTACGACACCCCGGACGCCTCGACGTTGGCCGCCGAGGTCCTGTCCGTGCTCCCGGACAGCCTCGAGGTGCACGAGCATCGCAGCCGGGGGCTGGATCACGGCGCGTGGGTGCCGCTGAAGGTCATGTACCCGCTGGCCGACATCCCGGTGCTGCAGATGAGCCTCCCCACGCAGGACCCGCGACGGCTGGTGGAGCTCGGCAGGCGCTTGCGTCCGCTGCGCGAGCAGGGGGTGCTGATCATCGGGTCCGGCTTCATGACCCACGGCCTGCCGTTCCTGACGTCCGAGATGTACTACGGCAACGCGGTGCCGGGCTGGTCGGCCGACTTCGACGCCTGGGCCGCTGAGGCGCTGCAGCGCGGCGACGTCGACGAGTTGGCCGGCTTCCGGTCGAACGCTCCGGGCCTGCCCTACGCCCATCCGACCGTCGAACACTTCACGCCGCTGTTCGTCACCCTGGGCGCGGCCGAGGGCCCCATCACCACCGCGATCGAGGGCTACGCCTTCGGGCTGTCGAAACGCTCGGTGCAGGCTGCCTGACGGCGCCGGGGGTCAGACGCCGGCCTCCAACACTTCCTCGTCGTCGTAGGCCGACTTGTACGCCAGCTCGAAGCGCGGCGAGAAGTTCTTCATGAACGACGTGATCATCGCGGCCACGGGCAGGGACATGAACGCTCCCATGGGCCCGAACATCGCTCCGCCCGCCATGGCCGATGCGAATGCGACGCCGCCGTTGAGCTCCATCGTCTTGGCGCTGAGCTTGGGGCTGAGGAAGTAGTTCTCCACCTGCTGGTAGATCAGCGCCCACACCAGCAGGATCAGTGCGGGGACGAGGCCCTGCAGCCCCAGCGTCACCACGATCGGGATCGCCGCCCCGATGTAGGTGCCGACCGCCGGGATGAACTCGGCCAGGAATCCCTCGAAGACCGCCAGCGGCAGCGCCAGCTCCCACGGCACGCCGACCGCCACCATCACGAAGAAGAACAGACCGCCGTTGATGATCATCAGGATCATCCGGGAGTAGAAGTACCCGCCGGTCTGGATGATCGCGGTGTCCCACGCCCAGCCGATGCGCTGCTGCTTCTCCGGGGTGAACTTGGTGAGGATTGCGCGCCGGATCCTCGGGGCGTCGGCGGCGAAGTAGAACGTGAACATCGCGATGGTGAAGAAGTTGAAGATCGCGCCGATGGTGCTGCCCGCCAGCCCCAGCAGCGCGCCGCCGTAGTTGTCCAGCCACACCTGCACACTCGCCTGGAACTCCGCAGCAGCCTGCTCGTTGCCGCTGACGGTGGGCGCGATCCCCAGGGCGTCCTGGAGGTTCGCGATCCAGGTCGGCAGCTGGTCGGCGATCGTGGAGGCCATCGTGATGATCGCCGGGATCAGCACGAACAGCAGCAGCGCTGTGAACACGATGAGCACCAGGAAGATCAGGCCGGTCGCCGAGCCCCGCTTCCACCCGCGGCGCCTGTGCAGCCAGGTCACCGCCGGGTCCATGGCGATCCCGAAGAACAGGGAGACCACGACCATGCCCACCACGCTGCGGGCGCGCGTGATCAGGACCCATGCGATCGCCAGCGCGAGGACGACGAGCACCAGCCGCCACACCGTCCTGCGGATCACCGGCATCAGCCACGGCGGGGCCCCCTGCAGGGGATCCTCACGCGGTGGGATCACCGGCCGGCCCGGCGCCTCGTCCTTGCTGATCAGATCGAACGGACCCTCGTTCGGCACTCGGCCAACCTCCGTCACGCTGCACCAGCCTCATCACCCGTCGGGACCCAACCAGACGAGCGTACGCACCCGTGCGTCGCCGGGGGCTGCGACACCCGCAGTGCCGCCGCGCCTCAGCCGTGGCTGACGTCCCACAGGTGGTGCACCGGATCGTGCGCGTAGTACTGCGCCAGCGTCAGCACGGTGAAGCTCGACCCGTCGGAGCGGCGCCCGGTGCGCTCCACCTGATCGGGACGGACGTCGGCGAAGGCCTGGGCGGAGCTGGTTGCGGCCTCGACGAGTTCCACCAGCACGATGGACGGCGCCTGCTCCGCGTATCGCTCCTCGACGGCGGTCGAGTCCTGGTCCCAGTTCGGGAACAGGGGGTCGGCCTGCGTCAGCATCTGGTGCAGGCGATCGGCGAACACCCGGTGCACGTCCCGCACATGGGCGGCGTACTCCAGCGGGGACCAGGTGCTGTCGTCGGGCCGCTGCCGGACATCGGGGCGCCGCAGCACCTCGATCCAGGACGTCGCGTTCTGCAGGATCAGGCCCGGAATCGTGTCCAGCGTCGCCTGCGAGGCGTGGAACCCGCAGTCGGGGCACGGGCGCTGCAGGACCCAGGTCCAGTCTTTGGTGTCCGGCGTGATGGGCATTGGACCAATGTATGAGGTGCCCCGGCGCTCCATTGGGGGGTGGAGGCCGGGGCAAGGCGCCCCTTCGGCGATCAGGCGAAGTGAAGGGCCTGACCAGGCGGCGGGGGACCGCCCCTGCCGAAAGGGCACCTCTGCGGAGGCAGGCTCTTCACCGGCCTCCGGCTGGTGCAACATGGTCGGGTGACCTAGTCGCACGACCAAGGGATGCCCCGCTGTCGGCGTCCTAAACATCGGATCGAAAAGAAGTTCACTACTGTGGGCCCGTGGCGGGTTACGTCCGGGCTGATGAGCGCAGGGCCCAGCTGCTCCAGGCCGCGCAGCGGGTCCTCGTCCGCGACGGCTACGACCGGCTGGCGCTGCGGACCGTCGCCGCCGAGGCGGACGTGCGGCTCAGCACGCTGCAGTACATCTTCCGCACCCGCACCGAACTGGTGCAGGCGATGGCGCAGAACGTGCTGGACGAGTCCGGCTTCAGCGCCCACGAACCGCGCGACCGGGGTCTGGCGGTGGAGCTGCCCGCGGCGATGGACTGGTACACCACGCGGCTGCTCACCGATGCGCGGATGGCGGAGCTGCTGCGGGCGGAGTTCATCGCCAACCTGCGCCGGCATGCCCCCGGCGAAGAGATCGAGTACCCGGCCGGCCGGCCGCTGCTGGGGGGGTTGCTGCGGCGGTGGCTGCAGCGCATCGCCGATGATTCGGGCGAGACGTATGCATGGCCGATCCCGGCGCTGGCGTCGCTGTGCGTGCACAGCACCGCCGGCCTGACGTACAAGTTCCTGCGCGACGGCGACCTGGAGGCGTTCCGCGCGGAGGCGCAGTTCTTCACCGACCGGGTCGTCGAGATCGCCGACCCGCGTCCTGCCGGGGGGTAAGGCGCGCGGCGCGCCCGTACGATCCCAGATGTGCGGACCGAAGTCACGTTCGAGATCCACTCGACCCGCTATGTCGAATCCGACGGCACCCCGGTGGGCGAGCTGCCCGGCTGGGCGCAGGACCGCACCACCATGGTCGGGCTGTACCGGGCCATGGTGCTGACCCGGACCTTCGACGCCCGGGCGGTCGCCCTGCAGCGCAGCGGGCAGCTGGGCACGTTCGCCTCGTCGCTGGGGCAGGAGGCGGTCAGCGTCGGCCTCGGTTCGGCCATGGAGTCCGTGGATGTCCTGCTGCCGTCGTTCCGGGAGCAGGGGGCGATGTTCTTGCGCGGCGTGACCATGACCGAGCTGCTGCTGTACTGGGGCGGCGACGAGCGCGGCATGGACTTCGCCGGCCCCCGCGACGACTTCCCCATCTGCGTGCCCGTCGGATCGCACGCGTCCCACGCCGCAGGGGTGGCGATGGCGTTCCAGCAGCGAGGCGCGGAACGGGTCGCGGTGTGCGCGATCGGGGACGGCGCGACGTCGAAGGGGGACGTGTACGAGGCGCTGAACTTCGCCGGGGTGCGGCGGCTGCCGCTGGTCGTGGTGGTGAACAACAACCAGTGGGCGATCTCCGTCCCGCTGGCGCAGCAGACGGCTGCACAGACGCTGGCGCAGAAGGCGATCGCCGCCGGAATCCCGGGGGTGCAGGTCGACGGCAACGACGTGATCGCCGTCCGGGAAGAGGTCCGCCAGGCCCTGGACCGGGCCCGCAACGGCGGCGGACCGACCCTCCTCGAGGCGGTGACCTACCGGCTGACCGACCACACCACGGCCGACGACGCCGCCCGGTACCGCGACGAGGCGGAGGTCAGCGCGGCGTGGGCCGCGGAGCCGCTGACCCGGACCCGTGCCCTGCTGGTGGCCCGTGGCTGGTGGGGGCGCGCCGACGAGGAGGCGCTCCTGACGCAGGTCCGCGCCGAGGTCGAGGCGGCCGTCGACGCCTACCTCGCGGTCGGGCCGCAGCCTGCGACGGCGATGTTCGACTTCCTGTACGCGGACCTCCCGGCGTCGCTGGCGGCGCAGCGGGACGAGGTGGCCGATGACTGAGCTGACCCTGGTGGAGGCGGTGCGCACCGCGATGGCCCGCGCCATGGCCGACGACGGCACCGTGCTGGTGCTCGGCGAGGACGTGGGGATCGACGGCGGCGTGTTCCGCGCCACCGACGGGCTGCTGGCCAGGTTCGGCCCCGACCGGGTCGTCGACACGCCGCTGTCGGAGGCGCTGCTGGTGGGGCTGGCCGTCGGACTGGGCGCCCAGGGCTTCCGGCCGATCGTGGAGTTCCAGTTCCTCGGCTTCGCGTACCCCGGCCTCGATCAGCTCATCAACCACGCCGGCCGGCTGCGCAACCGCACCCGCGGCCGGCTGTCCTGCCCGATGGTGGTGCGCACCGTCTGGGGAGGCGGCATCGGGGCGCCGGAGCACCATTCGGAGGCGACCGAGGCGCTGTTCGCCCACATCCCCGGCATCCGGGTGGTGATCCCGTCCTCCCCGGCCCGCGCATACGGGCTGCTGCTGGCAGCCATCGCCGACCCCGACCCGGTGGTGTTCCTGGAACCGGCCCGCCGGTACCGCGCGCCGCGCGAGGAGGTCATCGACGACGGCGCGCCGCTGCCGCTGGACACCGCCGTGGTGCTGCGCGAGGGGAGCGACCTGACGCTGGTGTCGTGGGGCGCCACGATCGGGGAGGTCCTCGAGGCCGCCGAGGTGCTGGCCGACGACGGCGTCGCGGCGGAGGTCGTCGACCTGTGCACGGTGAAGCCCATCGACACCGCCACCATCCTGGAATCGGTCGGCCGCACCGGACGCTGCGTCATCGCCCACGAGGCGGTCCGCACCGGCGGCATCGGCGCCGAGATCGCGGCGGTGCTCGCCGGGGAGGGGCTGACCAGCCTGCTGGCCCCCGTCGAACGGGTCACCGGATACGACACCGTGATCCCCCTGCCGCGGCTGGAGCAGGCGTATCTGCCCGGTGTGCCGCGGATCCTCGCCGCCGCCCGACGCGCCCTGGAGTTCACATGAGCGACTTCCTGCTGCCCGACCTCGGCGAGGGCCTGGCCGAGGCCGAGATCGTCGAATGGCACGTGGGGGCCGGCGACCACGTCGTGGCCGGCCAGCCCCTGGTGTCGGTGGAGACGGACAAGTCGGTGGTCGAGGTGCCCTCGCCCCGGTCCGGCACCATCGGCGCCTGCCACGGGCAGCCGGGCGATCTGGTGGAGGTGGGCGGCGCACTGGTGACCTTCGCCGACGACGCGGCGCGGGACAGCGGCACGGTCGTGGGACGGCTGCCCGGGTCGGGGTCCCGGGCGACACCCGCGGTGCGTGCGCTGGCCCGCAAGCTCGGTGTCGACCTCGAGGGGCTCAGCGGGTCCGGGCCCGGCGGTGCGGTGACCACCGCCGACGTCGAAGCGGCCGCGCGCGGCTCCGGGGTGTCCGCCGAACCGCTGCGGGGCGTGCGTCGGGCGATGGCCGCCAACATGGCGCGCTCCCATCGGGAGGTCGTCCCCACCACGGTGCACGACATCGCCGACATCGGCGACTGGCTGCCGGGCACCGACCCGACGCTGCGGCTGCTGCGGGCGGTCGGCGTCGCGGCACTGGCCGAACCCGCGTGCAACGCCGAGTACCTCGGAGCGGAGCGGGGACTGCGGCAGCACGACAAGGTGCACGTCGGCGTGGCCGTCGAGACCGAGGAGGGGCTGTTCGTGCCGGTGCTGCAGGATGTCACGAATCGCACCTCGGACCACCTGCGCGCCGGGCTCGACCGGATGCGGGCCGATGTCGCCGACCGGTCCATCCCGCCCGAAGAGCTCGCCGGCGCCACGATCACGCTGTCGAACTACGGCATGTACGGCGGGCTGCACGCCGAACTCGTGGTGCTGCCCCCCCAGGTCGCAATCGTCGGCGCGGGGCGCATGCACGACGCGGTCGTGGTCCGCGACGGTGTCCCGACCGTGCGCCGGGTCCTGCCGCTGTCCCTGACGATCGATCACCGGGTCGTCACCGGGGTGGAGTCGCTCCGCTTCCTGCGGGCGCTGATCGTGGACTTGGAGTCCGCCGCGTGACGTTCGACCCGTTCGACTTCGCCGACGACCTGGGTCCGGCCAAGGTCGTGCACCTGAGCGAGCGGCGCACCGGCCTGCGGGCGGCCGTCGTGATCGACAACGTCGCGGCCGGCCCGGCGATCGGCGGCACGCGGATCGCGCCGGATGTGACGGTCGCCGAGTGCCTCGGGCTGGCCCGGGCGATGACCCTGAAGAACGCTGCCGCAGGACTCCCGCACGGGGGCGCCAAGAGCGTGATCCGCGCCGATCCGCAGATGGACGCCTCGGCGAAGGAGCAGCTGATCCGCAGCTTCGCGTGCGCCATCGCCGACCTGACCGACTACATCCCCGCTCCGGACATGGGCACCGATGAGACGGCGATGGGCTGGATCCGCGACGAGATCGGCCGAGCAGTGGGCCTGCCGGTCGAACTCGGCGGCATCCCGCTGGACCAACTGGGTGCCACCGGCTTCGGCTTGGCAGTGGCGGTCGAGGTCGCCGCACCAACCATCGGCCTCGACCTCCAGGGCGCCCGGGTCGCCGTGCAGGGCTTCGGGGCAGTGGGAAGCCACGCGGCCCGGAGCCTGGCGGAGCGCGGCTGTGTCCTGGTAGCGGCGTCCGATGTCTCCGGCGCGGTGCTCGATCCGTCAGGGCTGGACCTGGAGGCGCTGGTCGCCGCGGAACACAGGGGCCGGTTGGCGGATCACCCGTACGGACAGCAGATCCCGCGCGACGACCTGATCGGCGTCGACTGCGACATCTGGGTGACGGCGGCCCGCCCTGACGCGATCCGAGCGGACAACGTCGATCGTGTGACGGCTCGGCTGATCGCCCAGGGCGCGAACATCGGCGTCTCGCCGGAGGCGGAAGGGCGATTGCACGCGCGCGGCATCCTGTCGCTGCCGGACTTCATCGCCAACGCCGGCGGGGTCATCTGTTGCTCGGTGGAGTACCACGGCGGCACCCGGAGCCAGGCCTTCGCCGCCATCGATGAGCGCATCCGGTCCAACGTCGCCGAAGTCCTCGACCGTGCGTCGGCGAGCGGATCGCTGCCGGTGGATGCCGCGCGGGCGATGGCGGTAGCACGGGTGCGCCGGGCGATGGCGACTCGCCGCTGGGTGTGAGGCGGGGGGCCGGTCTGGCGGGGTGTGCCCGGGGCTGCGGGCGGACCCGTGCGTTGATCGCTGCGCATCCCTGGCGCGTCGTGGGCAGAAGGCGGCGCGTCGTCCGGAAATTGCGCGGCGATCAACGCGTGTCGGAGGACTGGGCCGCGGCGAGCCCGACACGCGCGGCCCACGGCACCTCCAGGGAGAACAAGAACCAGCCCCTGCAAGCAGAGGGGCTGGCCATGTTGCCTCTAGTCTAGGCCTCCCGCCGACAGAGGTCCCCGGGTTCCACTCAGCACCCGTGCGAACCGAGCCCGTCACGGTGAAAGGCAGAGTCTGGCGGGCGACGGTCGTCGGACTTCGGCCGGCACCTGATGGCTGGTACCGATGCACTGGTCCCCGCCGGAATCCGACGCGCCACCCCCGGTGGCATTCCCTCGGGAAGTCGCCCCCTTCCTTGCTTCCGGACCGCCGAGGCGCTACGGATGTCCCATGGCCCCAGTCGTCACCGTGTCGGACCTTCGCAAGGACTACGGCCAGATGCGCGCTGTGGATGGCTTGAGCTTCACGATCGAACCCGGTGAGGTCTTCGCGCTGCTCGGACCCAACGGCGCCGGCAAGACCACGACGGTCGAGATCCTCGAAGGTCATCGCGACCGCACGTCCGGTGACGTACAGGTGCTCGGCTTCGACCCGCACAGCGGCGGCAGGGCCTACCGGGAGCGGATCGGAATCGTGCTGCAGGAGGCGGGCTTCGACGAGGAGTTCACGGTCTGGGAGCTCGTGGAGCTGCAGGCATCGCTGTACCGCAAGCGTCGAGATGTGCGCGAGGTCATCGATCTCGTCGGTTTGGCGGACAAGGCGGGCGCTCGCACGAAGACGCTGTCGGGCGGCCAGCGGCGCAGGCTGGACCTGGCGCTGGGGCTGATCGGCGACCCCGAGCTGCTGTTCCTCGATGAACCGACCACCGGTTTCGACCCCTCCGCACGTCGCCGCGCGTGGGAGATGGTCGCGGCGCTGCGGGATCTGGGGACGACGGTGCTGCTGACCACGCACTACATGGAGGAGGCGGAGCACCTTGCCGATCGGGTCGCCGTCATCTCGGCGGGCCGGCTCGTCGCCCTGGACACCCCGGCCGGTCTGGTCAGCCGGGGCGGGGCGTCCGCGGTCATCACCTTCGGGCTTCCGGACGGGGTGGCGGGAGCCGATCTGCCGCGCATCGGCACAGGCCCGCCGCGTACGCACGGCAACCAGGTCGAGGTCTCTTCGACAGATCCGACGGCGGACCTCCATCAACTGACGCAATGGGCCCTCGCCCGGCAGATCCAGTTGGAGGGTCTCCAGATGACCCGCCCCACGCTGGAGGACGTCTACCTCGAACTCACGGGCGGCGAAGGTGGCGGCTGAGATCCCGGCGCTGCTCTACGGCCAGTTCCGCTACGCCAACCGCGGATTCTGGCGGACCCCGGTGGCGGCCTTCATGACATTGGTGTTCCCGCTCAGCTTCGTGCTGATCCTCACCGCGATCACCGGCAACCCCGTCATCGACGAGGACACCGGGATGCGGCTGGCGCAGTTCACCACCCCGGTGTTCGCCGTGTTCGGGGTCTGCATGGCCTCCTACGTCTCGCTGGCCTTCGCGATGGCGTACGCCAGGGCATCGGGGGTGCTCAAGCGGCTGCGCGGCACGCCCCTGCCCCCCGCTGTCCACATCGCCGGGCGGATCACCTCGGCGATGTGGATCTCGGCCATCGCCATCGTCGCGCTGTTCGGCGTGGGGGTGACGCTGTACGGGGTGCAGATCGTCTGGGAGAAGGTCCCCGCGATCGTGCTGACCTTCGGCGTCGGCATCGCCTGCTTCGCCGCACTGGGGTTGGCGGTCGCCTCATTGGCGCCGACGCCGCTGGCCGCGCAGGCGTTCGCCAACGCCACCCTCATCCTGCTGTCCTTCATCTCCGGCATCTTCGGATTCGCCGACCTGCCGTCCTGGCTGGACAGGTTCGCCTCGCTGTTCCCGCTGGCGCATTTCGTCGAAGCGGTCGCCGATGGCTTCAACCCCTACCTGGAAGAGTCCGCGCTGTACCCGCGGCACCTCGCGGTCATGGCGGTCTGGGGTCTGTTCGGCGCGGCGATCGCGTGGAGGTCCTCCCGCTCGGAGCCGGGCGGGGGACGAACCCGCAAAGCCGCCAAGCCGGTCAGGCAGCCTCGGCCGCACCGGATCCCCGAGCCGACCCTGTGGCGCCTCGTGCTGGGCCAGACCAGGTACGCCGCCGCGCAGGTCAGGCGCGACCCCCTGTCGCTGTTCTTCGGCGTGCTGTTCCCCGTCGCCTTCGTGGTGTTCTTCTCGTTGATCAACGGCGAGGACGCGCAGTGGGGCGAACTGCCCCTGGCGCAATACATGGCGGCGGCATTCTCGGTCTATGGCGTGGCGACAACCGCCTACGTCAACCTGCCCGGCGCCATCGCCCATCAGCGCGCGGCGCGGGTGCTGAAGCGGCTGCGGGGGTCGCCGCTGCCACCGTGGGCCTACCTCGCCGGACGCGTGCTTGCGGCGCTGGCCATCGGTCTGGCCACCGTCACCCTCGTGTTCGCCGTGGCCCTGGTGTTCCTGGACGTCTCGCTGCCCGTCGCCCGGTGGCCGATCTCGCTGTTGGTGTTCGCGGTGATCATCTGCTGCTTCGCGGCCCTGGGACTGGCACTGGTGTCCCTCGCGGATGCCCCGCAGACGGTGATCGCCGCGGCCCTCGGGACGCTCTTGCCGTTGTCGTTCGTCTCCGACATCTTCATCGCCGCCCAGGACATGCCCGCCCTGCTCGATGCGATCGGATGGGCCTTCCCGCTGCGCCACGCGGCCGCAGCGGCTGTGGCGGCCACGAGCGGTGGCGCGCTGGACCTGGTGTTCTGGGGGCACCTCGGGTACGTGCTGGCGTGGGGCGCCGCCGGTGCGGCGGCCGCCCTGCGGTGGTTCCACTGGGAGCCGCGCACCGCCGGCGCCTAGCCGGTCGGCCTCACCGCGGCGCCTCGACATCGGTCAGCGCGAAACGCAACTGCTCGCGGGCCGCCGAGTATCGGCTGCGGGCGGTCGACGGGTTCAGCCCCAGGACTCCCGCCGCCTCGACGATGCTCAGCCCGTCCCAATGAACGAGCATGACGAGTTCGCGCTGCGCCTCGGGCAGCCGCGCTACCGCATCCCTGACCTCGCTGGCCTCGGCCGGATCCGGCACCTCCGCCCGGCGCAGTTCGAAGCGGAGCCGCTCGGACAGCGCCGTGCGCCGCCGGGTCGACCGGCGCTGGTTGGCCAGCACGTGCGCCGCGATGGTGAACAGCCACATCCGCTGCCGCTCGGCCTCGTGCGGCAGCGCGTCCGACCGGCGCCACGCCTGCAGCATCGTCTCGGCAAGCAGGTCGGCGGCATCCTCGCGGTGGGCGACCCGCCGCTCGAAGTAGCCGAGCAGATCGTCGGCGCTCGAACTCACGGCGGCGCGCAGGTCCGCCGCATCCTCCGGCATCACTCGCATTCCCAGGTCATCTTGACGCCCACGGCCTCATCGATGGTTGGCAGGCCCATGGACGCCAGGTGGGCGTCCAGCGCCTGTCCGACCTGCCACCACATCGCATTCAGAGCCAGGTCGTCACCCGTGAGTCGCGGTTGCTGCTCGTGCGGGGGCATGGACGCGATCACTGCGTCTTCGGCCTGCTGCCAGTCCTTGATCGCCTGGGCCTCGTCGATCGAGTCGAGGTCGAAGGCTGCCAGGAAGCGGTTGGCCTCATCGACGGCAGCGGCATTCTCGGTCGAATGCTCGAGTTCGAGCGAATCCCCGTCCGTCCAGTACGGATTGGCCTCGAACAACATCGTGCAACTGCTGCCCTCGCCGGTCGTCCACGGCACCCAGCCGGGCATGAAGCCGGCCGCCGTCGCCCCGGTCGCGCCCAGCCCGACGATCGCGGCCGTTGCTCCCACGAACAGTGCCAGACGGGTCCGCCTCGGCGCCCGCGCCTGCGACTCGGCAGTCGCGGCCATCCGGCGCAGAGCCTCCGTTAGCTCGGGTGTCCGGTCGGCCCTCGGGGGTGCCGATTGCGCCAAGAGATCGTCGAGGTCCATGCCTTCCGCCCTTCACCGAATGATGCCTTCACCCCCTACATGTCCGGATCGACGCCGATCGTCCACGCGTTGTTCGGTGGCGAACCGGGGCCGGGTGGGCGTGACGGCTGGCTGGAGCGAATGTCCCGGGGGATCTGCCGTTCGGACTACCGGTACTCGGGATTCGGGTGCTCGGGGTTGCTCAGGTCCCAATTGGTGGTGATGTTGCCGTGGGTCGGGATGCCGCCGTGG
>CAZECO010000027.1:0-10003 GCA_964510455.1 uncultured Actinomycetes bacterium
CTGCCGCAGCGATGCGGTGAAACGCTGCGATCAACCGCCGCGGAGGCGGCCTGCTCGGCATTGCGCGGGCACGCGGCCGAATCCGCCGCCCGCCGCACCGGCACCGCCAACGCACTCCCCGCCGGATACCGAAGCACCTGCAAAGCCCCGCGACGGGTGCACCTACCCGCCGACCGTGGGACCGGCACTCGCGGCGCGGGTCCAAGGAACCGCCACCCGGCCCCCGTCCGATGCCGAACCCGAGGATCCCGCCGAACACCGGAGTGCCGCTACGGCACCTGCCGCGGGACTGTCCCGAACAACGTGCACACCTTGCACATCACCTTGTGCCCGCCGTCCGCCGTGGGGCCGTACATCAGCGGGCATCCGCCGTCGATCACGGTGATCCCGTGCTGGCGCCCCAGTTGCGTGGCTTCGGGCGACACGCTGCCGCCCCCGAAGGAACGGTGCATCCACACCTGCTTGATCTCGAGGTCGATGCACTCCTGCATCGTCGAGGTCGCATGCGCGGGGCTGGTCCCGATCACGACGGCTTCGACGCCGCCGGGGATCGCTGCGAGCCTGGGGTAGCTGGGATCGCCCTCCACGTCCGAGCCCGACGGATTGACCGCGAACACCTCGTAGCCGCGCTCCCGCAACCGCTGGTAGACGATGTTGCTCCCGTGCCCCTGCGGGCTGCGCGAGACTCCGGTCACCGCGATGCGGCGGTGGGCGAGGAACTGTTCTGCGGCCTGCTTCGTCTTCATGGCAGCCTCCCGATCGGGCTGCTTCCATTGTCCACCCAGGCGTCCTGCTGGCACACGACGCGTGGCAGCGTCCTCACCGGGTCCGCAGGTACTCCACCTGCGCCCGGACGCTCATCAGCGCAGCCGGCCAGACCTCGCGCGGAACGTCGGCGTATACGATCGCGACCACCTCCTGGGCAGTCGTCGCCCCCGCGTCGAAGGCCGCCCGGACCTGCTCCAGCCGTGCTTGCCGGTGCTCGATGTAGGCATCGAGAAGGCCTGCCGGATCCCCGAGAGCCGGGCCGTGCCCCGGAAGCACCCGTCGAGCCTCGGCGTCTGCTGCGAACCGCCGCAACTGTTCCAGCGACCGCAGGTAGGCGTCGAGCCGGCCATCGGGGTGCGCAACGACCGTGGTACCGCGTCCGAGCACGGTGTCGCCGGTGATCAGGGCCCGATCCTGGGCAAGGTAGAAGGTCAGCGAGTCATGGGTGTGCCCAGGAGTGCTGAGCACCCGCAACTCGACCCCCGAGTCCTCGATCACCTCCCCGTCCCCGAGGCCTTCGCTGCCCAACCGGTGCAGCGGGTCGAGGGCCCGCACACCGCACCGCAGCAGACCGGCCAGTTCCCGCGCACCTTCGCTGTGGTCGGCGTGGCCATGGGTGAGCAGTACGCCCACGGCGCGCGAATCGCGCTGCGCAACGGCTGCGACGATGGCCTGGCCGTGACCGCCGCCCAGGGGCCCGGGATCGATGATGAGCACGCGTCCGGAGCCTGGCTCCCCGACGAGCCAGGTGTTCGTGCCGTCGAGCGTCATGATCGACGGGTTCGGCGCCAATAGGCACGTGGCACGCGGTGTCACGACTCCCCCCGCCCAGGGCTGCGTCGAGCCGATCAGCGGCAGCGCGTCGCTCACGCGTCGTCCCAGGGCTCGCCGGTATAGCCGTCGACCAGCCGCCAGCGGATCTCATCCGCCGAGGCGAACGGGTGCGGCAGTACCGGACGCAGACGCTGCCGATGCCCCGTGCGGATGACCGACCGCGCATCCGCCGCCTGCTGCAGCGCTGTCAGCGCCGCGACGGTCGGCGGCAGCATCACGACCTCGCCGGCGGCGGCCCGTTGCAGCATGACCGACGGACGAACCCATCCAGCGGTATCGCTCTCGCCCGATGCCGACCGGGCCTGTTGGCCCGGCGGGAGCACCGCGGCGAAGAACCGGGTGTCGAATCGCCGCACCTCGACCGCCGGGGTCATCCAGTGGGCGAAGGCCACCAGGCTGTCGAAGGCCACGCGCAGTCCCACATCGGCCAACGCGGTCGCCAGCGGCACTCCGGCCAGCAGCGCGCGGCGCACCCGGTGGGCCTGCGCCGCCTGTACCGGCCCGGCGGGCGATTCCGCCAGCAGCACGCCCGCCTCCTCCAGCGTCTCCCGCACCGCTGCGGCCACCAGTGCGCGGTACATGGCTGCCGGATCACCGGGGCCGGGGAGGCCGAGGACGATGTCGCCGCCGGTGGGGAACGGCGCGGGATCGGGGGGAGCGCCGCGGAACGGCATGGCGGGGTCGCGGTCCTGGTCCTCGACCCGCCCCCCGGGGAACACGTACACGCCGGCGGCGAACACCAGCGTGCTGGTCCGCCGCTGCATGAAGACTTCGAGGCCCTGCGGACCGTCCCGCAGCAGCAGGACCGTCGCGGCATCCGCCAGCGGCACGACTTCGAGACTCCCATCCAGGAGCGCCGCGGCCCGCTTCCTGACGGATGCAGGGAGTCCCGGGAGATCGGTCATGCGCCGCGCAGGATCACGGTGACTTCAACCTCGACTGGCGCGTTGAGCGGCAGGACCAGGACGCCGACCGCCGAGCGTGCGTGCCGACCGGCATCGCCGAACGCTTGCAGCAGCAGGTTCGATGCGCCGTTGACGACGCTCGGCTGGGCGGTGAAGTCCGGCGCCGACGCCACGTAGCCGGTGACCTTCACCACCTGGGCCACCTCGTCGAGGTCCGCCACCGAGGCGATCGCGGCGATCGCGTTCAGGGCGCACTGCACCGCAGCCGCCTGCGCGGTCTCCACCGACACGTCCTGCCCGACGATGCCGACCGCCGTCAGCGAACCCTGCCGCATCGGGAGCTGGCCTGCGGTCATCACCAGTTCGCCGTGGCGGACGGCCGGGACGTAGGCAGCCAGCGGGGCGACCACGTGCGGGATCTCCAGCCCGATCTCGGCGAGCCGCTGCGCAACAAGGCTCCTGGCCTCGCTCATGATCACCCCCTGGGCCGCTTCAGGTAAGCGACGAGGCTCTCGGCGTTCGGACCCGGCACTACCTGCACCAGCTCCCATCCGTCCTCGCCCCATGAGTCCAGGATCTGCTTGGTGGCATGGATCAGCAACGGGACGGTGGCGTATTCCCACTTGGTCATAGGCAGACCCTAACGCCTGACCGATACGCTGGCATGGTGCCCCGACCCGCGCCGCAGTCCCTGGACTATCGGGGCATCCGGCTCCATGTGGTCTCGGGGAAGGGCGGCACCGGCAAGACGACGGTCGCAGGTGCACTGGCCATCGCCCTGGCCTCCGGCGGGCGCAACGTGCTGCTTGCCGAGGTCGAGGGCCGGCAGGGCATCGCGCAACTGTTCGACATCCCGCCGCTGCCCTACAGCGAGCGCCGGATCGCCAGTGCGCCCGGCGGGGGGAGCATCCACGCGCTGGCGATCGACCCCGAAGCGGCGATGCTGGAGTACCTGGAGATGTTCTACAACGTCAAGCGCGGCGGCGCGGTGCTCAAGCGGGTCGGCGCCGTGGACTTCGCGACCACCATCGCGCCCGGCCTGCGCGACGTGCTGCTGACCGGCAAGACGGGCGAATCCGTGCGCCGCAAGTCCGCCGGCCGGTTCGTCTATCACGCCGTCGTGCTCGACGCCCCGCCCACCGGTCGGATCGCACGGTTCCTCACGGCGAACCACGAGGCTGCCGAACTGGCACGGGTCGGTCCGATCAAGAACCAGGCCGACACCGTTATGAACGTGTTCCGGTCCAGCCAGACGGCTGTCCATCTGGTGACGCTGCTGGAGGAGATGCCGGTCCAGGAGACCCTGGAAGGCATCGGCGAGCTCAAGGCGCGCCAGCTCCCGCTGGGCGCTGTCGTGGTGAACATGTCTCGCGCGCCGATGGTGAGCGACGAGGAGGAGCACGATCTGGCGCTGATGTCGGACGCGGATCTCGCGGCTTCCCTGCACCGCGCCGACCTGCCGTGGATCGCCGATGATGCTGCCGCCCTCGGCGGCCTGCGCGCCGAGTTCGAGGACTACGCCATCCGCCGGCGGCTGGAGGATGAGCAGCGCGCGAATCTGGCGATCGTCAACCCGCCCCTGCTCGAACTGCCGTGGGTGCCCGAAGGGGTCGATCTGGGCACGCTGTACGAGCTGGCCGAAACACTGATCGCGCAAGGTGTGGCCTGATGGCGAACGGCCGCAGGACCCCCCCGGTCCACCGGACCCACGTCCCGCCCCCGCTCGACATCGATGGACTGATCACGGATCCCGCGACCCGGATCGTGCTGTGCTGCGGCAGTGGGGGTGTCGGCAAGACCACGACCGCCGCCGCACTGGCCCTGCGCGCCGCCGAGCAGGGCCGGAAGGTCGTCGTGCTCACCATCGATCCGGCCCGCCGGCTGGCGCAGTCGCTGGGATTGACCGAGCTGGACAACACGCCCAGACCGGTGGCGGGGATCGATACCTCGGCCGGCGGCGAGCTGCTGGCGATGATGCTGGATATGAAGCGGACCTTCGACGAGCTCGTCGAGGCGCATGCCGAACCGGACCGGGTCCAACAGATCCTCGACAACCCCTTCTACCAGTCGCTGTCCTCCAGCCTGGCCGGCACGCAGGAGTACATGGCGATGGAGAAGCTGGGCCAGTTGTCCGAGCAGGCCCAGCGCGAGGGCGGGTGGGACCTGATCATCGTGGACACCCCGCCATCACGCTCCGCGCTGGACTTCCTGGACGCGCCGAACCGGCTCGGCTCGTTCCTGGACGGGCGCTTCGTGCGGATCCTCAGCGGCCCGGCCCGCGGCGCCGGCCGGGGGATCGGACGTTTCGTCGGTGCGGGACTGGGCTTCGTCGGGGGCATCCTGCAGAAGATCGTGGGCACGCAGCTGCTGCTCGAGGTGTCCATGTTCGTACAGGCTCTGGACTCGATCTTCGGCGGCTTCCGCGAGAGGGCGGAGCGCACCTACGCGATGCTGCAGCAGCCGGGCACGTCCTTCCTGGTGGTGGCCGCGCCGGAGCGGGATGCGCTGCGCGAGGCGGCCTACTTCGTCGATCGCCTGCAGGCCGAGTCGATGCCGCTCGCGGGCCTGGTGCTCAACCGTGTCGTCGTGCCGCGGGTGCCGGACATCTCGCAGGGACAGGCGCTCGCCGGCTGCGAGCGGCTGCGGCGCGGCTCCCCGAGCGCGTCGGACCTCGCAGCAGCAGGGGTGCTGCGCCTGCATGCGGAACGGGTCCAGACCTCGGCGCGGCAGATGCACCTGTCGGACCGTTTCACCTCGGCACATCCGTCCGTACCGGTCACGCGCGTACCGGCCCTGGCTGATGACGTGCACGATCTCGGCGGCCTGCGCGAGATCGGCCAGCACCTGGCAGCCGATCGGCCCTGAAGCAGGCGACCCGGACAGGGCATCGAAGTTGTGCGCCCGCGGATCAGAGCGTCAGCGGCGGGCCTCGTTGCGCTCCCGGGGCCCAGGCAGCGCCAGCATCGAGTCCATGGGGACGCCGACCGCCGCGTCGTCGGGCGCCCCGCCGCGCTGATACTCCTCCTGAGCGGTCTGCAGCAGCCTGCGCCAGGACGTGACATTCGGCCGGCGCCGGAGCAGGGCGCGGCGCTCACGTTCGGTCATGCCGCCCCAGACGCCGAATTCGACACGGTTGTCCAAGGCATCGGCGAGGCATTCGGTGCGGACCACGCACCCCATACAGATGGCCTTGGCGCGGTTCTGGGCCGCCCCTTGGACGAAGAGCGTATCTGGATCGGTCCCCCGGCAGGATGCCTCTGTCGTCCAGTCGGTATTCCAGACCATTGCCGGGATCCTTCCGTTCTGTCGATCCCCTCCGTGTGGAACCGACTACATGTTGTTACCCCGTACGGCTGAACCTAGGGGAGTTCGTGATCATGCTCACAGGCACCATAAGGCCATATTGGCTAGTCAATGTGGGCTAAATCACCACGGGCGCATGGCGTCGCAAACGACAAATTCAGGGCATCGATCAACACAGCGTATTCTTTCGTGTGATGAGCGTGCATCAACCCCCCACCCAGGTGACCAGCCGTTTGGGCACATGGCCCAAGATCCTCGCGGCGTTCGTGGCCACGGCCACCGCCGCAGGCGTGGTCGCCGCTGGCATGGCGCTGCCCGCCCTCGGAGCGGCTGGGGCCATCACCAACACGGCCGTCGCCAGCTTCGAAGCGCTACCGGACGAACTGTCAGAGCCCCGGGTCAATCAGCGCACGATCCTGACGGCCGCCGACGGCCAGGTCCTGGCGAACTACTGGGGCGATGAGGGCAATCGGATCTCGGTCTCCCTGGACCAGGTCTCGCCGCTGATCCAGCAGGCGATCATCGCCGTAGAGGACGCGCGGTTCTACGAGCACAACGGCGTGGATTTGCGAGGCACTGCGCGGGCGCTGGCCACCAACTCCGGCGCCGGGGAGATCCGGCAGGGCGGCAGCACGATCACGCAGCAGTACGTGAAGATGATCCTGCTCAACAACGCCGCAACCGAAGAGGAGAAGATCGCAGCGGTCGAACAGACCCCCCAGCGGAAGCTGCGCGAGGCCTCCTACGCGCTCAGCATCGAGAAGGAGCTGACGAAGCAGCAGATCCTCGAGGGCTACCTGAACATCGCGTACTACGGCGCCGGCGCCTACGGCGTGGAAGTCGCTGCCGAGCGGTACTTCGGCATCCGCGCCAGCGAGGTCAATCTGCCGCAGGCGGCAATGCTGGCCGGCGTGGTACAGCAGCCGGGCGCGTTCGACCCGATCCTGAGCCCCGATGAGGCCCAGCAGCGCCGCGACGTGGTCCTGAGCCGGATGCTCGAACAGGGCATGATCACCCAGGAGCAGTACGCCGAAGCCGTGGCGACCCCGGTGGTGGCCACGCTGAACCCCGTGGATACGCCGAACGGCTGCCCCGAGACGATCGCGCCCTACTTCTGCGACTACGTCCTGCAGTCGTTCCTGCTCGACCCCGCTTTCGGGGCGACGCAGGAGGAGCGGCGGGCTCGGCTGAGCGCTGGCGGCTTCCTCATCCACACGACACTGAACGCTCAGACACAGGCGGCAGCTCAGAAGGCCACCACGGATGCCATCCCGGCCGCCGATCCTTCGGGCAAGGCAGCAGCAATCAGCATGGTGGAGCCGGCGACCGGCCGCGTCCTCGCGATGGCCCAGAACCGGACCTGGGGCCTCGACGGAGCAGGGGTGACGACCTACAACTACAACGTCGACGTCGAGCACGGCGGAACACAGGGGATGCAGGCGGGCTCGACGTTCAAGGTCTTCACGATGATGGCGGCGCTTGAGGACGGTACCTCGCCGTACATGAAACTGGCCTCGCCGGCTAAGAAGACGTTCACCGGATTCCGCAGCTGTGAGGGCTACCGCTTCCCGCCGTACACCGTTGAGAACTCGACGGGGGCGGGGACCTTCGACATGTACTCAGGCACCGCGATGTCCGTGAACACCTACTACGTCGGTCTCGCCGAGCGCACGCCGCTGTGCCGGATGGCTGAGATCGCAGAAGGCATGGGCGTCACCAAGGGCAACGGCGACAAGCTGGAGCGGGTGCCCTCGTTCCCGCTCGGCTCCAATGAGGTGACGCCGCTGGCGATGGCGGGTGCCTACGCCGCGATCGCAAACCATGGCCGTTACTGCCCGACGCACGGGATCGACTCGCTGCAGAACTACACCGGGCGGCAGCCGACCGAGGTGATCTACGAGGCGCAGGTGACGTGCAACCAGGTGGTCAGCCAACGAGTCGCGGACACCGCCGGACGGATCCTCGTCGGCGTGGTGGCGAACGGCACCGGCAGATCCGTCGCGTTCGGTAGGCCGTTGGCCGGCAAGACGGGGACGACCGACTCCAACGCGGCCGTCTGGTTCAGCGGCTTCACCCCGCAGGTCGCCTCCGCAGTCTGGATCGGCGATCCGCGCGGTGGCTTCCGGTATCCCCTGCGCAACCTGGTCATCAACGGCAAGTACGTGCAGGCAGGCTTCGGCTCGACCCTCGCAGGACCGATCTTCCGAGCATCGATGATTGCCGCGCACCAGGGCCTGCCCGTGCAGGCGTTCCAGTTCAGCGCTGCTTCGGAGAACTACTACCGGCCGAGTCCAACGCCGAGCCGCCGGGCGCCGACGACGGCGCCGAACAACAACAACACGAACGCCAACGATCAAGCGGCTAACTCCCCCTCGCTCCCGTAGTCCTCACCGCACGATCTCCGGGTGCCGCCGCCGGCCATGCGCCGACGGGCCCGCTGGCTTCGTGCCCGCTTGATTGCGAGTCGTGCGGCATGCCTTCGGGAACGCGGGTATCGCGTCGGAGGCTCGGCCGACAGTGCGCAGCGCAACCGAGTCGAGGGCGTATCCCGGCGTCAGCCTCTGACCTGATGGGAGCGTCCATGTGGGCTGGCTGCAGCGAGAAGGCCCTACATCCCACTCGGCGCGCATTGAAGCCGTCGGTCAACGACAGGCGCACGAGACTGGGGCTCAGCCGCGGTCGGTGATCTGGGCGCGCGCTTCGCGGATGACCAGGTTGGTCGTGCTCTCCGTCTGGAGGGTGTCCGAACCCGTCCGACCTGTCGATGCGGTCCACTCCACCTGCCACGTGGTGGCGGCGGTGACAGGCCAGGTCCCGGCCGAGCGGTAGGTGTGCTGACAAGGCGCGCTTGTGGCGCTGGCACCCGGCTCGTACGGTACTCCCTTCCCACAGGACACCGAGGCGCCGTCGCCCATCAGCCATTGGACCGCGGTCGCCCGAGCTGTCGCAGTCACGCTGACTCCTCCAGCGGCAGCGGTCGCGCTGATCGGCCCCCAGGAGTTCGGGGCAGGTTCGGACGCCCACAGCCACACCGGGATGTTGACCAGGCCCTGCGTGCCCTGCGGCGGGGCGGTTCCGATCGTGATGCCCTGCAACCGCATCGAATCCACGGCCTCTTGCGCCAGCAGCGCGGGATCTGGGCCAGCGATGGACATGGGCAGCCACATCACGATCTCTGTCGGACCGGCACCCCAGCCCAGGGGGCCGGGGTCGCACCGGAACGCGCCCTCGCCCGCATGCTCAGGGTCATCGGCCGGCGCCGTCATCAGCAGGCTCAGGTAGCAGTCGAACGCAGCCGACCACCACCCGTATTCGGCGCTGCACGGAACCCGTTGACCGTCCTGGCGGACGCATCCCCGCGGGCCTGACGCACCTGGACCGGAGGCCCCGCCACCCACCGTCGTGCTGTCGCGGGCCCTGACCGTGACGGTTGAGGATCCGTCTTTGTTACCTTCCGCGCCGAAGCCCGCGCCGTCACCTGATGCCGGTCCAGAAAGGAGCACGATCAAGGCCGAGGCGATTGCCGCAGCGCGCCTCAACATGAGCGGTCCTCGGGGTTGTCGTAAGTGACAAGCCTCCATGTTCCGTCGGCGAGCCCATGGGCCACCCAGAGAGTCAATCCTCGGGTGGTGTACGCAGCAGGTTGACCCGACTCCCCGTCCTGTCCCTTACCTGAGAGGGTCCCGCACTCTTCGATCGTCGCGGTATTGGGGTCGGTGGCCAGGTCAAGGCCCGTTACGACAACCGAGTGAACCTCCGCCGTTCTCGTGTCAAACGTGTGTCCGGCGTTCCTGAAGCTCAGGATGTCCGCGATCCGAGCCGCAGATGCCGGATTCCGCAAGTAGGGATCCAACGCCGCGCTGGGGTCGCTCATTGGGTTGAGGAAGACCGCGTTCTCTGCGGCGTAGTAGTCGCGGACCAGTTGCTCGAGGTCTGCCTTCGCCTGCTCCTCCGCTGTGACGGCGGCCGGTGCCGGAGTTGGCTGGTCAGCCGTTGCTCCCGTCGCGACGGGCGTCGACTCGACCGACACTGACCTTGCACCGGACTTGCCGAAGACGGAGACGACTGTCGCCAGACATACTCCGAGCACGGCAAAGCAGACGGTGTACAGCGCCAACCGGCGCCTGGTGAACGGCACATTCATGGCATCTCCCCCGACCCACGAGTGTACGGGGGCGCCGAACGAGCCGATC
>CAZECO010000027.1:10103-24688 GCA_964510455.1 uncultured Actinomycetes bacterium
ATTCATGGCATCTCCCCCGACCCACGAGTGTACGGGGGCGCCGAACGAGCCGATCGAGGGTGTTGACCGGTCCGGGCTCGGTCCTACTTCATGCCCAGCGCGCCCTTCGCGGAATTCGCGACAACCGAGCCTTCCACCCTTCCCGCCGTCGGTTCCTTGAGCAGCGCCATCACCCGCCCAAGAGCCCTGCCGCCGGTCAGGCCCTCCGCGGTCGCCTGCTGCACCGCGCTGTCGACCAGGGTTTGGAGGTCCTCGGGCGTCATCGGCTCTGGCAGGTACCTGCGCAGCACGTCGGCCTGCGCCTCCTCCTCCAGGGCGCTCTCCTCGCGGGCCCCGGCACGGAACGCAGCCGCCGCCTCCTCGCCCTTCTTGACCTCGCGCACCAGCACACCCACCACTTCATCGTCGGTCAGCTGCTTGGCCTGCTTGCCGGCGACCTCGGCGGTCGATATGGCAGCCAGCGCCATCCGGATGGCAGCCACGGCGGCCTGGTCGCGCGCCTTCAACGCCGAGGTCAGGTCGTCGCGCAGAGCCTGCTTCAGTTGTGGTTCGGTCATGTCAGACAGTCTGCCTGGCGAAGGTCAGGAAGGTGGCCGCGATAATGACGTTGTCCAGGGAGGCGCGAATGATGATCGCGAAGGTGATCGGAGGCGGGGTCCTGGCTGGCGCTGCGGTGACCGGATGGGCTGTGCTCCAGACGCGGCAGTTCGGGCTGACCAGCCACACCGTGCCGGTCCTCCCGCCAGGCTCCGCCCCCTTGCGAGTGCTCCACCTGTCCGATCTGCACATCACCGTCCGGCAGCAGCGCAAACAGTCGTGGTTGCGGCAGTTGGCGGATCTCGTCGAACCCGACCTCACGGTTGTCACCGGAGACTTCCTGGCCGACCCGCATGCCGTGCCGGTCGTGCTGGATGCGCTGGGTGATCTGCTGAGGCGCCCCGGGGCCTTCGTGCTCGGGAGCAACGACTACTACGCGCCACGGAGGGTCAACCCTGTCGCCTACCTGCTCAAACCCAGCGAGGTCAAGGTGCGCCGGCCAGAGCTGCCGTGGGGCGATCTGGTCGCCGGACTGCGGGAAGCTGGCTGGATCGACCTGTCCAATGCGGAGGATGTGCTCGCGCTCGGACCCGACGACTCGCCGGTGGCGTTCCGGGGTGTTGATGACCCGCACATCTTGCGGGACCGCTACGCGAAGGTGCAGGGTCCGTTCCCGATCCGGGCTGCGCTGCGGGTGGGCGTGGTCCATGCCCCCTATCTGCGGATTCTGGATGCGATGGTGGCTGATGGCGCGGATCTCATCCTGGCCGGGCACACGCACGGCGGCCAGGTGTGCCTGCCGGGCGGGCGGGCGATCGTCACCAACTGCGACCTGGATCCTGCGCGGGCGTCGGGGCTGTCGAGGCACGACGTCGGCCAGGTTCGGGCATCCGAGATCGCCGGGGGTGCGTGGTTGCATGTCTCCGCCGGCCTCGGAACGGCCCCATCGGCACCCATCCGGTTGTTCTGTCCGCCTCGGGCCTCGGTGCTGACGCTGTGCGCGGTGGAGTGATCAGCCGACGCCGAACCGCACGCGGATAGGATCGGCTCATGACGCAACTGCCGCCCGCGGGCTGGTATCCGGAAGCCGGGTCGCCGACCGGCCAGCGCTATTGGGACGGCTCCCAGTGGACGCAGCATGTGGAGCCGCCGCAGGCGACGGTCGACGCCGGCAGCGCGGACACCGGGGCAGCGGGATGGGCATCGGCCGCGATGCTGACGGCCAAGACCGTGCAGATCGAACAGCGCGGCAAGATCATCGAACCCACCAGCTTCTACGAGTTGAGCGACGGGTCGGGGGCGGTCGGGCGGGCGAGCCAGGTCGGACAGCGACGCGGTGGCCGCCTGCTCAAGGCCATGACCGACCTCGACCGGAACATGGCGATCACCATCGAGTTCGCCGACCCCGCTGGTGCACTCGTCATGACGATGAAGAAGCCGGGCGGGGTCGGACCGCAGCGCTTCCTCGTGATGGATCCCTCCGGAGGCGAGATCGCACAGATCCACCAGCGCATTCGCGTGGTGCGGGAGGCCTTCGAGGTCATCATCAACGGGCAGCCGGCGGGATTCTTGGCCTCCCAGAATTGGCGCGACCGCCGGTTCTCCGTCGTGGATCCGGCGGGTGAACCTTACGCCGTCGTGCACAAGTTGTACGAGGGCTACGCCCGCGCAGTCTTCACCAGCGCGGATCGCTACGTCGTCGAATACGCCGAGACCGCCCTGCCGCCGCAACGGGCGCTGGCGCTGGCATCGGCGATCGCGATGGACATCGCCCTGTACCAGACCTGAGGAATTGTCAGGGCGGTATCGCGGCGCGCGGAGTCATCGGCCAGGGCGCCGCCCGCGTGATAGCGCGTCCCTGTGCTATCCGCACACGGCGCCCTGCGACGTTGTCGACGCTAGGGCTTCCCGGCTTTGGGAGGTCGCAGGGCGGTCGTGGCTGGTTCCCGCCGCCGGCCTGCTGAAGCTGCGGCGGCGGATCCTGCGGCAGCACTCCGCGGGGGCCGCCCACGCCCCGCCGATCGCTCCGAAGCCGTGCGCACCCGCCGCACGATGACTGAGGGCTCCCCGCTCGGCCAAGTGATCGTCGACGGGTCCGCGATCGGCCGGCACACCGGCAGCGACCTGCAGCTGTCCGAAGCAAGGTCTGTCGGCGCCCGCCGATGTCGAGTGTCGACCTCGGGTCCACCAACGGCACCCAGTCGGCCAGGCGTTGACCAGCCGCACCCTGTGGACTGCAGCGTGCTCGACGTCATTCGCTGGACATCCGTGGCACAGGGGGTAGGTAATCCGACAGCAACCGTGGAGCGATCGGCGGCGGCGAAGGTTGGTGTGCCCGGTTCGAGACCCCAAGGAGGATCGGACCCACGCAACCCGAACCAGCACTCGAGGGAGGTGAGCCAGATGACCGCACGCACCAACGCCACAGCCGGGCCCCGAATGGGCAAGGGCTGACTTCGGGTTCATGACGCCACTGCACATGACTCAGGCCCAGGGGAGATTCCCTGGGCCTGAGTCGGATGGTCGGGGTGGCGGGATTTGAACCCACGGCCTCTTCGTCCCGAACGAAGCGCGCTACCAAGCTGCGCCACACCCCGCAAGAGCAACCACGTCAGTCTAGCGGAGGCTCAGGGCCGCTCCAACGTCAGCGGGTCACACACGCTCAATCGCCGAACTCGGCCGCCACGACCTCCGCGATCTGCGCCGTGTTCAGGGCTGCACCCTTGCGGAGGTTGTCGCCGCACACGAAGAAGTCCAGCGCCTCGGGGAAGTCCGGCGCCTGCCGGATCCGGCCCACGACCGTGGGATCGGTGCCCACCACGTCCGCCGGTGTCGGAAACAGCTTCACCGCGGCGTTGTCGACGACATCGACCCCGGGCGCCTCCCGCAGGATCGCGCGCGCCTCGTCCGCCGTCACCTCGGAGGCGAACCGGGCGTGCACCGCCAGCGAGTGTGTGGTCACCACCGGAACGCGGACGCACGTTGCCGACACCCGCAGGTTCGGCAGGCCGAGGATCTTGCGCGACTCGTTGCGGACCTTCAACTCTTCGGAGGTGTAGTCGCCCTC
This sequence comes from uncultured Actinomycetes bacterium, assembly GCA_964510455.1. GTDB lineage: Bacteria > Actinomycetota > Actinomycetes > S36-B12 > CAVXYG01. Next base: position 13,708 of record CAZECO010000027.1, read on the forward strand.
GTTCAACGACCCCGCCCACGGGATCACGTTCAGGGCCAGCGGTGCCGGGAACGCCTGCCCGAACGGCGCGCCGGCCGCGGTGAGCGCCAACCGGACGTCGCCGGCGACGTCGCCGACGGCCTTGCCCGACAGGGCGTCCATCTGCGCCCGCAGTTCGTCGATGCCGGGCTTCCCAGCGCCCGATGCGGCCTGGTACGACGCCACGACCAACTCCTGCAGGGTCCAGCGCCGATGCAGCGCGCCCAGCACGACGATCATCGACAGCGTGGTGCAGTTCGGGTTGGAGATGATGCCCTTGGGCCGGTTGCGGGCCTGGTCGGCGTTGACCTCGGGGACCACCAGCGGCACCTCGGGGTCCATCCGGAAGGCGCCGGAGTTGTCCACCGCGACCGCCCCCTTGGCCGCCGCGAGGGGAGCCCACTGCGCTGAGACCTCATCCGGCACGTCGAACATCGCGACATCGACACCGTCGAAGACGTCCTCCGCCAGGGCAACGACCTCGACGTCCTCGCCCCGCACCGAGAGCACCTTGCCGGCGCTGCGCGGCGATGCGACGAGGCGGATCTCGCCCCAGACGTCGGGCCGGGTGCTCAACAGGTCCAGCATCACCGAGCCGACCGCGCCGGTCGCGCCCACAATCGCCAGTGTTGGTTTCGCCATCGCGACCAACCTCCCTTATCGTCCGGTGCCCGCGTAGACCACGGCCTCGTCGTCTCCATCTAGACCAAACGCCGTATGCACGGCCTGTAGTCCCTTCCTCGCATCCGCCGCCCGGGTGACCACCGAGATCCGGATCTCGGAGGTGGAGATCATCTCGACGTTGACGCCCGCCTCGGCCAGCGCCGCGAAGAACGTCGCGCTGACCCCCGGGTGCGACCGCATGCCCGCTCCGACCAGCGAGATCTTGGCGATGTCCTCATCGGATGCCAGGTTCTCGAAGCCGATGACGTCCTGGGCGTTCAGCAGCGCCTGCATGGCGCGGGCGACGTCCGGCTTGGCGCAGGTGAAGGTCAGGTCGGTGCGCTCCCTCGTCGGCCCGGAGACGTTCTGCACGATCATGTCGAGGTTGATGCTGGCCGCAGCCAGCACCTTGAAGATCGCGGCGGCCTCGCCGGGCTTGTCCGGCACCCCCACGACGGTGACCTTCGCATCGTTCATGTCGGCGGCGACGCCGGAGATGATCGGCTGTTCCACGCCTACTCCCTTCAGAGCCTCGGCTGATGTGACCCAGGTGCCGACGCTGCGGCTGAACGAGGAACGGACGTGGATCGGGATGCCGAACCTGCGGCCGTACTCCACACAGCGCAGGTGCAGCACCTTCGCCCCTGCGGCTGCCAGCTCCATCATCTCCTCGTAGGTGATGTGGCTGACCTTGCTCGCCCGCGGGACCACCCGGGGGTCGGCGGAGAAGACGCCGTCGACGTCGGTGAAGATCTCACAGACATCGGCACCCAGCGCGGCGGCCAGCGCCACCGCGGTGGTGTCTGATCCCCCTCGGCCCAGCGTGGTGATGTCCTTCGTCTCGCGGGAGACGCCCTGGAAGCCCGCGACGATCGGGATGGCGCCATCCTTCAGCGCCTCCTGGATCCGTCCGGGCGTGACGTCGATGATGCGGGCGGCGCCGTGCTCGGCATCGGTGATCAGGCCGGCCTGCGACCCGGTGAACGAGCGGGCCTCCATCCCCTGGTCATGGATCGCCATCGCCAGCAGCGCCATCGAGATGCGCTCCCCCGCGGTCAGCAGCATGTCCATCTCGCGGCCGGGCGGACGCGGGGAGACCTGGGTCGCGAGGTCCATCAGCTCGTCGGTCGTGTCGCCCATCGCGGACACCACCACGGCGACCTGGCTCCCGGCGCGAGCCGTGTCGACGATGCGGCGGGCGACCCGTTGGATGCCGTTCGCATCCGAGACCGAGGAACCGCCGTACTTCTGGACGATGATCCCCACTCGGCGCTCCTGCCTGATCGGATGAATCGCTGCGCGTCCGGGTCGACGCCGAGCATCAGGATATCGGCCGCAGCCCTTCTTTCCCCCCGCGAACCGGACTCAGTGCAGCGGGCGGCGGCGAGGCAGTGCCCGCGCTACTCGACGCGGCGCCTGCCCTCGAAGGCCCGGCCCAGGGTGACCTCGTCCGCGTACTCCAGGTCGCCGCCGACCGGGAGCCCGCTCGCCAGCCTCGTCACCGTCAGACCCATGCCCGACACCAGCCGCGAGATGTAGGTGGCCGTCGCCTCGCCCTCCAGGTTGGGGTCGGTCGCCAGGATCAGCTCGGTCACCTCGCCGTTGGCCAGGCGGCCCATGAGCTCCTTGATCCGCAGGTTGTCCGGCCCGATGCCGTCGATGGGGGAGATGGCGCCGCCGAGCACGTGGTAGCGCCCCCGGAACTCGCGGGTGCGTTCGATGGCGACGACATCCTTCGGCTCTTCCACGACGCACAGCGCGGTGTCGTCGCGGCGCTGATCGGAGCAGATCCGACACAGCTCAGCCTCTGCGACGTTGCCGCAGCGGTCGCAGAACCGGACCCTCCGCTTCACCTCGCTCAGCGTGTGAGCCAGACCGGCGATCTGATCCTCATCGGCCTGCAGCACGTAGAATGCGATACGTTGCGCGCTCTTCGGCCCGATCCCGGGCAGTCGGCCGAATTGGTCGATCAGATCCTGGACGATGCCCTCGTACATCAGGACTCCCCGATCTCGCCGATCGGAACCGCCCCGAGCTCCCGCATGACCAGATCGACACCGGAAACCTGGTTGTCCGCGATGTCCGGGTCATCGGGCGAAGCGGCGCCCTGCTCCTCGTCCGCCGCCGGACGCGCGTCGTTCAGCACCAGGCTCACCTTCACGTCGAGCTTGAGCACGTCGATCAGGACCTGGCGCAGCAGCTCTTCGCGCCGACTGGCCAGGATCCGCGTCAGTCGGCCCTGATCCGCCACCGCCACGGTGAGGACGCCCCCGCCCAGCACCGCCGGGTGCGACGAATCCCACAGCGTCCACGCCACCCGGGAGCGCTTCCCCACCTCGGAGAGCACTGCGGGCCAGCTCTGGCGCACGGTTTCGAGCTCCATCCCAGCGGCAGGTGCCGGCGCAGTCGGCTTCTCCCCCGCCTGCGCAGGCGGGGAGGGTGGAGCAGCGGACTCGGACGCGCGTGCGCCGCCTTCGGCCCGTGTTGCCGGCGCCAGGTCGGACAGCCGCGGCGGAGGCGCCGCCCGCCGACGCTCCCCGGACGCAGCGGGCGTCGGCGTGGCGGATGCGGGTACGGCAGGCGCGGGTTTGGCTGGGGCGGGTTTGGCAGGGGCGGGTGGCGAAGCGGCATCGCCGGACGGCGCGGCTGCCGGCTGCGGCGCGCGCTGCGGCTTGCCCTGGCTGCCGCCAGGGGGCGCGGCGTGGACAACCCCGGCTGCCGCGGAGCGCTCCAACCTGTCGAGTCGGGCCGCGATTCCCGCCGCTTCGTCGTCAGCGGCGGGCAGCAGCAGCCGCGCCAGCAGCAGCTCCATCTGCAGGCGGGGCGACGTCGCGCCCTTGAGCCCGCTCAGGCCGGCGCTGACCAGATCGGCAGCCCGGGACAACTCCGCCGGACCGAACAATGCGACCTGACCGCGCAGCGCCTCGACCTGGTCGTCGGGCAGTTGCAGCAGCCCGCTGTGGGCCTGCTGCGGAACATGGCCGAGCACGATCAGATCGCGCAACCGGCTCAGCAGGTCGGTCAGGAAGCGGCGCCCATCGTGGCCGGACTCGACCACCGCGTCCACGGCCGCGAACGCCGCAGCCCCGTCGCGCGCCGCGATCGCCGACACCACACGGTCCAGCAGCACCGCGTCGGTCAGACCCAGCCCTTCGGAGACGTACTGCGTGGTCAGCCCCTCATCGCCCGAGCCCGCGATGAGCTGCCCGAGCACGCTGAGCGCATCCCGGACGCTGCCCCCCGATGCTCGAGCGACCAGCGGCAGCGCAGCCGTGTCGAAGGGCACCCCCTCCGACTTGCAGACCGACGCGAGGTGCGCGCTCAGCACACCCACCGACACCAGCCGGAAGGCGTAGTTGAAGGTGCGGCTGCGGATGGTGCCCAGGACCTTCTCCGGCTCGGTGGTCGCGAAGATGAAGCGCACGTAGTCCGGCGGCTCCTCGATCACCTTCAGCAGGGCGTTGAAGCCCTGGGTGGAGACCATGTGCGCCTCGTCGATGATGTAGATGCGATAGCGGGCGCGTGCCGGGCTGTAGATGACTCGCTCGCGCAGCTCCCGGGTGTCATCCACCCCGCCGTGGCTGGCGGCGTCGAGCTCGATGACGTCCTCCGAACCCGGCCCGTTGGGCGCGAGGTCCACGCAGCTCTCGCAGACGCCGCACGGGACGGGGGTCGGGCCCTGCTCGCAGTTCAGCGATCGCGCCAGGATCCGGGCGGTCGAGGTCTTGCCGCAGCCGCGCGGACCGCTGAACAGGTAGGCGTGGTGCACCCGCCCGGTTGCCAGTGCCCGACTCAGGGGTGCGGTCACATGATCCTGCCCGACGACTTCCGCGAGGGTTCCCGGCCGGTATGCACGGTACAGCGCCAACGTCACCCCGCAAGACTACGGCGGCGGCCCGACCGCGTTGACCGGCCGTCCTGTCAGGTCCCACGGGCACCCACCGGTGACGACGGCCGAGATTCCGGCGCACGTTCGCCGCGCCCACTGCAGTCCAGCGGCCCACCGATACGCGCTCGGTAGTCTGGCGCCCTGTCCTCGCGCGCGAGCCAGGACAACCAAGCCTCCCGGACCTGCTGCCGCAGGATGTTAACGGCGGGGGTTGAGGGCCGCTGTCAGACCGGGGACGAGGATCAGCGCGAAGGGCCACGTTAGCGGGATGAGCAGCAGCAGCCACCAGCCGAGCAGCAGCGCGATCGCAACAGCGATCGACAGTCTGGCCCACCACGGCAGCGGCAGCGCGTACGGCAGCGCCAACCCGCCGAAGAAGAAGGCGAGGCAGAACGCCAGCAGGATGCTGCGGCGCCGCCGAGGGGCTGTCGGCACGGCGAACCGCGGCCTGGCCGAGGCGTGGTTCGTCCAGTTGTAGCCGTCCCAATAGCGCACACCGGCCGGGTCGTACGGGTCGGCGTACCATCCGGCAGCAGCGGCGGGCCGGCTGGGCAGCAGCACGGCGGTGTCGTGCCAGGTCGGAGATCCGGGCAGCACCTGGGTGTCGTGCCGCTGCCGACTATCCTGGGACGCGGCCATCATCCACCTCCGACCCCGGGTGCTTTCCCGTTCGCCCACTGTAGCGCCGTCGAGGCATGCAGGGACCCCCCGCACACCCATCAGAGCCCGCCTACCCTTGCTGCCTTCCGGCCCTGGGGGGGTTTAGCAGGTTGACGCCGTACGAGGGGTCGGATGCAAGTGTAAGCCATCTCCGCGCTGCCCGGCGAGCGGTCGGGGTTGCACGGGGGTGCTCCATGCGGGCGCCCCGACGGGTCCGTGGCGGCAGGCGACCCGGCGCGCCCGGCCACGCGAACCGGAGCGCCCCGACGGATGCGTGGCGGCGGTCCACGGCGCCTAGCGGGCATCCCGCCACCGGCACCGCCGGGCGCCGGCGCTCGGCCCCCACCAGGACGGTTGGCCCCGGCGAACGCTGCGAAACTTCGGGCTCGGCGCGCGGGCGAGCGCGCGATTTCGGGGCAGCCCGGAATTTCGACGCGTTCGCCGAGTCTCGGCAGCGGTCCACGGGTGACGCCCACGCTCGGCACCGGATTTCTACCGTGCCCGACCGGTCGCGTAACCTTCCGTTGGAGGATTCGCCTAGAGGCCTAGGGCGCACGCTTGGAAAGCGTGTTGGGGGCAACCCCTCGCGGGTTCGAATCCCGCATCCTCCGCCAGATTGGTCGATGTGGATCGGGTCCGCAACCTACGACCGCTGCGCCGCCACATCGCGGAGCAGCCGCAGGAACCGGTCCTTCTGCAGCACGGCGCCCTCCCGCCGGATGCCGTCGTGGGGCACCGCGAGCAGGCGGTCGACGCGCACCCAGCTCTCCCTGCGCTCGGCGTCCCAGGCGCCCGATCCGAGGAGCACCCAGCCCCGTTCGCCCTCGCGATCCCGGCTGCTGAGCATCAGGCAGGCAACGGTTCCGGCCCGGTCGATCCGGCCGATGACGACCAGGGGCCGATCCTTGCCGACTTCGGGGTCATCCTGGTACGGCACCCAGGCCCAGACGATCTCGCCGGGATCCGGGTCGCCGTCCAACTCCGGCGCATACTCCAGCTGTACACGGCCGGCGTACTCGCGCGCCCCACCGGACGCCGGCCGCGTCACCGGCTTCCCCCGCGGGTTGCCTCCGGATCCTCCTCGGACTCGATCAGGGCATCGATCAGACGCTGCAACTGCTCCGGCGATTCCTTGACCGTTGCGAGGGCCTCTGCGGGAGTGGCGCGCAGGTGCGTGACCTGCCAGGCCTTGACACCCCCGATGATCCCGACGTCGTTCGAGACGATGGTGACGCCGGGCCCGAGCGCGGCGATGTGGCGGGGGCTTACCTTCACCGCGTTGCCGCCGCCGAGGTAGAGCCGGTCCCATTGCAGCATCGGCTTCAGCCCGTTGATCGCGTCCCGGACGCGCAGCGACCATGCCGTCTCCCCCAGCCGTTTGCGCGACTTGTCGCCGATGTACTCGTCGTACAGCCGTCCGCGCCGAATCGGGGACCGGGAGATCTCGAGGTGGGGCAGCAGGACGCCGTTGTCGAAGATGGCGTTGCCCAGTCCGGTGCCGAGGGTGAACATCACCTCGAACCCGTACCCGCTCACCGCACCCGCGCCGGCGACCTCCGCATCGTTCAGCACCAGCGTCGGCAGGTGCAGGGTGCCCTCCAGCGCGCGGTTGACGTCGAAGCCCCGCCACGCGCGCTCCAGATCCGGGTCGATGCTGGAGTGGGGTCCGCGGCGCGTGATGTAGTGAGGGGTCGAGACCACCGTGCCGTGCCGGATCATGCCGGGCATGCCGAGCGTGACCCGGTCCGCCGGGGGCAGGCGCCGCGCCAGCTCTTCGATCACACCGATGAACCGGACCGGCGGCAGCGGGTATGGGGTGCGCACGCGGAGCCGTTCGGCGATCATCCGGCCGTCCTCGTCGAGCACCGAGCCTTTGATCCCGGTGCCGCCACAGTCGACGGCCAGCGTGAGCAGCATGCCTCCATAGTGCCCATGGACAGCCTCGGATGAGCGGATGATGGGCCGATCCCCGGGGGTCGCCTACAGGAGTCGGCGGGCCGCTGGATAGGCTGCAGCAGAAGAATCCGGCGCAGGTGGGGGCGTCCCGTCAAGCTGCGTCTCACTGCGACTGGTGCGCCTGGAGGCAACCGTGCGCGTATTCGTCCCGAAAGAGCAGCGACCCGGCGAACAGCGTGTCGCCTGCCTGCCGGATGTGGCGGCGAAGATCATCAAGCTCGGCGCCGAGGTGGCCGTCGAATCCGGGGCCGGAATCCCCGCCTTCGCGGCCGACATCGATTACCGGGACGCCGGCTCGGCGATCGTCGCCCCCGACGACGTCGCGGCCGCGATCGGCAGCGCCGATGTCGTGGCCAGCGTCCGCCCCCTCGACCCTGCCCTGGCCGCACATCTGCAGCCAGAGGCCATCACGATCTCGTTCCTCTCGCCCGGAACCGACATCCCGACCATCGCAGCGGTGGCCGAACGCGGCGCCACCGCGCTGTCGTTCGACCTGATCCCGCGGATCTCGCGCGCGCAGTCGATGGACGCCCTGACCTCCCAGGCGCTGGTGGCCGGGTACCGGGCCGCCGAGGTCGCCGCATCCCGGCTGCCCCGGTTCTTCCCCCTGTTCATGACCGCGGCTGGCACGATCCCGCCGGCCAAGGTGCTCGTCCTCGGCGCGGGTGTCGCGGGGCTGCAAGCGATCGCGACCGCCAAGCGGCTCGGCGCGGTCGTGAGCGCCTACGACGTGCGCCCCGCCAGCGCGGACGAGGTGAAGTCGATGGGGGGCAAGTTCATCTCGCTGGACCTCGAGACCGTCGCGGGAACCGGCGGCTACGCCCGGGAGATGAGCGAGGACCGCGCCAAGCGGCAGCAGGAGCTGCTCACCCCGTATGTGGCCGAGTCCGACGTCGTTATCACCACCGCCGCGGTCCCCGGCCGGCGGGCCCCGCTGCTGATCACCGCCGGCATGGTGGCCACCATGCGGCCGGGTTCCGTCGTGGTCGACCTCGCCGCTGAGACCGGGGGCAACGTCGAGGGCTCGCGGCCCGGCGAGGAGGTCGTCACCGAAGGGCTGGTCACGATCTGGGGTGCTCGCGATGTCCCCAGCTCGATGCCGGTGCACGCGTCCCAGCTCTATGCGATGAACGTGCTCGCCGTGCTGGGCCTGATCACCTCGGAGGGCGCCGTCGCATTGGATCCCGCCGACGAGATCATCGAGGGCTGCGCGGTGGTCCTGCAGGGGACCGTGCGCCATCCCGCCGCGATCGAGGCGCTCGGGCTGCAGACCACGACCGAGGGAGGCAACTGACATGACGCTCGCTGTTGCTGCACTGCCGGCGTCGGACGCAGCCGCGTCCGGGTACGGCGGCGTCGGCCTGTTGACGATCTTCGTGCTGAGCTGTTTCGTCGGCTACGAGGTCATCAGCAAGGTCTCGGCCGTGCTGCACACCCCGTTGATGTCCGGCGCCAACGCGATCCACGGCATCGTGCTCGTCGGCGCCATCATCGTCGCCGGCGAGGCCGAGGGTGCCTTGGAGCTGATCCTGGCCGCCATCGCGGTCGTCCTGGCGACGATCAATCTCGTGGGCGGCTTCGTGGTGACCGACCGGATGCTGGAGATGTTCAAGCCGCGCGAGAAGCCGGCCGCAGTCGAGTCCGGGAAGGACGCGAAATGACCACGCCGGTCTGGGTGCAGTTGGCCAACCTCGGCGCTGCCGTGATGTTCATCCTTGCGCTGAAGGGGCTGTCCAGCCCGCGGTCGGCGCGTCGGGGCGTCCTGATCGGGGCCGGCGGCGCGCTCATCGCCACCGTGCTGGTGTTCGTCAGCGGGTACGAGCTGCAGAACATCGCCCTGATCGCGGTGTGCATGGCCGTCGGCACCGTGATCGGCGCGGTGGCCGCCCGCCGGGTCCAGATGACCCAGATGCCGCAGATGGTTGCCCTGTTCAACGGGGTCGGCGGCGGTGCTGCGGCGCTGGTCGCGGTGATCGAGTACCTGCATATCGCGGACCCCAGCGGCTTCGAGCTCGGCGCCACCGTGTTCACCGTCATCATCGGCTCGGTGTCCTTCTCCGGATCCATCATCACGTTCCTGAAGCTGCAGGAGCTGATCACGACGCGGCCGGTGATCATCCCGGGCGGCAAGATCATCACGCCGCTGGTGGGCGTCATCGCGCTCGTCCTCGCGGTGTGGCTGATCGTGGACCCCGCACAGTGGGTGCTGATCTCGCTGCTGCTGGTCTCGCTGCTGCTCGGCGTGCTGTTCGTGCTGCCGGTCGGCGGTGCGGACGTCCCCATCGTCATCTCGCTGCTGAACGCCTTCACCGGCCTGGCGGTGGCCGCGTCCGGCTTCGTGCTCGGCAACGTGCTGCTGCTCATCGCCGGCACCCTGGTCGGGGCGGCGGGCACCCTGCTGACGCAGCTGATGGCCTCCGCGATGGGACGGCCGATCACCAACATCCTGTTCGGGGCGTTCGCCGGTCCGACGACGGCAGGCGGCGGCGTCGCGTCCGACCGCCCGGTGCGCTCCGGCACGCCGCAGGATGTGGCGATCATGCTCGGCTACGCCAACAAGGTCATCCTGGTCCCCGGCTACGGCCTGGCGGTCGCGCAGGCGCAGGGCACCCTGCGCGAGCTGGCCGACCTGCTCACCGAGCGCGGCATCGAGGTCGACTACGCCATCCACCCGGTCGCCGGCCGCATGCCCGGACACATGAACGTGCTGCTCGCCGAGGCGAACGTGCCCTATGAGCAGCTCAAGGAGATGGAGGAGATCAACCCGGAGTTCGCCGATACGGACGTGGCGCTGGTCGTGGGCGCCAACGACGTGGTGAACCCGGCCGCCAAGACCGACCCCAGCGCCCCCATCTACGGCATGCCGGTGCTGGACGTGAATCTGGCGGGGCAGGTGGTGTTCCTGAAGCGGTCCATGCGGCCGGGGTTCGCGGGGATCGACAACGAGCTGCTGTTCGATCCCAAGACGACGCTGCTGTTCGGCGACGCCAAGGACTCGTTGACGAAGGTCGTGACCGCGGTCAAGGGCCTGTAGGGCCGCCGATTGCTGCCGCGGCAATAGAGCTGCGCGAGAGGTCCGAGGATCTGGTCGGCGGGTTGGGGCACTGGTTGCAGGGCTGGCAATTGGGGGAGTCAGCGTGGAGAGTTCACGGTCCCAGCGGCGCGGCGGTCGGATCTGCGGCACCAGGGGTGGCGTCGCATGGGCTACCGCAGCGTCCCTCATGCATGATCCAACAGAACGATGATCAACACGCCAGTGGCGCGATCTTGATCAAGGTTGTGTTGGATCTTCGCCCCCAGCGCGAGCCGCATCGCGCTCATATCGCTCAGCGCCCTTGGGTTTCGGGCGGCAGGCAGACCCACGGCCCGAGCTTCTGGCGCAGGGCGCTAGCGCGGGGAGCACGGATCGAACTGCTTCAGCGCCAGCACCCGGGCCGCGGACTCGTTGACCCGCGCCTCCGCGAGCCGCCCGGCCGACACTGCCTCTGCCAACCGGGCGACAACCGCGTCGATCTCGGCGGTGGTGTCCCACAGCACCATGTCCACGCCGGCGATCAGGGCCAGTTCGGCAGCCTCGGCCAGCGGGTGCAGCGTCTCCACCGCCGCCCCCGACAGGGAGTCGGTCATCACCACGCCGTCGAAGCCGAAACCGGTGCGCAGCAGGTCCACGGCTGCCGGAGACAAGGCGGCGGGCACTCCGTCGGTCAGTCCCGGCACGACAGCAGCGCCCATCATGACGGCCACCGGTTCGTCCTGCAGCAGGGCGCGGTACGGGAGCAGGTCCGAGGCCTGCAG
>CAZECO010000028.1:0-24320 GCA_964510455.1 uncultured Actinomycetes bacterium
GCGCCTGGTCGGTGGAGGGGCGAATCGAGCGCATATCGTGCTGGAGGCCGCGCAGAGGTGCCGTCGATCCGCTCGACCATGAGTTGGCGACAAGCGCGGGTCCACGGACTCTGCCCACGGAGCCGCCCAAATCCGCACAGCCATGTCCGCGACACCGGCATCCCAGCGGCCACGCGACGGCTCGCTGCCGTCACCGGGTCTCGAACTCCGCCGTTCGCGCCGAAGGGCGCTGCCGATCCTGGAATGTGACGCGTTCACCGCCGCCGGTCCCGGCGCATCGCGGCGGCACGGAGTCTCCTCGTGGCTCAGGCGCCCGGATCGAGTGTCGGAGCCGTCCCGGACCATTGGCGCATGTTCACCCGGTACCTTGACTCATGCTCCGTCTGCCGCGAGCCGCAGACCACCGACTATCTCGGCGGCCCGCACGCCTGGACCGACGTCGACCTCGACCTCAAAGGCACCGGTGATGTTGCGTGGCGCTGGCCGCACGCATCGGTCCGCTGCATCTCCTGCGGAGCGTGCGGGGTCACGATCTGGAACTTCCCCGCCGGAACCGAGGACTTCGTGCGCTCCGACGCGTACCGGTCGGTGGCCGATGGGCCCTGGCCGTCGGGTTTCCGGGACGAGATGGCCGCGGGTCTGCTGGGCGAGCACCTGGGGTGGCTCGGGTACGCCTTCGAGCGCTACCTCGCCGCATCGTGGATAGCGGAGGAGGCAGAGCAGTGGCTGGGCTCCGATGAGGTGTGGGTCGGTTTGGCGGACGAGGCCAGGCGCCGGGCGGTCGGGGTGTGGATCCGCGAGGCCGGGGACCCCACGGCCGCCCCGCTGCCGCGTTGCACCGAGCGGGCGGCCACGACGGTGATCGGACATGTGCTGCTCGACAACCAGGTACTGGTGGACCTGCTGCGCCGGTTGGGGCAGTGGGATCGGGCTGCCGCGGCTGCACAGAACGCCCGTCGCGCGATCGCGGACACGCTGACCGAATGGGGCGGCTACGACGAGTTGTTCGACGATGATGAGCGGTCGGTCGTCCGGGCGTGCGAGCTGGCACTGGACCTCGAGGAGCCGCTGATCGCACACCGCGACGCTTCCCGGGCCAATGCCAGGCTCGAACTGCCGCTGTGGTTCGCCGACTGACACCCGGCTTCACCCGCCGCCTGGTCCGCCGCCGGGGAATCGCGAACAGACGCGCTATCCCTGGCGCCGGTTGATCGCAGCGTTTCACCGCAGGGCTGCGGCAGATCGCTGCGATCAAACGCCCGGCGCATGCCGATGGGGCTCCGCCGCCGATAGCGGTGGGTGGCGGATTCGGACGCCCCACCCGAGCGTGCCAGCCGGCCGCTCCGGCGCCGGGCGCATGCCCGAGAAGGGCCGCCGCTGCTCGTTCAGGCCGCGCGGCCGGTGTCGGCGGCCTGAAGGATCGCGGACGGGAACGGGACCGGGCGCCCCGGCTCGATCCCGTGATGCGCCAGGTAGTCGCGCGCCTCGGCCGACAGCTGCGGCGCGAGGTCCCGCGCCATGAACGAGGCGTAAGCTGCACCCGCGTGCAGCAGCTGCAGCGCGGTGCCGGTGCTGAAGGACGGCAGCGGGCAGCGGTAGGCGATCCCCACCGCCCCGTCGCTGGCGAACGTGATGTCCGGGCGGGGCAGGGGGACGGGCAGGCCGTGCTCGACCATCGCCGCCCGGGGAGCGCTCTCCCAGGCGTCGAACACCGACCACCGGTCCCCGACACACCCGACGACGATGTCGAGCACCACCTCCGGCACCAGGCCGGCGCTCGGGTCCAGGTCGAACCCGACCCGCAGCTCCGCAGCGAAGGGCCCCAGCGCGAGCGTGTACTCGGGCACGCCGGGCGCGATCGGCGCCAGCCGCAGGCCGGGCTCGGCGCCCAGGGCGCTGATGGCGCGCATGAAGGGGTCGATGTCCACCGTTGCCTCCATTCGATGTCCGATAGTGGTCTGGTTCATGCTGCAGCCAGAACGGCCGTGGGGCCCGTGATGTCGGCGACCATCTCGACCAGCACGGGATGGAGTTCCAGGCCCTCGGCTTCGAGGTCGTCGGCAACGGTGTGCACCGGCACGCCGTTGCGCGTCACCAGGTGGCCGTCATCGACCTTGCGTACGATCCAGGCGTTGCCGTCACGGTCCAGCCAGCGCTCCTCGATCCAGGCCTGCGCCAGCCCTGATTCCTGCTGGACGGCTTCCCACCGGGCCGCCGCCCAGGTGTTGCCCGCCAGCACATCGGGTGTCACCGAGTGCAGCGTCTGCAGCGCGGCGGCCATAGGGATCGACGCAAGCACGGTCCCGCTGGCGAGCTTCACCACGACGGCGGTGCTGTCGCTGAACAGGTACACGCGGCCGGCGGGGAAGCGGCCAGCCGGCACCGGCAGCACCGCGTTCGGCTGCTCGTAGAGCTGCACCAGGGACCACCCGTCCTCATGCAGCTTGTCGATGGCCTTGTCCATCGCCGGCGTGATGCCCCGGAACTTGCCGTCGCACGCCATCGCCTCGGCGTCCGGCAGGCACGGCAGGCCGATGTTGTCGTTGTCGTGGTTCGTCTGTTCGGTCATGTTTCCCCCGGTCGTTGTCGGTTCTTGCCTTCTGGATATAGGTATACGCGCAACCTCCGACACGGCGAGATGCTCGGATCGCGCCGCCTCAGCTCGCCAGGGACTCCAGCACCCGGCGGGACGCCACCTCGCGGACCTGCGGGTCGGCATGCCCGATCGCAGCGGACAGCACGTCGGCGCCTCCGAGCAGTGCGGCGAATCGGGCCACCGAGGCGTCGGCGAGGTCCGCGGGAGTCCACGTGCGGCCCCGCCAGTGGCGCATGAGACCGTCCGTGGCGACGGCTCGCACCGCGTCGGCGTCATCGCTGACGGCGAGCTGGAGGAGTTCGTCCTCGTGATCGGCCGGGTCGATGGCGGCGGTCTGAGCCGCCCGCTTGCGATCGGCCCGCGACGCGCTCGGATCCGTCGCCCGCACGCTGCGCTGCGCGCGCAGTCGAGCGGTCGACTCCAGCCAGCGCGGCGTCCGCTCGGCAGCCAACACCTTTCGCGTGTCGAACAGCACCATGGAACCTCCGCTGTCGTAGTGGGGATTCGGAAGGATCGCGGCGGCCTCCAGCAGCTCCAAGACGATCGAGTCGTTCCAGGCCCGCGTCTTGAGCTCGGTGCGGGACATCATCTGGTGCCCCTCCGGCCATTCCGCGATGATGCTGCGAACCCGGTCGAGCTCGCCGAGGAGCAGCAGGAGCCGTTGCGCCCATTCGTCGTCATCGTCGTACAGGCCGCTGAAGATGCCCTCGCCGTGCGCTGCGAGGATGTGGTGCTCGGCCACCTCCTGGTCGAGCACCCGGGCGATCAGCGCCCGCACGAGATCGAGGCGACCGCGCCTCGCAGACTCCGTCCACGAGCGGCCGGCGCCATCGCGCACCACCCACTCGTCGGCACCGATTTCCACTGTCCACGATGACGTTCCGAGTTCCCCCATAAGTCTGTTCTACGCGATACGTCCGACACTGGTGCCGCGGCGACCACACGGCCCGGTGCCGCAGGGCAGGCGCCGCCGTGGCTCCACCAGGGGGCGCGGCTTGGCGGATGGACGGGCGTCCGCGTTTGCTCGCTGCGGGCTTCCGCGACCCGCTGGGACGCCCGCGAGAGCCTGCCCGGCCGTGAGCTGCTGACTTGAGAAGCGCCGCCACACTGTGCCTGCCGATTCCGACGCGGGCGGACTTCGCGCACCTTGCCCGAACCAACCGAGGCCCGGTGCGGCTACCGCGTCGGACCCTTCGTGCACGATCGGCCGCTACCGGATGAACCGACCGAGAAGGGAGTCCCGAGCGACATGCACGCAGCTGACCGCGCCGATTGGCCCGAGTTCGTCGGCAAACCCGTCGACCGCGAATGGGCAGCCCGTCCGGGACTGCCTGCCGCGCTCCAGCGGCGGTTCGCCGCCAGCCGGTGGCCACAGGTCCGCAGCAGTCTGGCGCAGAACCCGACCGTGCACGAGGACACCCAGCGGACCCTGGCCCGCGATGCCGAGAAGCAGGTCCTGCGCAGCCTCGCCCGCAACCCTTCGCTGATACCTGTTCTGCGCGCGCAACTCGCTCGGCACCCCGACCACCACATCAGGACGGCGGTGGCTGCCAATCCCGGGCTCTCGCTCGGGGAGCAGCTGCAGATGCTCGCCGGGCCGCGCTTCTGGAGCCTGCCGGACCTCGCCCGCAACCCGGCCTTGTTTCCGCAGGTACGCGAGGCGCTCGCCCGCGAGCGGGACTGGCAGGTCCGCGCTGCGCTGGCCGCCAACCCCGCCGTGGACGCACACCTGTTGTCCTCGCTGGCCGCGGACCCGTTCCCCCCGGTCCGGACGCGGGCTGCAGTGAACGCCGCACTCCCGGCAACCTGCCAGCGGGCCTTGGCGGGCGACCCCGAGGTGTTCGTCCGGACCTGCCTCGCCAGGAACGCCAGCCTCGTGGACGGGGTCCAGGAACAGCTGGCGATGGACGCCGTGCGCGCCGTCCGCGAGGTGCTTGCGGACCACCCGCCGCTCGGGGCTGCGGCCGCCGGCCGCCTGGTGCGCGACCCCGAACCGTCCGTTCGGGTCCGAGTCGCCCGCAATCCGGCCATCGGCGCAGATATGCAGCGGCGGCTGGCGTCCGATGTGGAAGATGTCCGCGTCGCCTTGGCTTCCAACCCCTCGCTGGAGCTGGCGCTGCAGCAGCGGTTCGCGGCGAGCGCCGACGTCCGGCTCCGATTCGGTCTGGCGCGGAACGAGGGGCTGGACGAGGACTTGCAGGTGCGCATCCTGCACTCCGATGAGGACCGCATCCGGGCGGCACTGGCGCGCAACAACGGTTTGGGCCGGCCCGCACTGCGGCTGTTGCTGGCCGAACTGGCGGCAGATCTCGACCCCGAGCACTTCCTGCGGTACGACCTGCGCCGGGTCGCCGGGCTGGGTTCGGCCGCCCACTGGGTTCCGGCCAGCCTCGACCACCCGCTGCTGGGGCCCATAGTGGCTGCGTTCACGGGCAAACGCGGCGTGATGGCCGCGGCCGCTCGCCACTGCGATCCGCTGGTCCGGCTCGGATTGGTCGGCAACCCCGTGGTGCGCGCCGACACCGTGCAGGTGCTGCTGGAGGATCAGGAGGCGGACGTCCGTGCCGCCGCGGGGAGGCGGGTGATGGCGGTACTGATGGGGGTGTAGCGGGCGCCTCGGCGTCCGGCGTTGAGCACGCGGGCCTGGAGTGCACCGGCGCGCTGTCCCTCACGCGCACCCGACAGCGCTGCATGCAAGTCCGGGCCGAGAGATTGCCGAGAGCCAGCTCCCGGGTCCGTGTCGGAGCCTTGCGGGAAAATGGATATGTCTCGCAACCGCGCCGATCGCCGCCTTCTCACCGAGGACCGTGCTCCAGCTCGCCCCCGGTTTGCTCCAGCACCACCGCACCGTCGTCCACTCCGGAAGGAACGAATGACCCGCTTCACCGATACCCAGGCAGCACTGGCCCTCGCCATCGCGGCGAAGGTGCCGGTGCTGTTGACCGGGCTGCCCGGACAGGGCAAGACAGCCACCATCAACGGGATCGCGCGGCAGTACGGGCTGCTGATCCGCACCCTGGTTGCCTCCCAGCGCGAGCCGGCCGACCTCAACGGGCTGCCCTATGCGGATCTCGCGAGCGGCAGCGTCCACATGCTGCCGCAGCAGTGGGCCAAGGACCTCGTCGCGGTTGCTGGCCGCAACCCCGGCGGCACGTCGTCCATCCTGTTCTTCGACGAGATCAGCACCGCACCGCCGGCGCTGCAGGCAGCATGCCTGCGCATCCTCGGGGAGCGCGTCGTGGGCGACCTGCCGCTGCCGGGCGACGTCGCCATCGTGCTGGCGCAGAACCCGCCGGAGTTCGCCGCCGACGGCTGGGACCTCGCCGCCCCGCTGGCCAACCGCGTCATCCACCTCGACTGGGAGCTGCCGGTGGACTACGTCAGCGACGGTTTCGCGCGCGGCTTCGACCCCGTGGCGGTACCGGATGTGGATGCCGCGGCGGTCGAACCGGCGATCCGGCAGGCCAAGATCCTGGTCGGCTCGTTCCTGAAGCACCGCCCCGAACTGCTCGCGACCGTGCCCCGCAACGACTCGGAGCGGGCGAAGCCGTTCCCCTCCCCGCGCTCGTGGGAGTTCGTCGCGCGCCTGCTGGGCCTGGCCACGACGGCGGGAGCCACCCAGGGAACGCGCAACCTGCTCGTCAACGGGGCGGTGGGCTCTGGGCCGGGCCTGGAGTTCGCCACGTGGCTGGACAACCTCGACCTGCCCAACCCGGAATGGGTGCTGGACAACCCGGACCGGTTCGTCGTTCCCAACCGTCACGACAAGGTCTACGCGGTGGTCAACGCCGTGCGTGCGGCCTACGAGAACAACCCCACGGTCGACCGCTGGCTCGCCTTCGGCACCGTCCTGCAGGCCGTGGCCGAGGCCGGTTCCCGCGACCTCGCGGTGGTGGCCGCCAAGGCGTGGGCGGGGGACACCGAGCGCGCCACGGCCGGGATGCACCGGATCGACAACAGCGTCCTGCTGTCATTCATGCCGATCCTGCAGGAGATGGGCAGCTTCGGGAGGCACAAGCGTGCCAGCTGACACCCCGTCCGCCATGACCGTGCGCGACGTCGACCCGGAGACCGCGCGGGTCGCGGAGACGCGCCTGCAGGCGGCCCGGGCGAAGGCCGTCTCCTCCGTGACGCCCTACTTCGGCACGGCGCTGTCCTCGATGGTCATGCATGCCGTTCCCGGCCTGGGCACCGTGGCGACCGACACCCGGTGGAGGTTCTACTACGACCCGCAGGTCGTCGCAGGATGGACGTTGGGCATGTGCATCGCGGCGTGGCTCCACGAGCTGAAGCACAACCTCCACCGCCACGCGGAGCGGTTCGAGGCGCTCGGGGAACCGGCCGCGCGGCACTCGCTGTTCAATCTCGCCGGCGATGCCTTCATCAACGAGGACCTGCGCGAACTCGCTGTCATCGCCGGGCGCGGAGCGGACCCGACCCCGGTCGAGCTAGGCGACGACTGGGTGTACTTCGGGACGTTGCCGGTGGAAGCGGACGGCACGATGGTGACGGAGCAGGTGTACCGGCTGTTGGTGGACAAGGCCGTCGATGCTTGCGCCCATCACGGGGCGCGCCGCGGGGCGGGCACAGAGGCATGCACCTGCGGCCAGCTGCCGGGACTGCCGCACCTCCACGGCCACGACTGCGGCAGCGCGGCCGGGTCGCGGCACGTCGGGCGCTGGTGGGAGTTGCCGCAGGACAGCTGCAGCGACGGGTCGGTCGATGAGGGCCGGGGCGATCTCATCGCCTTCGACACAGCGCGCCAGGTCGCCGCACACGAGCGGGCGCATGGCCGCGGATCGGTCCCCGGCGGCATGGCCCGCTGGGCGGCCGACCTTCTCGACCCGGTCGTGGACTGGCGGGCGGAACTGCGATCCGTGGTCTCCAACCGGTGCGCCGCCGTGGCCGGTCGGCGCGACTACTCCTACCGCCGCCCCGGCCGGCGCCACGCCCCTCACGGGGTGATCCTGCCGAGCATGATCGCCCCAGCACCGCCCAGCGGAGCCATCGTGCTCGACACGTCCGGATCGATGGGCGACACCGACCTCGCACAGGGCGTGGCCGAGGTCGCAGGGATCCTCAAGAACGTGTCGCGCGGCCGCTCCAGGCTGAGTGTGATCGCCTGCGATGCCGCCGCCGCTTCCGCGCAGGCGGTCCGCAAGGCCACGGACATCGCCCTCGTCGGCGGGGGCGGAACCGACATGCGCATCGGCATGGACGCGGCCGCGGCGCTGCGCCCCCGCATGGACTTCATCGTGGTGTTCACCGACGGCGACACACCGTGGCCGCAGGATCCTCCGGCCCAGAACCCCGGTGCGCGCTACATCGCGGTGCTCTGCTCCGGCGACCGTCCGGGCGTGCCGCAGTGGATGCACACGATCGTGGTGGGGCGGGGGTAGGCAGAACGACCTAGGCGCAGATGGCGGCGGTCGGTCGACGTTCGAATGCGGCGCGGATGGATGTGAGGAAGCCTTCGCGGCCTCCAGCCTGCCCTTCGACTTCCGGACCGCGCGACTCGCAAGGTCATCGAGGCTTCGCCCCCGCGGCAGCTTCGACGCCCGGGCCCCCTCGTGCCCCGCATCCCCGGCGAGCAGCGGCGTGTCAGTCGGAACCCTGGTCATCCTGGTCATCCTGGTCCTCCACGATAGACGGGGGTTGGATATGGCTGATCAAGGCGTCAGGCCGAACAGGGCTCGGCCGGAGATCGATCCGCAGCGCCGTGCGGCGATCGTGTGTCAAATGCGCGCAGAGGGGCTGCCGCTCGATGAGATGGGGGTCGAGTTCGGGATGTCATGACGCAGCGGCTCACGCGCTGCGCAGACGGGCATCGCCCTGTGCCCGGGCTCACCGCTACCGAGGTCGCATGCGAAACCGCGTCGGTCCCTGGGGCGAGGCCAAACCGCGCGCCCTGACACGGATCGCGCGACACCATCGGAACGCGCCCCCGGGCGAGCCCGCGCAGCGGTTCGCGCAGGGAGCCGGGAGTTCGTCACGCCAGGCGCGGTAGCGGTCCGGCCGATCCCACCGCGCGGCAATCAAAGGCCCCGCCTACCGGGCAGGCGGCGGCGGCAGGATGCATACCGGGCAGGCCCAGGCCCAGGCCCGACCTGCTCTACGAGCCTGCAGCAGACGCCTCGTCGACTGACTCGCCGCTCTGGTACCGGGGGCACACGGCCCCCGACAACGGCGAGTCTCACCCCGCCATGACCCGCAGCACCCGTTCCGCGGCAACCGCGCGCACATCATCGTCGTCATCCTCCAGCAGAAGACGGAGCATGGCTGCGGTCGACCGGTCGTTGGTGGCAACCCCCAACCGGACCAGCGGTTCGTGGTGGGAGGCGGCGGCCGCCAGGATGCGCGGCCGCCCGGTCAGGGCCGCAATGACGGGGCCGAGGACAGGATGATCCAGCATCGGCGCCGTCCAATCGGCCTTGCGGGGCATGCCGCCGCGCGCCAGGAGCTTGCAGCCGATCCAATTGGCCTCGAGCTGGCCCGTGGTGCGGAACACCAGCAGCGGGCGCAGCGCGGCCGGGTGCAGGCGCTGATTCTCCGCCAGCGACTGCAGGACCCCGACATCCGGATCCTGGGCCAGGAGTTGCTGCACCGCCGGGGGCACGGCGGGGTTCGCCGCAAGGGCCTTCCGCACCCCGCGATCGCGATCGCTGGCCAGGATGGCGGCGGCTTCAGCGCTGATCGAAACCGATCCGGCCAGCCCACGCCGCACGCCCATCGCGGTATCGGCCGCGAGCATCCGCTCCGCGGCGGGGTCGAGGTTCCGGTGTTCAGCGAGGTGGCCGCGCACCCAGTCGTCCTCCTCGGCCGCCAGGCGCCGTTGCGTCGCAGGGTCGGTCCTCGGGTTATGCGCCAGGAATCCCCGCAGCTGGTGGTAGTGATCGCCCACCAGGCTGTGCATGACCTCGTCGGTCACCGACGGGTTGCCCGCGAGCCCGCGCAGCGCCGCAGTGCCTCCGGATGCGAGGAGTTGCGCCTGGAGGACCGGACCGATCCCGGGGTTGGCCGACAGGCGGTGCAGCACTTTCGGGGAGGAACGCCGGGTCAGCTGGCGCTGAGCCGTCGCCCCCATAGTTGGCCGGTCCGCCACGACCACGGCTACCGCCTCCACGTCCCCGGCAAGCGTCCGCTGAGCACTAGGCCGAAGGGCCGGATGTGCCGCCAGCCCGGCGCGGATCTCGAGGTCCTGATCCGTCGCCAGGATCCGCTGGGCCGCCAGGCACAGCCGCGGATTGCGGAGCAACTGCCTGCGCACGCGAGCGAACGGGTCGCGAGCCAGCCTGACCTGCACAGCTGGGTGCAGCCGCCGGTTCGAGGCGGTCGAGAAGCGGAGCCACTCGTCGTCATCGCGCGCGAACCGCTCCTGAGCCTCGCGCGGCAGCCGGGGGTGCTGCGCCAGGTGCGACCAGTACATGGGCTCCCCGGTGGCGAACCAGGCCAGCATGCTCCGGGTCAGGCCCGGGTTGTCCGCCAGCGCGTAGCGCACCTTGTCGCTGCCGGTGCGGGCGAGCCGGCGCTGCAGATCGCCGCATAGCCGCGGGTTCTCCGCCAGGGCGACCTGGACGTCCTCACCCAGGTCGTACAGCCAGCGCTGGATCTCCGGGTGGAGCGACGGGTTGGCCGCCAGTTCCACCACCACGGACCACGATCTGTCGCCGGCGAGTTCCCACTGCTGCTCTTCCGTGAGATCCGGGTCGGCCGCAAGCTGGACCCGCGTCGGCGGCAGCGCCGGATCCGGCTCGGGCGGCTGGGGCTCGCCGCGCAGCAGTCGCAGCAGTTCGGCGCGTTCGGCACGGCGGGCGGTCTTGCGGTGGCGCATGGGTTCTCCTTGTTGGGCTATTCGGTCTGGCGGCCTGCTCCGCAGTCCTGAAGGTGGTTGGCGACAGCGATTCCTGCGCCAAGGCAGTTCGCGTTGCTGCCGGCGTACGAAACTCACGAGATCCCCGAGAATGCGGTGCTTGGGAGATTGGATTCTCCAACAACTCCTTTATCCCACAAACCTCCGACACAGCGGGCGGCGTGAGGGCTGAAAGCGGATCGCAAACCTGTGGTGAGGGATCGCCCTGCACCGATTCGTCCGGGCTCAAATGGCCTGTGGCATTTGAAGGTTGATCCGCCTCGGCGCAAGTCCGCGGGGAGCCACCAACGTCTTACGGCAATTGCATCAAGCCGCGCAGAAACCAGCGGTGCTTTCGCACACCGCGGCTTCACCGACCGTCAGGCTCGGGATTCCGGAAGGCGTCGTGGAAGGGGCCGAGGAAGCGGCGTTCAGGGGACCAGTCGGTGATCGCGAAGACCACCTGGTCGAACGCGCCGTCGAACGGGCCGGCCAGGGCGGCGCGGAAGTCCGCCGCCGTGGCGTGCGGCTCGTTGCCGAACGCGCCGCAGCCCCAGGCCCCGAGCACCAGATCGGCGTAGCCATGGGCAGCGGCGATCGCCAGCACGCGGTGGATCCGCTCGGCCAGGAGACGCCGCGAACGCTGCTGGCCCACCCGAGGGGCGACCGGCGCGGCGCAGGTGACGAACCCGCACCCAGGGCTGGGGCAGCGGGTCGCCGTGGTCGTCGCGGAACACGGGCACGTCGGGGGGCAGGGTCGCCCATGGCTGCACGCGAAGGGGTCCCCAACCGGTGCGCCTGGTACATGGGGTCGCCGACCAGTGTGGCGCAGAGCGCCGTGGACCGGCATAGGAACTCTTCCTGCGTCAGGCCGTCACCGAGGAATCCGCCGCCGGGCGTGGCTCCGTTGAGGTTCAGCACCAGGGTCGTCGGCCCTGACGGTGCAGGCTGCCGGCAGCGGACAGGGCTGTCGTGTTCGCGACCGTCACGGTCGTCACCGGGAACGTCGGGCCCTGCCGCGGCGGCAGGGCGGCGTCCGGGCGGATCGAAGCGGCTTCCGCCCTGGCCCGGGCCACCTGGTCGGGCCACTGGACGTTGTGACCGGCCTTCGTGCGGAGCGCGCCGTAGGCCACCACGGCGTCGTTGACGGTGTGCCAGTCGCAGCCCAGCTCGCGGGCCACCGCGCGGCGGGCCCGCCCGACCTGCTCGGTCATCCACCGCCCCGTCCGGTGCGTCACCGTGCACCGGGACGCGGCGATCCGGTCGTCGGCGCAGGTCCACGACCCCTGCGGGCATCCGGTGTCCGGACAGGTCCGGCGGACCTTGTGCCACGCCAGCCGCACCGGCCGGCCGAACGCGGGCAGGTCGGTCAGCACCACCACCGGGCGGTCCTTCACCCACCCCGGCCCGCCGCACCGCGGGCAGCGGGCCGGCCCGGCTGTTGACTCCACATGCACGGTCAACGGCAGGCCGCCCGGCGGATCGTCCACGCCCAGCACCGCCACATCGGGCAGCCCTACGAGGATCTGGCAGATTCGGATAGGGTCGCTTTCCACAGGGGTCCTCCCGGTCGGGTTCTTGGTCGAAACCGACACTGGCAGGACCCCTACCCCACACACCGCAACGATACGAACCCGTCAGCCAAACCCCCTCACACCCCGCTGAAATCCGAAGCACCACCAATGGTCGGGACCGGAGGCGGAGCTCCGACAGCTGCCGGGGAATGCACCGGCATCAGCAACATTCAACTCCATGCATTCGGAGATTCCCGTCACCGGAGTGTGTCGGAGGTGCTTGAGAGAATGGATGGAGAAGCGGGGGTTTCATGACGATCCACCACAAGTGGTCGGTCAGCCCCATATGGGAACGCGCCAGCAACCCGGTCACGAGGTAGTGGCGAGACGGGGCGAGCACGACCCGGAGGCGCTGGCGACAGCGGAGGATCAGGACCGGTATTGGTGGGCGGTGACCGTGTCGACGAGACGGTACCGAGGCGAGGTGGAGGCGGATTGAAAGGCTATCAGCGGCGGCCGAGTTGGTCGCCTCACGGGGACGACTATGTTCCCCCGCAGGTCCCGATCATCACGCGGACTGAAAGGTGTCAGGAGTGCGGGAGCACTAGTACACCGATCGTCTACGGGATGCCGAGCAGCCTCCTGATGATAATGGCCAAGTTAGGACTAATCAGGATAGGCGGTTGTTTGATGCCGCAATGGCCGATATGTCGCAGGTGTGGAAACGCACTGCCTGGAAACGGGCTGCCTGGAAACGCGTCGGCCTGGGACCTGCTGCCTGGGGAACCTGCGGTGTCACCCCGGGACTGCACGAGCCGGGCTCCCGACGTCCTTCGCTTCGATGGTCTCCAGGGTGCGTACCTCAAGAATCGCCTCGACAGGAATGAAGTCCTCGCGGCCGAGGCCCTTTTCAGGTCCATCGCGGGACACGTTCCTGAGGCAAGCGACGCGGACATTGCGGGGAGGGCAGCTGCCTGACGCTGTGGTCGCAGAGGGTGGCCGAGAGGGGCCGGAGGGATGGCGTCGGGTGCCGTCCCACTTGAAGTTCCCAGGCTTTCACCCCCGGGTCGGAAGACACGGCTCACGGACTTCCTTCACGTCAGGGAATGATTTCCATCTTCAGGACCGAGCCGGCGTGCCCCACAGCCGAATCAAGGTTCGTGGGACGCTGTTGGCGTAGATCCCATCAGGGTGTGCGCCAGAGGGGCCGATCGGCGTCAGCTCGGTTGGCTCCGTCCAAGCCCCCGAGTCCAGGGGCTCTGTCGGACGCCTCTGGGAAAATGAGTAGGTAGTCGTCTGTGCCTGGAAGCCGATGGTCGCGGTGGCCGGGAAGTGCCGCCTCACGCGCAGCCGCTTGCAGGTTCCCAGGGTCAGTGCTCCCGACCGAAGCGACGCCCGACCGCGTCCCTCGGCCAACATCGTCCCCGTTCATGAAAGGATCAAATTGCAACTCATCGATGGAACCGTCGTGGCATCCGCCAGCGACCTGGTGCGAGCCAGTACCTGCGAGTACGCCGTGCTGCGGCGGCTGGACGTCGTGCTGGGCCTCGGCCCGGCGCTGCCGGAGGCAGCCGACGCACTGATGGCGCGGGCCGCGGAACTGGGCGACCAGCACGAGGCAAAGCTTGTGGAGCAGCTGGACGACGTGGTGGCCATCGGACGCAGGAACGGCGTCCCCGCCGCGGCGGCCGCGACGTTGGAGGCCGTAGCCGAAGGAGCGCCGGTCATCACCCAGGCTGTGTTCTTCGACGGTCGGATGCTCGGCATCGCCGACTTCCTCATCCGCCAGGCAGACGGGTCCTACCGGATCGCGGACGCGAAGCTGGCCCGGCGCGAGAAGACGACTGCGGTTCTGCAGATCGCCATATACGCCGAGTTGGCGGCGGCGGCCGGCGTGCAGGTCGACCCGCTGGGGGCGCTGCTGTTGGGAGACGGTCGCGAATTCACCACCCCGCTCGACCGCTACCGACCTGTGGCCAGGGCCCGTCGCCATCGCCTGGAATCCCTGATCAGGGAGCGCTCCAACGCTGGTGTTGCGATTGGATGGGACGACCAGTCGATTACAGCGTGCGGCCGCTGCGAGGTCTGCGCGGAGCAGGTGACTGAGCACCGCGACGTCCTGCTAGTGGCCGGAATCCGCAGCACCCAGCGCGTCAAACTGCGCGCCGCCGGAATCACGACCATCGACCTGTTGGCGGAGTCGACCGAGCCGGTACCGGGGATCCCCGCCCGCACCTTGGCGTCGTTGCGGGCGCAGGCCCGGCTCCAGGTGCGTCAGATGCGTGCAGCCGACTCCGCGGAGGGACGTCTCGAGGTCAGCTACGAGGTCTTCAACCCGACTGCCCTGGCCGCGATACCCGCGCCGAGCAGCGGCGACATCTTCTTCGACTTCGAGGGGGACCCGATGTGGCAGGACCCGGCCACGCGGGATTGGGGGCTCGAGTACTTGTTCGGTGTTGTGGAGGCACCGGTCCACGGCGCCGACCCTGTCTTCAAACCGTTCTGGGCGCACGACCGGGTCCAGGAGGGGCAGGCCCTGCGCGACTTCCTGGACTACGTCGCCGACCGCCGCCGGCGGTACCCGGACATGCGGATCTACCACTACGCCGACTATGAGCGGGCCGCGCTGCTGCGGCTGGCGGTGCGGCACGGCATCGGCGAGGACGAGGTGGACGACCTGCTGCGGGCCAACGTGCTTGTCGACCTCTACCCGATTGTTCGGCGCTCCGTCCGTGTCTCCCAACCGTCCTACAGCATCAAGAAGCTGGAGCCGCTGTACATGGGGGAGCGGCTGCGCTCGGGGGATGTCACCACGGCTGGTGACTCCGTCGTCGAGTACTCCGTCTACTGCGACGAGCGCGACCGCGACGATACTGCCGCAGCAGACCGTCGGCTGGCCGCCATCGCCGACTACAACGAGTACGACTGCATCTCGACCCTGGGGCTGCGCGACTGGCTGCTGGGCCTCGCGGCGCAAGCCGGGGTGGCGCCCGAGCCGCTGCCGCCTCCCACCACGGCGGTTCCGCTGACCAGTACGGAGAACGCAGTGGTCGACGAACTGCTTGCGTATGCGACGGCGGCTCCGGGAGCGGCCCGCACCCCAGACCAGCAGGCGGTGGCGCTGGTCGGCGCCGCTGTCGGGTTCCACCGCCGCGAAGCCAAGCCCTACTGGTGGCAGCACTACGACCGGCTCGGCGCGGAGCTGGGCGATATCAGCGACAGCGACGCGATGCTGGTGGAGGAGGTGCTCGTCGAGGCGGACTGGAACACTCCGAAACGAGCCAAGAAGGCCCAGCGGCGGCTCGTCCTGCGCGGCCATCTGCAGCCCGGCGCTGGCTTCAAGGCGCCGTCGGGTGGCCCGAGGAATCCGTCGTGCTACCTGCTGTACGAGGCACCGCACGTCTCGGGCATGCCGGATGGAGGACCGGGGACTCGCGGATACCGCCGCGCCGACATCGTGGACCTCCGCGCCGATGCCGACGGCTACGACCGGATCACCGTGCTCGAGAGGGCAGACAAGGGCAAGGAGCACGACGACCTGCCCAGCCTGGTCACCGCGCCCGAGGGACCCCCCACGGTCTGTATCCAGACCGCGTTGGACGAACTCGCGGCACAGGTGGCGGAGCGAATCCGCCGGGGTGAGACGAAACTCGTTCTCGGACCGGCGGGGGACTTGCTGCTGCGCCGACCGCCGCGAATGCGCGGATCAGCAGCTTTGCCGCCCGTGTCCGACCATGACTTCACCACAGCGATCACCGCTGCAGTCCGCGCCCTGGACGGCTCAGCGCTGGCAGTCCAGGGTCCGCCCGGCACCGGCAAGACGTACGTGGCAGGCCGTGTGATCGCCGCGCTCGTCGCTTCCGGTTGGCGCATCGGAGTGGTGTCCCAGGGGCACTCGGCGGTCAACCAGTTGCTGGACGGTGTGGTGAAGGCTGGAACTGAGCCCTCTCGCGTCGGGAAGAAGAACCGGCCAGCATCGAGCGACTGGACCGAATTGGACAGCAAGCCGGCGTTCGGGGCGTTCCTCGCTGAGCACGCGGACGGGTGCGTCGTCGGGGGCACCGCCTGGGATTTCACCGATGCTGACAAGGTCGGTCGAGGAGCCCTGGACCTGTTGGTAGTGGACGAGGCCGGCCAGTTCTCCTTGGCCCACACCATCGCGGTGTCGGTGTCAGCCCAGCGGATGCTCTTGCTCGGCGACCCGCAGCAACTGCCTCAGGTGAGTCAGGGAACCCATCCCGAGCCGGTGGACAGCTCCGCTCTGGGTTGGCTCAGCGCAGGGCACACCCTGGCGCCGGAGCTCGGCTACTTCCTGGACACCTCCTGGCGGATGCATCCCGACGTCACGAAATCGGTCTCGGCGCTCAGCTACGAGAAGCGCCTCGGGGCCAACGAGGAAGTGACCACTGCACGCGCCATGGTCACCAGCGAGGGGGAGACCGTGGACCCGGGCGTGTTCGGCGTGCAGGTGGAACATCGCGGCAACGCGGTGGAGGCACCGCAGGAGGCGGCGGTGGTCGCCGACCTTGTGCAGCGGGCCCTGACGTGGCGCTGGCGCGACCCGGAGCACGACGCCGACTTGCGGCCCATGACAGCCGACGACATCCTCGTCGTGGCCCCGTACAACGCCCAGCGCACCCGCATCGAGGGGGAACTGGCGTCCCGCGGGATCAGGGGCGTGCGCGTCGGCACCGTCGACAAGTTCCAGGGCCAGGAGGCGCCGCTGACCATCCTGTCCATGACCGCGTCGGATTCCGCGGAGGTTCCCCGCGGCATGGGGTTCCTGCTGTCCCCGAACCGGCTCAACGTGGCCGTATCCCGCGCCCAGTGGCGATCGGTCATCGTCCACAGCCCCGCGCTGTCCGACTACCTGCCCGCCTGCGTGGAGGACCTCGCCGACCTCGGCGGGTTCTTGGGGCTGGTGGAGGGGTGAAGGGATGCGCCGCGAAAGGCTAGCGCGGGCCCCGACTGGACCATGAGGGAGGCACTCCCGCGAGTAGCCGCCTGCATGAACGGATGGATTGATGGGCTCCGCCAGGGAGACCATGGTGAGGAGCGACGTAGGAGGTGAAGTGGGCCGCAAGGGGGATCTCTCATGGCACGCTGGCGACGCTCCGCTGAGCTTCGCTGAACGGGCCGCCTTGGTGATGTCGTCGGTGCTCGGCGCCGATTGGCGTGCCCTCAGGCCGCCGGCCGACGGGTCCCTGCTCGTAGCACCGGTCGACGACGCGCCGCTGCGACTGGTCCTCGGTCGGGTCGAGGTGCCTGCGGCGGCATTTCCGTCCCGCAACTTGGTGCCCCCGCAGCGCCCCCTGCGACTGGAGGTGTCGAAGGAACGGCGGGCGGTGCTGCGTGGCTCCTGCGAGTTGATCCGGCGCCACCCGGGCGAGTCGTCCGTCGAAGTTGCGGCGAGGTTCGGACCCGCAGGCAGTGACCTCGGGCTCTCGGGCGGATGGAAGCCGCTGGCGGCCCCCGGGTGGTCGGAGGTCACGGATGTGCCGGTGCTCTGCCCTCGAGACAAACGACGGTTGCGGTGGTGGACCTGGAGCCACGCGGGCGCGATCCGAACGAGGCACCGTCACGTCATCCAGTGCCCGTCCTGCGGAGACGCGTCGGCACGCGATTTGGGCGCGGTCCTGGACGCCGCCGCTCGGTTGCACGCCGAGCTGTCCATGCACGGGAACGAGACGTTCAGCGTCTACGTCGTGGAAGTCGTCCACCCGCAGCGCCCCGGTCTCTATGTCGGTGAGACCGGGCTGTCGATCGTCGACCGAGTCGCACAGCATCGCAGCGGGCTCGCGCAGAAGGCGGCGAGGGTCTTCCAGGCAGGGGGAGTCGTTGGCGCGACGCGGCTCGATCTGATCCCACCGCTGCCACAGCTGACCACACGTCCGCAGTCCGAGGCTGCCGAGGACCTGGTTCACCGCTGGCTAGCCCTGTACAGCGGCATGCGCATCTATCCGTAGGGCGGGACCCCGCGCCTCACGGAAGGCCGTCGCGCGCCCGTCGTGCGGGCACGCGCTCCGAACCGGCCGCCGCCACCGGTCTCGTGGAGATTGACACGTCCTCCGAGTCCTGGCCTAGGGCGGGATAGCGCCAATGGGATACGTGCCATCGCTCCCGCCTCTCTCTGCGCTGACATCTCCACCCACTATCTCATCCGTTCTCGCTCGGGCAGATCGACCCTTGGTCTCTGAGGAGGAGTCGTTGTCACGGTGTTGATCAAGCGGAGGCCCGTGCTGCTGGTTCCTGCCGTAGGCGCGCCGGACGGGCGTTGAAGCGCCATCCCCGGACCATCAAGGGATGATTCCGTTGCTCTCGTGGTACCGCTTCGTGAGTTCCTGGATCTGACTCCAGTAGCGGTCCTGCTCCTCCACCGATGCCGACACGGTTTCCGCGTGCTCGGAGTACTGCGACGGGTTGTTGTTCGTGTACTTGGGATCGGGTGCGACTCGGATGTCCTTCACCCATTCGGCGTGGATCCGGGCGACCTCGAACAGGTATTGGTCTCTGGTCATCGTGCCTCGTCGATTCGTGCTGGGATCGGTTCATCGATCGTGATGGTCGTCGGCTTGTCCGGCTCGACCCATCCGTTGCCGTGGGCAAGGACCGACTGGACGTGTCGTTTCGCCCTCCATCGGCACGCGCGCGTGTCGTAGAGGTAGACGCGCAGGGTTGCCGGGTCGATCTCAGTGCCCACGGGCACGACGGCGATCATGTTGCCCCCGGTGATGATCACCTGGTAGTCAGCCATGCTGGAAGCGTTCCTCTCATTGTTCTGGCGAGGGTCTCGTCCGCCGGAGCCGTCCACGCGAGGCGTGAAGCACCAGGGGGAGGACCCAGTGGGACCGTCCGACGGTCAGGCGGCGTCAGGCATCAATTCGGCGACGAACTCCACCAGGATCGGATGCAGGCCGATGTTCTCGGCCTCCTCGTCATCCGACACCACGTGCAGCGGTGCGTTGTCCCGGGCGATCTGTACGCCATCGGCGACCCGCCGGGCGGTCCAGATGCTGCCGGTGCGGTCGAACCACGTCTGCCGGTGCCACCGCGGCGCCGGGTCCGTGGCCGCCGGTGATGCGTCCAGCTCCGCCATCCGCTGCGTGGCCCAGGTGTCTCCCGCGAGCACGTGGGGGGAGGACTCTTCCAGGGTCTTCAACGCAGCCGATGTCGGCAGGGTCGCATGGACGCAGCCGGTGGCGGCATCCACCACCACCGCCACGTTCGGCGTGAACAGGTAGACGCGGCCGGGCGGGAACTTCACCGGCGGCAGCGGCAACACCGCCAGGGGCTGCTTGTAGGCCCTCACCAGCGACCATCCCTCGCGGTGCAGCGTCTCGATCGCCTTATCCATGGCCTTCGTGATGCCGCGGTACTTGTGGTCCTCCTCCAATCCTTCGACCACCGGCAGCGGCACGACGGTTCCCGCCGGTCCCACCTGCACCGTTCACGCAACTGCCCGATTCCGGCCACCTCCGCGACCAGGCCGCACGCCTTCGCGGACGGCCATTCCGAGGGGCTTTGAGCGTGCGCGCGGTGAAGGGGTTTGACGCACTCCGCAGCGGGAAGACCGTCATGTGGTGCCGCGACTGGGCGGCGTGAGTAACGAACTACGGGGGAACGATATCGATGCAGACGCCGGTCACGTGGCAGGAGATCCGCGAGCACCTCGCCAAGCGCCTCCTGCTGGACGAGGAGTGGACTCTGCACAGGGAGGAATCGCTGATCTGGCAGCCGTGGCTGCTGCCCGTGCACATCGGGGTATATGAGAGCGGCCAGTACTCCGACGGGTACCCGTGGGTGGCGGTGAAGGCGTGGATGCGCGTCGCGGACCTGCCCGAGGACGTGGGCCTGGCATGCGCGCAGGCCGGGAACCGCAGCTGCCCGATGGCGACGTTCTTCTACGACGACGGTCAGGTCGTCGCAAGCGTCGGCGTCACGCTCAACGGCGACGGCCGCAGCAACCTCGTGTGGTTCCACAACGCGGTTCTGGCGATGGCGACCGTGTCGCACGAACTGGCCACCCAGGTACTGGCAGGCCTGCGGCCCCCGGATCTGGACGAGGCCGAGGCCCGCCTCGGCCGCCGGGAGGCCCCCGACGAGCTGCTGGGCATCTTCGCCGACGACGGCTCCCCCAAACCGGGAGGTGAGCACGTCGCCGAGGCGTGGGAACAGGCCCGGCCGCTGCTGGCGCGACGGATGGCGGCCATGGGCTTCGAGCCCGGCTACCGCGACCGCAGCGTGGACTTCTACGACATGGCCGGCGCATCTGTCGGCGTCGGGCTGCAGGCGAGCGAGGGAAGGTACGGGATCGGCCTCGACGTGCTCGCCATGGTGACGCCGCCCATGGGTCCCCAACCCCCGTACCCGGCCTTCGTCAACGACGCCAACACCCTGCTCGGAAACCGTTGCTACTGCAACATCGGGAATGTGCGCTGGTCCGACACCGGCCAGGGCTGGGGCGCCCTGCAGTTGGTCTGCTGCCTGCCGGGGACGTTCGTGGCCGAGTTCAGGCTCGATCCGGAGGTCCTGGCCACCGTGGTCTTCAACGCCCTCATGCAGGTCGCCCAGAGCGCGCGCACCATCGCTGCGGCCGGGGTGGAGGCGTGATCGAGGTCGAATTCGCCGCGCTCTACCTGAAGACTCGGGTCACCGTGCTGCAGGACGGCGTGCACATCCCGGCCCGCGAGTCGACGCTGGCCGCAGCCGGATCGTTCCATGTGCTCACCGCATGGAACCCCGGCCACCGGCGGCCTGCACCCGACGCCGGCGCTGGGATCCGACCCCGACTCCAGCCACGCCGAGCAGTCCTGGGCTGTCGCAGGCCTGACCGATGCGCAGGCCTGACCGATGCGCAGGCCTGTGCCATCGGCTCCGCCTACGGCCAGGTCGCGGTGTTCCGCATCGACCCCGCGCAGCAGACCGTCCTGGCGTGCGACGGCGCCTGGCAGGTCAGCCGCACGTCCTGAGCACCGACTGCCGACCCTTCCGCAACCGAAGACCAATCCGACTACACGCTCCCCGGAGGCGCGATGAATGCCACAGACAGCACAGCACCAGCCGTGCAAGCCCTGCAGGACCAGATCCTGGACGACCTGTCCCGGGCCGAAGCGCCCGAACAGGTCATCGATCTGGTGCTCGCCGCGGTGCAGGGCGACGAGGAGTTCGCAGACGCGCTCGGAGGCACTCCGCCGACCCGCCGCGACGTGCAGGCTGCCCAGGAAGCAGCCGGTATCTACCTGCAGTCGATCGAGGTAGAAGGCTTCCGGGGAATCGGTGAGAAAGCTGCCGTGAGACTCCAGCCCGGTCCCGGGTTGACGCTGGTGATCGGCCGCAACGGGTCGGGGAAGTCCAGCTTCGCCGAGGCCGCGGAGGTCGCCATCACAGGGAAGTCGAGCCGATGGAACTCCAAGTCGGTGGTCTGGAGAACCGGGTGGAAGAACCTGCACCACTCCACCAGCGGCATCAGGGTCGAAGTCCTGGCCGAGGGGCAGCCGCACCCCGTCACGGTGGCCTGCCGCTGGCAGGGCGAGGAGGTCGACAAGCCGCTGGTCACCGCCAGACAGCCCGGTTCCGCCGACCGCGGCCTGCCCGATCTCGGATGGGAGTCGGCGCTGTCGACGTTCCGGCCGTTCCTCAGCTACGCCGAACTCGGCGAGGCCGTGACGGGGCAGCCGACGCAGCTGCACGACGCCCTGTACTCGATCCTCGGCCTCGGCGAGGCAGAAGCCGCCCACAACCGCCTGAAGACCCAGTTGAGGCTCCTCACCGTGCAGCGCAAAGAGGTGAAGGACCGCGCCACGGCCCTCGCCGCGCTGATGCAGGACATCGATGACGAGCGTGCGCGCCGCGCATCAGTGCTCTTGGCGGGGGCCGCTCCCGATCTTGACGCCCTGACAGCGATCGCCACCGGTTCGGCGGCAGACCAGGACCCGCGGCTGGGCAGGTGGCGCCACATCGCGGCCGCGGCGTTCCCCCCGGCCGAGGACGCACTCGCGGCTGCCGCGGAGCTCGAGGCCGCTGCCCATGCGCTTGAGCAGGCCAACGACAGCGTCGGTGCCTCCTCGCTCCGGCTTGCCGAGATCCTCGAGCTCGCCGCCAGCCACATGATCGAGCACGGGCCGGGCGCCTGCCCGGTGTGCGGGGTCACCGAGCTCGACGCCGACTGGCCCGCCCGCGCCCACTCCGAGGCAGCGGCATACCGCGGATCGGTGCAGTCGATCAACGACGCGAAGCGCCGACTGCGCGACGCCGAAACCGCCGTGCGCCAGATCGTCGCCTCAGCGGCATCCGCCCCACTGTTCGACGAGGACTTCCCCGAGACCGCGTCGATCCTGCGGCGCTGGCACGACATCCCCGCGAAGGGGCCCGCGCCAGACGTCGCCACCGAACTCGTCGACCTCGTCGAGGAGGCAGCTCAGGCAGTCCAGGATGCGCGGACCGGGGCTTCGGAACTGCTCAAGAAGCAGGAGGACCGCTGGCAGCCGCTCGCGTTGCGGCTGTCCGAATGGCTCGCCCCGGCGCAGCTGGTGCGGGAGCAGCAGGACCTGTTCGCAGCCCTCAAGAAGGCCGACACTTGGTTCAAGACAGAACTCGGCGCGCTCAAGGCGCAGCGGATGGCACCGTTCAAGGCTCGGTCGGCCCAGGTGTGGGAGCAGCTGCGGCAGGAGAGCAACGTCGACCTCGGCGACGTCACCCTCGTCGGAACCGGCAACCAGCGCAGGGTCCGCCTCGACGTCACGGTCGACGGCGTGGAGGGCAACGCGCTGGGCGTGATGAGCCAGGGCGAACTGCACGCGCTCGGCCTGTCCCTGTTCATCCCGCGCGCCACCGACGATCAGAGCCCTTTCCGCTTCCTGGTGATCGACGACCCCGTCCAGGCCATGGATCCCGCGAAGGTCGACGGCCTGGCCCAGGTGCTGCAAGATGTGGCCCGCAGCAGGCAGGTGATCGTGTTCACCCACGACGACCGGCTGCCCGAGTCGATCCGCAGGCTGCAGATCCCAGCCGTGGTGTGGGAGGTGGTGCGCAAGCCCGAATCCGTGGTGGAGGTCCGCAAGAACAGCGAACCTGTGCAGCGCTACCTCGAGGATGCCAGGGCACTGGCCCACGCGGAGGAACTCGACCCCAGGATCCGGGGCCCGATCATCGCTGGCTTCCTGCGCTCCGCCGTCGAGGCCGTCGCCCAGGACAAGATCCGCCGCAACCTGCTGCGCCGCGGGGACGCCAGAGCGGAGGTCGAAGCCAGGATCGAGGCGGCGGAGACCACCAACAAGCTGATAGCCCTGGCCCTGTTCGGGGATGCCGCCAGGGGCGCCGATGTGCTCCCGAGGCTGAACCAGTGGAAACCGGATCTGGCCACCGCGTACCGGAACTGCCGCGAAGGCGTCCACGGCAGCCACTTCGACTCGTGGACCAAGCACGACCTGCTGCGGGAGGTCGACCTGGTACAGGACCTGGCCAAGCGGATCCACGATGCCTGACACCCGCCCCAGGCCTTACCTGCAGGCGGCAGAGCGCCTGCTGCAGCAGCCCGGAGCGACCGGCTACCGGGGCTGGTGGCCCCGCGCCGTGGTGTGGCTGCTGCGCATCCAGCTCGAGCAGGACATCGAGGACTACCTGCAGGCCCACGGCATCCCCGCCGACGACCTACCCGGCCGGACCCGGCTGCTCCTGCTGCACGGCTACCTCGAACCCGCCGACGTGCAGCATGTCACCTCCGCCTGGTACGGCCTCAGCCACGCCGGCCACCACCACGCCTACGAACTCGCTCCCACCCACGCGGAACTGCGGGGCTGGCTGCAGGCGGTGAAGGAGTCGCCGCTGCGATCGGGGCAGAAGCCTGCAATCTCCGGCCGGTGACGCGCCACATCGCGGTCTTGGAGGACCGCTCGTAGCAAGAGCACTGTCGGACCCACCCCGCATAGTTGTCTTGGGCGAAGGGGGCAGGATGCCGCAGACCGTGATGGATTCCGCAGCGGTGATGGAGCGCTGCGCTCCCGCGAGTTGGGACTCCTGGCCCGAGGTCATCGAGAACTTCATGGCCGATCCGGTGGACCGGGAGCGCGTGGAGATCCTGCGGCGGGAACTGGATCGGGGGCCTTTCCGGCACCCGGTCGTGGGCACCACCGAGGACGAGGACGGCGACTGCGGCGAGCCGGGTGTGTGCGATGGCCAGCACCGCCTCGTCGCGGCGTTCCTGGAGGGCCGACCTGTCCCGGTGGCCTGGGAACTGGACGAGCGGAGGTGGACGACGAGGATTGGCAGGACTGACTGTGGTTGGACGAGGGCCCGCGGGGCAGGCGCACGGCGGTGCCGATCGTGGACGAGATACCGGACCCGAAAATGAGGAAGCCGCCCA
>CAZECO010000029.1:0-10257 GCA_964510455.1 uncultured Actinomycetes bacterium
GCGTTCAACGGGTCGAAGCGGGCCATCGCGGTTATCGTGAGCGGGTGGATCGGCGCATCTTCGGGATCGAGACCGAGTACGGCGTGACGTGCACGTTCCGCGGTCAGCGCCGGCTCAGCCCGGACGAGGTCGCCCGCTACCTGTTCCGGCGCGTCGTCAGCTGGGGCCGCAGCAGCAACGTGTTCCTGCGCAACGGGGCGCGCCTGTACCTCGACGTGGGCAGCCATCCGGAGTACGCCACCGCCGAGTGCGACGACATCGACGAGCTGATCGCCCACGACCGGGCCGGCGAGCGGATCCTGGAGGGCCTGCTGGTCGACGCCGAGCAGCGGCTGCGCGAGGAGGGCGTCGCGGGGGACATCTACCTGTTCAAGAACAACACCGACTCGGCCGGCAACTCCTACGGCTGCCACGAGAACTACCTGGTCGCACGGCCCGGCGAGTTCTCCCGGCTGGCCGAGGCGCTGCTGCCGTTCCTGATCACCCGTCAGCTGCTGGTCGGCGCCGGAAAGGTGCTGCAGACCCCGCGGGGCGCCGTGTACTGCATCAGCCAGCGGGCCGAGCACGTCTGGGAGGGCGTCTCCAGCGCCACGACCCGCTCCCGGCCGATCATCAACACCCGCGACGAGCCGCACGCCGACGCGGAGCGCTTCCGCCGCCTGCACGTGATCGTGGGCGATTCGAACATGAGCGAGACGACCACCCGCCTGAAGGTGGGGACCACGGACCTGGTCCTGCGGATGCTGGAGGCCGGCTGGCAGATGCGCGACCTCACGCTGGAGAACCCGATCCGGACCATCCGGGAGATCAGCCACGACACCACCGGCAAGCGGGCGCTGCGCCTGGCGAACGGCCGAGACCTGTCGGCCATGCAGATCCAGACCGAGTACTACGAGCGGGTGCGCGACTTCCTCGACCGGCGCGGGATGGCCGGCGACCCGTCCTCCACCACGGCGCAGGTGATGGACCTGTGGCAGCGGATGCTGATCGCGGTCCAGGAGCAGGACTTCGATCCGGTGGCCAGCGAGGTCGACTGGGTGATCAAGCAGCGGCTGCTCGACCGGTACATGGCCAAGCACGACCTGACGCTCTCCTCGCCGCGCGTCGCCCAGCTGGACCTGGCCTACCACGACATCGCGCGGGGCCGCGGGCTGTTCTCCATGCTGGAGTCGCGCGGCATGGCGGCGCGCCTGACCTCGGACCTGCAGGTCTTCCGGGCCAAGTCGGTGCCCCCCCAGACGACCCGGGCGAAGCTGCGCGGCGACTTCATCCGGCGCGCCCAGGAGCGGCGGCGGGACTACACGGTGGACTGGGTCCATCTGAAGCTCAACGATCAGGCCCAGCGCACCGTGCTGTGCAAGGATCCGTTCCGGTCGGTGGACGAGCGGGTGGACCGGCTGCTGGCCAGCATGTGACCAACCCCTACAGTGTTGGCCGTGAACCGACTCATCCGCTCGGCCGGCCTCGCCCTGGTCGTCGGGCTCCTGCTCACCTCCTGCAGCAACGCTCCTGGCACCAGCGACACCGGCACAGACACCAGCGCCGCGGGGGACTGCACCTACCAGGAATCCTTCGCCGGCATTGAGGTCAGCGGGACGGCTGGGCAGGAGCCCTCGATCGTGGTGACGGAGGAGTCGCAGCCGGCCACCGAGCTCGGCATCCTCGACCTGTGCGATGGAGACGGCGCCAGTATCGAGGAGTCGTCCATCGTCACGGTGGACTACGTCGGCGCCGCCGAATCCACGGGAGAGGTCTTCGAGTCGTCCTTCCAGTACGGGCAGCCCGCGACCTTCGGGGTCAGCCAGGTCATCGCCGGGTGGCGGGAGGGCCTGCTCGGGATGCGGGAGGGCGGGACCCGGATGCTGGTGATCCCGGGTGAACTGGCTTACGGCGAGGAGCCGCCGGGGCCGGGGATCGGGCCCAACGAGACGCTGATCTTCGTCGTGGATCTGCTCGCCGTGCAGTAGGCGCGGCGAATCGTCCCGTCTGTCATAGTTCGATCCGTCCGAACGGGGTAAGTGAGTAGTTCGGGATGCGGAAAGTCAAGTCAACACGCCATGCTGCTGTCAGATGATGAATGATTACCAAGAGTCGTCCGGCCACGACGATCGGTGAGATCAGCGGCACTGGAGGTGGACATGACCACGATAAAGGCGACGTGTCCTTCATGCGGCGACGTTGATCTGAAACCGCGCGACATCACCGTGGTGGTGGCGCCGGCCGCCGGGTGGGCCACCTACCAGTTCAACTGTCCCAGCTGCGAGGAGCCGATCACCAAGCCCGCCGATGAAGAAGTCGTGACCCTGCTGCGCGGCGCGGGCGTGCGCGTGGAGAAGCTGCACATCCCCGCCGAGGCCCTCGAGCTGCATTTCGGTCCCCCGCTGGTGCAGGACGACCTGATCGATTTCGGCCTGCGGCTGTCGGGCACCGACCGGCTGGTGGAGGTGCTGGCCCAGGAGACGCGGTAGCGACAGATCCGGCGCGTTACCCTGGGTCCGTATCATCCGCCGGACGAAGGCCGACTATGCGCACACCACAGGGGTTCGAGTGGCTCATCATCCTGTTGATCGTCCTGCTGCTGTTCGGCGGCAAGCGGCTGCCCGAGATGGCGCGCGGGCTCGGCCGCTCGATGCGGATCCTGAAGGCGGAGACCCGGGAGCTCACCGACGACGACTCTCCGCCGGCCACGGCCGAGCAGGCCGAGCAGGCCGAACAGGCCGAGCACGCCGAGCAGCCGAACGCCGACAAGACCCCGTCCTGAACCGTGGCGGCGACGGCAGCGCGGAAGGTGCGCGACCGCAGCGCGCCGATGCCGCTGCGCGACCACCTCGCCGAGCTGCGCAACCGGCTGCTGATCAGCCTCGCGGCCGTGGCGCTCGGCGCGGCGGTGGGCTGGATCTACTTCGATGAGATCTTCGCCTGGATCACCGCGCCGTTCTTCGAGATCGTCGAACAGGCGCAGGCGCAGGGCAAGAACGTCCAACTGGCGCTGACCGGCGTCGTCGACCCCTTCATCGTCCAGATCAAACTGGCCGCGGTGAGCGGGGTGCTGCTGGCCAGCCCGGTCTGGCTGTTCCAGTTGTGGCGCTTCATCACCCCCGGGCTGCATCGCAACGAGCGGGGGTGGGCGCTCGGCTTCGCCGCGATGGCGACCCCGCTGTTCTTCGCCGGCGTTGCCCTGGCCTACGTCTTCCTCCCGCAGGCGCTGGGCTTCCTGTTCGGCTTCACTCCCGACAACGTGGCCAACATCGTCGACGTCTCCCGCTACCTGGGCTTCTTCCAACGCACGGTGCTCGTGTTCGGGGTCGGCTTCCTGCTTCCCCTGCTGGCCGTGCTGCTCAACCTGGCCGGGGTGCTCAGCGCCCGGGCGTTCATCGGCGCCTGGCGCTGGCTGGTGCTCGGCGTCTTCGTGTTCGCGGCAATGGCCACCCCGGACGGCAGCCCGCTGACCATGACGGTGCTGGCGCTGCCCATCCTGGGGCTGTTCGCCATCGCGATGCTGTTCGCCTGGCTCAACGACCGGCGGCGCGGCGCGGCCGACCGGCTCGGCCCCGCCGACGACGAGGCGACACCGGCCGAGGATCTGGCCTGAGCACCCCGCCGCAGGGCCACCGCCGCACGTCTCTACCATCGTCACCATGTCGCGAACCGTCGCCGTCCTGCTCAACCCGGCCTCCGGCAAGGGGAAGTCGGGCAACCTGGGCCCGCTGATCGTCGAGGGGTTCCGGCGCCGAGGCATCACGGCCCGCCTCTTCTCCGGCGATTCGGCCGAGCATGCCGTCGACCTCGCCAAGCAGGCGGTGGCCGACGGCGTCGACGCGCTCGTCGCAGCCGGCGGCGACGGGACCATCAACACCGCGCTGCAGGCGGTCGCCGAGACCACCACCCCGCTGGGGCTCATCCCGCTGGGCACGGGCAACGACAACGCAACGCTGCTGGGCCTGGCCACCAAGGATCCCGACAGCGCCATCGACGTCATCTGCCGGTTCCGGCCGCGCACCGTTGATGTGGCCTCCGTGGTCTGCGCCGACGGGTCGCAGCGGTACTTCCTGGGCGTGCTGTCCGCCGGGTTCGACTCCCTGGTCACCGAGCGCGCCAACCAGATGACCTTCCCCAAGGGGGACTCCCGCTACATCGTGGCGATGCTGGCCGAACTGCGGACGTTCCGGCCGTGCGACTTCACGATCACCGTGGACGGGGAGGAGCTGCATGATCGCGGCATGTTGGCCGCGGTGGGCAACGGCGTCTCCTACGGCGGCGGCATGAAGGTCTGTCAGGGCGCCGAAGTCGATGACGGGCTGCTGCAGGTGACCTGGCTGCACGAGAGCACGAAGTGGCACTTCGTGCGGACCTTCCCCTCGGTCTTCCGCGGGACGCACATCAACGACCCCAAGGTCACCCAGCACGCCGGGCGCCGGATCCGGATCGAGGCGCCGGGCCAGCTCGCCTACGCCGACGGGGACCGGATGGGGGAGCTGCCCATCGACGTGGAGGCCCTCCCCGGCGCACTGCAGGTGCTCACCCACCACGGGAACTGAGGACGGCGCCCCTCATGAGGACCCTGGCGCTGCTGGTCAACCCCGCCGCCGCCAACGGCAGGACGGCCCGGCTGTGGCCGGCGGTCGGCGCCGCCCTGGAGGGCCGCGGCTCCCGGGTGCGGATGCTGCTGGGCACCGGGGCGCGGCAGACGGAGGATCTAGCGCGGGAGGCGGTGGCCGCCGGCGCCGATGCGCTGATCGCCGCCGGCGGGGACGGGACGGTCGCGCTGGCGCTGCAGGCGGTGGCGGGCACCGACACGCCCCTGGGGATCATCCCCCTGGGCACCGGCAACGACAACGCACGGATGCTGGGGATCCCGCGCGGGAACCCCGCCGCAGCGGTGCGGCTGATCAGCGCGTTCCGTCCTCGCAGCGTCGATGCGGCGTCGATCCGCACCGCTGACGGGCGCCACCGGTACTTCCTGAGCGTCGCGGCGATGGGCTTCGACTCCCAGGTCGGGGAGCGGATGGAACAGATGCGGTGGCCGAAGGGGGAGCTGCGCTACGTGCTGGCCGCCTGCTCCCAGCTGCGGGAGCTGCATCCGGTGGACTTCCGGATCACCATCGACGGCGGAGAAGCTCTCGAGGGCCCGACGACGCTCGCAGCGGTCGGCAACGGGATCTTCTACGGCAACGGCATGCGGATCTGCCACGGCACGGACAACGAGGACGGCGAGCTGACCCTGACCTGGATCCGCGCCGGCGGCCCGACGGCCCTGGCGCGGGTGCTGCTGGGGGTGTACAGCGGGGCGCATCTGAGCAGCCCGATCGTCTCCCAGCACACCGGCAGGCGCTTCACCATCGAGGCGGCCGGCCAGGTGGCCTACGCCGAAGGGGACCGGGTCGGCCCGCTGCCGGTCGTCATCGAGGTCCACCCTGGGGCCCTGCGGGTGCTCGCGCCGCCGGACAAGTAACGTCATAGTCGTGGGTCCTCACCCCGAACCGCCCGCGAACCTCGAGGCGGTTCCGCGCGGCGGCGAAGCCGATGATCCGTTGTCGGTGTTCGCCGGCCACTACGACTTCGTGTTCGACGACTTCCAGACCGCGGCGTGCCGGGCGCTGGCTGCCGGCCGCTCGGTGCTGGTCGCGGCTCCCACCGGCTCCGGCAAGACCGTCGTGGGCGAGTTCGCGGTGTGGCTGGCCCAGCAGCAGGGCACGAAGTGCTTCTACACCGCACCCATCAAGGCGCTGTCGAACCAGAAGTACGGCGAACTGCTGGCGCGGTACGGCGCGCAGCGCGTCGGCCTGCTGACGGGCGACAACACCATCAACGGCGAGGCCGACATCGTGGTCATGACGACCGAGGTGCTGCGGAACATGATCTACGCGGGGTCGCACACCCTGCGCCGCCTGGGGTTCGTCGTGATGGACGAGGTGCACTACCTGGCCGACCGGTCGCGCGGGGCGGTGTGGGAGGAGGTGCTGATCCACCTGCCGCAGCGGGTCAGCGTGGCCAGCCTGTCGGCGACGGTCTCCAACGCCGAGGAGTTCGGGGAGTGGCTGACCACCGTGCGCGGCGACACCGCCGTCGTGGTCGAGGAGCAGCGTCCGGTGCCGCTGTGGCAGCACGTGCTGGCCGGCTCGCGGCTGTACGACCTCTATGTCGATGACGCGCAGCAGCGGGTCAACCCGGAGCTCGCCGGACTGGCCAGGCAGGAGGCGCGCGGCTCGTCCGATCACCGCCGCCGCCCCAGGCGCGGCGAGCGCAGGCCCCGCAGCAGGCTCACCCCGATGCGCGCGGAGGTGATCGAGCGGCTGCAGCGGGAGCGGCTGCTGCCGGCGATCACGTTCATCTTCAGCCGTGCCGGGTGCGATGCCGCGGTGGAGCAGTGCCTGGCCCGCGGTCTGCGGCTGACCTCCGCGGCGGAGCGCGATGAGATCCGCGAACTGGCGCAGCACGCGTGCGCGCACATCCCGCCCGGCGATCTGGCGGTGCTCGGGTACTCGGCCTGGCTGGCAGCGCTGGAGCGGGGGATCGCGGCGCACCACGCGGGCCAGCTGCCGGCGTTCAAGGAGACCGTGGAGCTGCTGTTCCAGCGGGGGCTGATCCGGTGCGTCTTCGCGACCGAGACGCTGTCGCTGGGCATCAACATGCCCGCCCGTTCGGTGGTCCTGGAGAAGCTGACGAAGTGGAACGGCGAGCAGCATGTCGCCCTGAGCGCCGGGGAGTACACCCAGCTGACCGGTCGGGCGGGGCGCCGCGGCATCGACGTGGAGGGCCACGCCGTGGTGGTCTGGCACCCCGAGCTGGAGCCGGCCTCGCTGGCCGGGCTGGCGGCGACCCGCACCTACCCCCTGCGGTCGAGCTTCCGCCCCAGCTACAACATGGCCGTCAACCTGTTGGCGCAGCAGGGCCGCAGCCGCGCCCGCGAGCTGCTGGAGACGTCGTTCGCACAGTTCCAGGCGGACCGGGCCGTGGTGGGCCTTGCTGCGGAGATCAGGCGCAACGAGGAGGCGCTGGCGGGGTACGCCGAAGCGATGTCCTGTCACCTGGGCGACTTCGGCGAGTACGCGGCGATGCGGGAGCGGCTGGGCCGGCTGGAGCGCGACGCGGCGCGCCGTGCCGACGACGAGCGGCGCGGGGAGTCGCTGGAGGCGCTGCGCACCCTCAGCCGCGGGGACGTCATCATCCTGCCGACACGTCGGCGGGCGGGCCCCGTCATCATCCTCGATCCGGGCACCGGCGACGTGCCGCGGCCGGTGATCCTGGGACTGGACCGCAGCGTGCGCCGGCTGTCGGTCAACGATTTCCCGCACGCCGTGGCCCCGGTGGGGCGCCTGCGGATCGGCAAGCACTTCCACGAGGCCAGCGCCACCGAGCGGCGGCACCTCGCCGAGCGGCTGCTGGAGTTCAGCCACTCGCTGCCGGCGCAGGATCGGCGCACACCGACCAAGC
The DNA here is from genome assembly GCA_964510455.1 of uncultured Actinomycetes bacterium. Lineage (GTDB taxonomy): Bacteria > Actinomycetota > Actinomycetes > S36-B12 > CAVXYG01. The sequence goes on from CAZECO010000029.1 coordinate 7,435, forward strand.
CGGCGATGGCCCACGAGATCGACGACTTGCGGCGGCACCTGCGGCACCATCCCTGCCACGCGTGCAGCGAGCGCGAGGACCACGCCCGCTGGGCCGAGCGGTACTACCGGCTGAGGCGCAAGACCGATGCGCTGGCCGATCGGGTCGCCAATCGCACGAACAACGTCGCCCGGCAGTTCGACCGGGTCTGCGAGGTGCTCGGGGAGCTGGGCTACGTGCGGGGCAGCGACGACGACCTGGCTGTCACGGACAGCGGGCGGCTGCTGGCGGTGCTGTACGGGGAGAACGACCTGCTCGCCGCCGAGTGCATCCGGCAGGGGCTGTGGGCGGACCTCGGCCCCGTGGACCTGGCCGCGGTGTGCGCGGCACTGGTCTACGAGTCGCGCAGCCCCGACGGCCAGGCCGCCGTCGCACGGCTCCCCGGGGGCGGCGTCCCGGATGTCCTGCGCCGCATGGCGGAGGTCGCCGAGGAACTGGGCATGGTGGAGAAGCGGCATCAGGTCTCGTTCGGCCGGCCGATGGATCTCGGCTTCTGCCATCCGGTGCACCGGTGGGCGAGCGGGGCGAAACTGGAGCAGGTGCTGTGGGAGTCCCAGCTCACCCCCGGCGATTTCGTCCGATGGTGCAAGCAGGTGATCGATCTGCTCGGCCAGTTGCAGCATTCCGCGGTCCCCGGACTGGCGGATGCGGCCGCGGACGCCGCGGATGCCGTGTCCCGCAGCGTCGTGGCCTACACCGGCGTGGAGTGATCCGCGGCAGTCTGCCGCCTTGAGGGCCCTACGGACGAGCAGCTCTCGCGCCTTCGACAATCGGGTTCGACGGGTCGCGGCCGGGGACGTGTCCCTCATCGAGACCCGGCCTGGACTGGGCGCCCCGCGCAGCCGGCAAGGCGACCATGAAGACCGCTGTCCCGCAGTCAGACTCTCGACTCTCCCCGGGCGGCACGACCCAACCATGCGAAATCGGCGAATACGTCCCGTATGCGACGTACCAATCCGCCGGGATCAGGGCCAGGTTGTCCGAAAAGCCGTCGGGGGTCCTACGGCCCTTGCTACGGTGTCAGCCGGGTTCGATCTTGCTCTGCGCTGCGTAAGCCGCCCCTTCGAGAAGGAGTCGTCATGATTACGGGCACGAATTCCAGGCGGACACGTACAGGCAGGATCGCGACGGTGTTGACGCTGTTCGCCCTGGTGGCTTCCGGGACGGCCTCAACGTCGGCGTCTGCTGCGACGCCGCCCCCCGTGGACACGGTGGTCGCCGCTCCGTTCGCGGTGCCCGCGCCCAGCACGACGACCTCGGTGATCAATGTCCGGGTGCGAGGCGATCGCGACATCGAGTCCTCCGACCCGGTTCCCTTGGAGGGGGTGACGTTGCGGCTCCATGCCGACAACGCGAACGGCACGATCGGCGCCGCCCTCACTGACGAATGGGCGGAGTGCACATCCGATTCCGACGGCGACTGTGCGTTCACGGTTCCGAGCACCAACACCGGGGCCGCCAACGCGGGCAGACGCTTCTGGGTAAGTTGGGAGTCGGCGCCGTCGGACGAGTGGTTCGCCATCAGCAGTTTCCGGACGGGGGGCTCACCCACCGGCACGAACACTCCGTACCAATTCCGCACGCCCGCGATGGTGGCCAACATGACGTTCACCTCGGGCACCCAGTACGACACTGCTCAGAACAGTGGAACGCTGTTCATGTTCGACCCGAGCGGGAATCAGAACAACGGCTCTTCCGGCTTCTGGCACCAGTCCCGCGCCAACCCCGTGATCCCCGACAAGTGCGGCCTGCGCATCGCACTCGTCCTCGACCTGTCGAGCTCCGTCGACAACACCGAGTTGGGGCAGTTGAAGACAGCGGGTGTGGCCTTCGTCGACGCGTTGGAGGGCACGCCGTCATATGTCGCGGTCTACACGTTCGCCACGAACGCCCCTGCGAACACCGGTGCCAACGACACGCTCGAATCGACCTCGGTGGCCACCGTGGAGGGGGCGGCGGAAGTCCGCACAAGGATCAACGGCCTCGTCGGGCAACAGGGCTTCACCAACTGGGACCGCGGACTGATGCAGGTGGCCGAATCGACCGATGAGTTCGACGCGACCCTCTTCGTCACCGACGGCGATCCGACCGTCTACGGAGTGCCGGCCCAGGATCAGACCGTCTTCACCTCGATCAACAAGATCGACCAGGGCATCTTCTCCGCCAATGCGATCAAGGCCAAGGACACCCGCATCATCGGCGTGGGCATCCTGGGCCCCAATGCCGTCGCGAACCCGGCCCTGGCGGCCAATCTGCAAGCCACCACCGGCGCCGTCCGGAACGACGACTACTTCTTGGTCGCGGACTTCGCATCCCTCGGGGAGAACCTCAGGGAGTTGGCCCTGCGCACCTGCCAGTCGTCGATCAGCGTGGTCAAGAAGGTCATTCCCGCTGGCGGGACCATCGCGGATGCGGCTGCGGCCGCCGGCTGGGTATTCTCCGCCTCGTCTGAGGTGATCGTGACCCCGGCAACCGCGACGACACCGGACTCGGGAGCCGTGAACTTCTCCGCCGTCCTCGCAGGTGCCGATGCCGCTGCGGTGTCCATCGCCGAGACGCCCAGGACGGGGTACACCCTCGTTCAGCAGTCGAACCAGAACGCTGTCTGTGCCCGGCTGGACAACGGCGAGGCCGTCACGGTAGCCAACGAGGGGGAGGCCGGCTTCTCGGTCGACGCCCTGGCTGCCACCGGTATCACCTGCACGGTCATCAACCAGGTCGTGCCCGCACCGGGCATCAACATCGTCAAGGCGTCCACCACCACCGAGATCACCACCGCCGGAC
>CAZECO010000029.1:10357-22745 GCA_964510455.1 uncultured Actinomycetes bacterium
GAGAAGTCGGTTTCGCCGCAGGTCGTCAGCCCGGACGGCGGCCCTGTCACCTACACCGTGGAGGTGACGAACACCGGCAACCTCACGTTGTCGGATGTCCAGATCAACGACACGGAACTGCCCGCTCTGGCGTGGACCTGCACGCTGGCTCCTGCCACGCCGTGGTCGGTGGGTGACGCCATCGCCCCGGCTGGTGTCGTGACCTGCACCGCGCCGTACATGCTCACCCATGACGATATGCAGGCCGACGGGACCTTCACGAACGTGGCGACCGCAGAGGGCACACCTCCGGGCGAGCCTCCGATCGAGTCCCCGCCGGATGATGCGTCAGTCACGTTCACCGCACGGTTCACGGTGGTGAAGCAGACCACCGAGTTCCCGAACCTCCCCGGATTCCAGGCCCCGGACTTCCCGTTCGACTGGTCTGTCCAGGACCAGCCGTCCACCGATCCGGACTTCTTCCTCAGCAGCGACGAGTCCATCGGATCAGGGGATCTGCTGGTGCCGGTCGAGGGCGAGGAATTCTGGGCGGAGGAGCTGGTCGACGATCAGCAGTTCATGCCGAGGTTCTGGGAGCTGGTCACCGACCCGCAGCAGGGCGATCGCCTCAAGTGCGTGAACGCGAACGCGACCGATCCGGCGGCTGAGCTTCCGCTCATCGACGACGGCATCGATGCCCGGACCACCGTCCGCCTGGTGCCGGGTGACGACGTCACCTGCACCTTCAGCAACCGGTTCAATGCAGACGTCGGCATCACGCTGGAGAAGACCGCATCCCCGACCACGGTCATCCAGGGCGGCACGACCACCTACACCATCGAGCTGTCCAACAGCGGCAACGTCCCGCTCCGGCTGCGCAACGACGGGCAGTGGTTGGCGAGCATCGCGGACGACAAGTGCACGGGCATCACGTTCGATCAGGCAGCATCCGAGGCATACGACCGTGATGGGGACCTGAATACGCTGCTCATGCACGTGCCGGCTCTGGGCGGCAATCCGGAGCTGCCGGCCGAGACCTGGGTGTTCACCTGCGTCGGCAGCGACCTGCAGCCCCCCGCGGACCAGCCCGGCGGTGTGATCGTCAACACCGCCAGCGGTGACGTTCCGAACCCGTTGGCAGCAGATCCGGACGACCCGCAGAACGACCTGACCGCTGAGGACACCGCCGAGGTCGTGGTGCTCGTGCCCGGCATCGCGCTGGCCAAGACCGTCGACAAGCCGACGGTGTCTGCCGGCACCGAGGTCACGTACACGTTCACGGTGACCAACACCGGTGATACTCCGCTGCGCGTGGACAAGTCGACCGGGCTGGTCGACCCCCTGTGCGGGACTCCGGTGACCTACCAGTCCGGCGATGCCGGGGACGACGGCCTGATCGCCGTCCACACCGGCGAGGGCGATCCGGAGGCGTGGGTGTTCACCTGCACGTCGATCATCACGGAGGACACCCACAATGTGGCGACCGTGACCGGCACCCCGGAGTTCGAGGGCCAGATCGGCACCCCGGTGTCGGCGGACGGCGAGGCCGATGTCGATGTGGTGGCGGGCGGTATCGAGATCACCAAGACGGCTTCGGCTACCAGCGTCAACGCCGGTGATGAAGTGACCTTCACCTACCAGGTCGTCAACACCGGCGGCTTCGAGATCTCCAACCTCGAGGTCACGGACGACAAGTGCTCGCCGGTCGGCTACCGCTCGGGCGACACCGACGCCGACGGGATCCTCGACGTGGACGAGACGTGGGTGTACAGCTGCACGCAGGTCATTCGGGACACCACGACCAACGTGGCCACCGCCCGCGGCACCACGCCGGACGGTGAGGTCGTCGAGGATACCGACACGGTGACCGTGACCGTGAAGGCCAAGCAGACCCCGTCCACCGGCGCCGCGGACTGGCTGCTCACCGCCACCGGGCTTGCTGTCGCCCTCATCGGCATCGGAGCCTTGATGGTCTTCCGGCGGCGGGAACTCGGCGAATGAGGACCGTGCAGCCTCACCGGTAGGTGGGCAACGATCCGGCGGCCGGGCCTGTGGGATCCCACGGACCCGGCCGCTGGAGCTGCCGATGGCGTGATCAGGTCGTGGAAGCGGTAGGACGGGAACGGCTCCTGCTGCACGACGGCGTCGCCAGCCATGTGGCGCCGATGCCGCGGGGGAGTGGCGCGCGGCAGCGCGGGTCTTGTCGTTGATCGGGCCGAATCCCTGTCGCGGCTGTCGCCCGGTCCAGGCCTCGTCGCCAGCAGCCGGATCGGCGGGCTGGGCCCCCGGCTATCGCCGGCCTTCCGGGCCAGATACGGCGCATTCCGCCGAGGATCGCGTCCCCGCGCTTGCGGGTGCGGGGCGCGGCCGGCTCCGGCGCCGGGCTCCGGCGCCGGGTTCCTGCGACAGGCAGCGTCAGCGGCGATCAGCTGCGCTCGCGGCCAGAGACGGCGCAGTCCGCCGGGGATCGCGTCCCCGGACGGCTTGCGCTCGCGACGGCAATCCGAAAAGCCCCGCCTATCTGGCGGCGAACTCCACGAACCTGTGGTCGGGGAGGTCCGCGAGGATCGCCCGGTAGGGGATGAGGCCGAACCGCTTCAGCCGCAGCGTCGCACCCATGCCCACCGCCGCGCGCCCCGCGGCACCCGCAGGCAGCTCCACGACGGTCCGCATCCGGTGCACGCCGCCGATGCTGGCCGCGGGGGTCCGCGTGAAGAACCACACCGGCCGCTGGGTACCTTCTCGGTGGGCCTGCAGGTAGGGCACCGACCTCTCGTAGGACTGGGTCGTCCCCACCCCTGCCGACGGGCCGACCTCGATCGGCACCACATCGCTGCTCAGCTTCAACGATGCGTCGAGCTTGACGGTGCGGCTGAGCTTCACCGTGTTGCTGAGCTTCAAGGGCTCCATCGACCAAGCGGTCGGCTCGTCGGCACCCTCCGGGGCGGTGACGGCCAGCTGGACCTCGACGTAGGCCGACTCGATCGGGGCGTCGGCAACCTCGCGGAAGCTGCAGGTCAGGGCCAGCAGCCAGAACCGGGACCCGGGCCGTCCGAACAGGAACTGCCGGTCCTGCTCATCGAGCACCGACATGTCCAGGGGCATGCAGACGGGCTTCCCCAGCGACACCCGGTCGATGCGGGTGTCCTCGACCGCTGCCGAGCCGCCAAGCGTGACCCGCTGCTCAGAGGCGAGGTCGACGGCCTGCAGCTCGGTCTCAGCGATGTCGATCAGTGTCATGGCCGCCTCCTCAAGGAGCCGCTCCCACCAGGTAGAACGCGCCCCAGTCACGGTACTGCGGATGCCGCTGACGGGTCTCCACCTGCGCGGCGGCGAACGCGGTCGGGACGTCGGCATCGGCGGCCAGCCGGCGGTACAGCTCGGTGAAGAAGCCGGTGCTCACCGACCGCTCCACCTCCCAGAGGGTGCCGACCACCGAATCGGCACCGGCGAGCACCAGCGCGGCGGGCAGTCCGCGGGGGTTGTCCGACCGGTCGACGCGGCACAGCGCCGTCTCGCAGGCCCCCAGCGTGACCAGTTCCAACCCCCGCAGATCCAACGGGAGCGCTTCGAATGCCCGGAAGCGCCCGTCGTCCTGCTGCGAGGGGTGCAGGAACACCGTGTGGTAGCTCGCGGCATCGACGAACATGCGGCCGTGCGCGCGCAGGTGGACCCACCGGCGCTCTTGCAGCGCTTCGGCGAAGGCCTCCTCCGTGGCGTCGGCGTCGATGAACGGCACCGTGCCGAACAGCTGCGCGATGGCCGACGCCTCGGTCGCGGAATCGTCCAGCACCGGCAGGCCCGGCTGGTCGGTGTAGGTCAATCCGAACACGCCGACGCCATCGCGGCGGCCGCCGGGATCCGGTCTGCGCCGCAGCTGGTGGAGGTTGAGCAGGTACGACACCTCGAACCGGTCTACCAGCGGATTCCCCGCCATCGTCGCCAGATGCAGCGGGATGAAGCGGCTGGGTCCGTGCGGGACGATGATGAGGCGGTCGATCCCCTCCAGCCGCAGCAGGTTGGCCTCGATGACCCGCAGGTACCGCTGGCCCGCCGAGGCCAGCAACTGCTCCCCCTCGGGGGCGACGTCCAGCGGGCCGGGCCAGTCCTGCACCGCCCGGCGCAGCGCGCCGACCCAGAAGCCGGCGAACGGCAGCGTGACCTCCCTGCCGCGCCAGGAGGCTTTGACGTGGCTGTTCGGCATCTCCTCGGCACCGATCGCGGCGAATGTGCGCTGCTTGGTCACCAGCGTCTGCCAGCAGCCCAGGGCGCCCGCGGCGGTGGGGCCCTCGTACAGGTCCAGCAGGGCGGTGCGGTCGTCGAGCAGGGCCACGATGTCGTCGTAGGACAGCAGCGGGTGGTCCCGGGTCGGAACCAGGAGCTTGTCCAAGTGGCGCTCCACGGCCCGCTGGAGGTTGGCGATCCGGTCCTCGGCGGTTTCCGACGGGCCCTTCTCGTACTGGTCCACCCAGGCGCCCACCACGTCGTCGTCGCCCATGGCCGCGTCGAACGGCTCCGGCCGCAGCAGGTCCGATCCCGCCGGAAGGTCGGCCTCGGCCTGCCGCACCCGGGCCTGTGCGGCGCTGGTGCCGTCATCCCAGCGCAGCCCGGTGGTCCCTTCGTCCAGCAGCGCGGCGTACCGGCGGCACTTGAGCACCTGCAGCAGGTAGAAGGTGCCGATGCCGGAGACTCGGCCTGGGCCGGCCGTGATCGCCAGCACGTGCTCAGCCAGCTGCCGCACGGCATCGGGCGCCCTGTCCGGGGCCAGCGTTTCGCAGTCCAGGGAGTAGGCGGCCAGCCAGGCTGTGGTCTCATCCAGGCGGTCGGCACCGGCCTGGATCGCATCATCCGCATGCGCGATGCTCTGCACCATCTGCGTTGCCAACCCCAGCGTGCGGAACCGCCGGGCGGCGTCGAGGTAGCCGGCTGCCGCCGCAGCCGCGTCGTCCGCGTTCCAGGCGTTCACCGCGGCCCCCTGGGTCACGGTGGCGATGAGGTAGCTGACGGCCTGCGCGTGCTCGTTCCACAGCGACACGTCGAGGGACGCCACCGGCCCGGCCAGCGCCAGCACCAGCCCTTCCTGGTCCCGCGAGGTGCTCGAGAGCATCGCCGCCACCACCATCGCGGCGGCCGTCCTGGCCTCCTCGGCGGTTCGGGCCGCTGCGCACGCGGCTGCCGCCCGGTCGCGCCACACCTCCAGCGGACCCTCCGAGGGCTCGAACCCGGCCGGCCGGAACGCTCGCGAGAACAACTGCAGTTCGTGGTTGAGGTGCCCCGCCAGCAGCCATTCGTCCTGCCAGGGGGCCGGCAACCGGCGCCGCCGCATCAGCACAGCCAGCGCACCGGCCGGGTCGCTGTCCTGCAGCAGCGTCGCAGCCTGGCCATAGGCGTCCCAGGCGGACTGCTCCTCGGCCAGGCCGTCGGGGCGGCTCGCGTCGAGCACCGCGACGAGGTCCTCGACATCGGTCGGCCTCAGCGATGCCCCTAGCAGCGCCAGCACGCCGAGCCGGCCCTGCGCGTCGTCGGAGTCGAGCGCCGCCAGCGCTCCCGCGACCGCGTCGCGCAGCCCGTCGTCATCGCGCGGACCGCCGAGGTATCCCTGCCAGGCCAGCGTCTGCGCCAGCGCCTTGTACGCGCGGCCGAGCCGCTGCGGGCCGAGCAGCGGCAGCGCGCGTCGCAGATTCTGCTCTGCGACGGCCAGCTCGCTCAACGGCTCCGGCCAGCCCCCGAGGAACGGCCCGGCCGCCTCCTCCTCGGATGCGCGGGCGAGCCAGACCGTGAAGGCCCCGATGTAGTTGTCGGGACTCCGGTTGGCGGTGTAGCTGTCCAGGACGAGCGCTCCGTACCGCTGCGCCAGCACCCCCAGCTCCTCGGAGAGGCCGTGCTGCTCGGCGAGGTCCATGGCCTGTCGGGCGATCGCCGCAGCCTGCCGGTACCGGTGCAGGCTGCCCTGATCGAGCAGTGCGAGATGGATGATCAGCAGCAGGTCCGCAGCGGTCTGCGTGCAGGCCCGCTGCCACGCAGCATCGTTGTGGGTGGTCAACGCGCCGAGGGCGGCCTCGTACGCCACCTCGGCGACCGGCAGCGGCGCCTGCCAGCCGCGGTCTGCGGCCACTTCCGCCATCGCCGCGCCGAGCGAGGCGACGTCCGAGGGCTGCAGGGCGCCGCCAGCGGCGGCGGCGCGCGCCCGCGCCTTCGCCTCCGACACATCGATGGCGCCCTGCCTCAGCAACGTCATGAGGCTGCCGAGCAGCCGGTCGCCGTGCAGGTCCGACACTGGCGGCTCATTGCGGTCCGGCATCACAGGGCCCCGTTTCGTCCGGTCGGCGCGCTTCCGTAGTGCCATCGGTACACGGACCAGCGGCCCCGCACAAGCCCCGAACGGGTAGGGGTGTCGGCTGCGGCCCCATCCGGTGGGCGCCCCAACAGCGTTCGTGCGGGCGGCGCTCTCCAGGAGCCGCCACGCCCGATCGTTCAGCCTCCCGAGAGGGTTCCTGAACGGGCGCTGATCACGCAGTCCCGAGCCTCCTCCAGAAGCTCTCCCGAGACGGACCAATCCACGCTGCCCCCCGGCGGCACGTCGTTCTCCGCGAAGCCCAGCTGCATCAGAGGATCACCGCCATCTGGTGCGGTCCACTTCACGAGAAGTGCCAGGTCGCGCACCTCGTCGGCGCTGTTCGTCACCGTCCCGATGGCGGTGACCACACCGGGGTCCGTCGGGCAGGCCACGACGCCCACATCGACCAGGATGTCCTGCGACCCCTGCGCCATGGCGGGCATCTGCTCGATCGTCGGACTCGACACCTGCTCGTCCGGGGGTTCGGCCTCGTCTGCGGTGCAACCCGCCAGCACCGAGATGGCAAGGACGCAGGCGCATCCCGCAGCGGCTGCCCGTCGCACCAGCGACCATGCGTGCTTCTCGTCGATCATGTCGAGCTCCCCCCGAATCGTCGCGCCCTCAGCAGCACCGAAGCCTATCGCGGTCAAGGGAGTTCGAGTCCGGCGACCGCTGCTGCGGCGCGCCGCAAGGGTCCGGCGATCCCGTAGCGCAGCCCCAGCGCCATTAGAGCCTCGGGGTCGGGGGAGGTCTCGGGGATCGCCACGGGCAGGTCGCGGCGCACCGCGACGACTGCCGGGGCGGCCGACAGGTACTGGGTCGACGCCAGGAGCGAGCGGCGGATCGCCGGGCGCATCGCGGACCCCGGGTCGTGGGCGGCCGAGATGATGCCGGGCAGCCCGTGGTAGGTCTCGAGCAGCGCCGCGGCCGTCTTCTCCCCGATCCCCGCCACCCCCGGCAGGCCGTCGCTGGCGTCCCCGCGCAGCGTCGCGAAGTCCGCGTACCGGCGACCCGTCACGCCGTACCTCCCGACCAGCCAGTCGTCGTCCACGACCTCGTGGCGGCGCACACCGCCGGCCGTGTAGATGACGCGGACGCGCTCGTCGACCAGCTGGAACAGGTCGCGGTCGCCGGTCACCACGTCGACAGGGCCATGGAAGCGCGACGCCAGCGTGCCGATCACATCGTCGGCCTCGTACCCGTCGCAGCCAACGATCGGGACTCCCAGCGCGGGCAGCACCGCCGCGATGATCGGCACCTGCACCGACAGCGGGTCCGGCACCTCTTCGGCGTTGACCACCACGTCGGCCACCCGGTGGGTCTTGTACGAGGGGATCAGCGCCACCCGGAACGCCGGGCGCCAGTCGTTGTCCCAGCAGGCGACGACCGCCGACGGGCGCCGATCGGTCGCCAGCACGGTGATGAAGTCCAGCAGGCCGCGCACAGCGTTCACCGGCGTGCCGTCCGGCGCGGCGAACCTGTCCGGCACTCCGTAGAAGGCTCGGAAGTACAGCGACGCGGTGTCCAGCAGCATCAGGGGAGCGGCCATGCCCCCATCCTGGCGCAGGCAGGCGCGGCAACTCCCCGCACCGGTAGCGTTTCGCCATGGCTGAGACCGATGAGCAGATGCTGCCCGACCTGGCGCGCCGCCTGGCGCAGGCCCGCTCCGCCGCGCGGGATCAGGGCCTGGCGGCGCTGCTGGTGAGCCCCGGCCCCGACCTGCGCTACCTGACCGGCTACCAGGCGGTCCCGCTGGAGCGGCTGACCTGCCTGGTGGTGCGGTCCGACGGCGACCCGGTGCTGGTGGCCCCGGCGCTGGAGGAGGCCGCGGCGCTGGCCAGCCCGGTCGGAGCCCTCGGCCTGGACGTGGTGACCTGGCAGGAGACCGAGGATCCCTACACAGTGGTCGCCGCGCTGCTGGCCGGGGCGGGCAGCGTCGGGGTGGACAACCACATGTGGGCGGAGAAGGTGCTGCGGCTGCGCACCGCGCTGCCCGACGCGCAGCAGCACCTCGCCGGCAGCGTCCTGGCCCCCATGCGGATGCGCAAGTCCGGCGCCGAGATCGCCGCCCTGGCCGCCGCGGGCGCAGCGATCGACAGCGTGCACGCGCGGATGGGCGACTGGCTGCGGGCCGGGCGCACCGAGGAGCAGGTGGGCGCGGACATCGCCGACGCCATCCGCGCCGCGGGGCACGCGACGGTGGACTTCGTCATCGTGGGGTCCGGCCCGAACGGCGCCAGTCCGCACCACGAGGTGTCGCAGCGGGTCATCCAGCCCGGCGATCCGGTCGTCATCGACATCGGGGGCACCATGCCGGACGGCTACTGCAGCGACTGCACCCGGATGTACAGCGTCGGCGAGCCGCCGGGGCAGTTCCTGGACTACTTCGCGGCGCTGGAGCAGGCGCAGCGGCTCGCGGTGGAGCACGTGCGGCCGGGCGTCACCTGCGAATCCGTCGACGCGGTCGCCCGGGACCACCTCGCGCAGGCCGGATGGGCCGAGCATTTCATCCACCGCACCGGCCACGGCATCGGCCTGCAGACGCATGAGGAGCCGTACATCGTCGCCGGGAACACGCTGCCGCTGGAGCCCGGTTTCGCCTTCTCCGTCGAGCCCGGGGTGTACCTCGCCGGCCGGCACGGCGCGCGGATCGAGGACATCGTGGTCTGCGGTGAGTCCGGTCCGGTGCTGATGAACAACCGCCCCACGTCCCTGGTGGTGCTGGACTGATCGCGGGCGCTACCTCGTGCGCGATGATGGACGCATGCCCGTGCAACGGCTGATGCCGACGCCTGAATCCGAAGCGCTCATCGACATGGTCCGCGACATCCGCACCGCGCAACTCGACCCCGTCGCAGCCGGTGCGGAGGAGCGCGGCGAGTTCCCGCGCGAGGTCTTCGCGCTGCTCGGCAAGTCCGGCCTGCTGGGGCTGCCGTACCCGGAGGCCCACGGCGGCGCCGCCCAGCCGTTCGAGGTCTACCTGCAGGTGCTGGAGGAGCTGGCCGCCAGCTGGCTGACCGTGGCCCTCGGGGTGAGCGTGCACACGCTGTCCTGCCATCCCGTCGCCACGTTCGGCACCCCGGCGCAGCGGGAGCGGTTCCTGCCCGACATGCTGGGCGGGGAGCTGCTGGGCGCCTACGCGCTGTCCGAGCCCCACAGCGGTTCCGATGCCGCCGCCTTGTCGACGCGGGCCGTGCCTCTCGACGGCGGCTACCGCCTCACCGGCACCAAGGCCTGGATCACCCACGCCGGGCACGCCGACTATGTCAACGTCATGGCCCGCACCGGCGGGGAGGGCCCCCGCGGCATCTGCTGCTTCCTGGTGCCGGGCGACGCCCGCGGCCTCAGCGCCGCGCCCCCGGAGCGGAAGATGGGGATGACCGGCTCCACCACCGCGCTGCTGCACCTGGACGGCGTGGCCGTCGGAGGCGACCGGCTGATCGGCGCCGAGGGGCAGGGATTCGCGATCGCCATGTCCGCGCTGGACGCCGGCCGGCTGGGGATCGCCGCCTGCGCTGTCGGACTGGCGCAGGCCGCGCTCGACGCCGCCGTGGGCTACGCCGGGCAGCGTCTGCAGTTCGGGCGTCCCATCGCACAGTTCCAGGGCCTGTCGTTCATGCTGGCGGATATGGCGACCGCCGTGGCATCGGCCCGCGCGCTGACGCTGGAGGCCGCCCGCGCCAAGGACGCCGGCCGGCCCTTCGGCACCATGGCGGCGATGGCGAAGCTGCATGCCACCGATGTCGCGATGCGCGTGACCACCGACGCGGTCCAGGTCCTCGGCGGCGCCGGCTACACCCGCGACTTCCCGGTGGAGCGGTACTTCCGCGAGGCGAAGGTGCTGCAGATCGTGGAGGGCACCAATCAGGTTCAGCGCCTGGTCATCGGCCGCGCCTTGAGCGGGGGCGGGTCATGATCCCGGGCGATCCGACGCTGGCCTCGGACGCCGAGCGCGACGAGGTGGTCGCCCGGCTGCAGTCCGCACACGTCGAGGGCCGCCTCGACGACGCGGAGCTGGCGGACCGGCTCGAGGCCGCGCTGGCGGCCCGCACCCGCGGCGACCTGGCGTCGCTGTTGATCGATCTGCCGACGGATGCACCTGGCGGCGCGGTCGTCCCGGTGCCGGAACCGGTCCTGCCGGCGCAGCGCGGCGACGACTCGATGGCTGCCGCCTGGGCCGCGTGGGCGGTGGCCAGTTCGGTGACCTTCGTCGTCTGGTTGATCGTCTTCGTGACCGCCGGAGGGGTCTACCCCTGGTTCCTGTGGGTGGCCGGACCGTGGGGCGCGGTGCTGACGGTGAAGACGATCACGAACCGGTTCAACGATGGCGGGTGAGCCGCCGGCCTGGCGGGGGCGCCGCCGGGTGCTGCTGCGCGGCGGGAACGTGTACAGCCCGGCCGACCCGTTCGCCACAGCGATGCTGGTAGCGGGCCATGAGGTGGCATGGATCGGCGGCGACGGCGCAGCCCTGGCCGTAGCGGACGGCGTCGATGAGGTGATCGACCTGCACGGAGCGCTGGTGGCTCCGGTGTTCGTCGATGCGCATGTTGCGCTCTCGGAGGGGACCGACATCGCGGCGCTGCGCAGCCGGGCGGCGGCGCGCGGGGTCGGCGTGCTGCACCTGGTGGGGGCGGATGGGGACGCGCTGCGCCAATCCGTCGAGCTCGCGTCTCAGGCGACGGGACCGCTGGTCGTCGCGTACTGGCGCGGGCGGGATCCAGAACAGGCCCGCGGGTACGGTGCCATCGGGTTTGCGGTGGACGTCGGGGAACCGGCGGGAGGCGCACTCGCCGCCGCCGCTGAGGCCGGAACGCAGGCGATGCTGCTGGGCGGCGCATCCGCGGTTGCGGGGATGGGGCCCGGTGCAGCGGCGGGACACCGGTTGGAGGTTGCGGGCGCGCTGACCGCGCAAGAGATTGCCGCGGTGGCGGGCAGCGGGATCGTCGCGTGCGTCCATCCAGGGGGAGGCCCCGGATTGGCGGAGGTCCCGCTGGGGGAGATGGCTGCGGCCGGGATCCCGCTGGCTATCGGCTCCGCACTGCCCTCGGCGGTGCCAGATCCGTGGGATGCGGTAGCCGCCGCCGTGCACCACCCGGACCCGAGGCAGCGGATCAGCGCCCGAGCCGCCTTCGCGGCGCACACCCGCGGCGGCTGGCGCGCTGCCGGCGCGCCGGGGGCCGGCGTGCTCCTGCCCGGAGCCCCGGCCCACTACGTGATCTGGGAGGTGGACGACCTGGTCGTGCAGGCGCCCGACGACCGGATCCAGGCGTGGTCGACCGATCCGCGATCCGGCACCCCGGGACTTCCGGACCTGTCACCGGGGACGAGGCGCCCGCGGTGCTGGACGACAGTCGTGTGGGGGAGTGCGGTCGCTTGACCGCGGTGTGCGTCCTACCCGATGAGTTTGTCGGTCTCCTGCGAGAGGCGCGTCATCGCGGTCTGCGACTTCTGCGCGAACGACAGCCGGTTGCGGGCGGCTTCCCGCTTGGCCGTCAGCTCATCGACCGAAGCGACGGCGCGCGAGTGCAGCGCGCCCGTCTGCGTGGTGACGACTTCAAAGAGCGGCGCTAGCGCGTCCTGCCGTCCCACCCTGCTGCCGGCCAGCGTCTGCGCGGCCGCATCGGCGGCGCCGGTCAGCTGCTGCAGCGCCTGTGCGCCGCTCAGCTTGCTGTTGACCTCGGCCAGATCGGCGCGTGCGTCCGACGCTGCGGCGCGAGCCTTGGCGATTCCCGAATCCATCCAGCCCATGTGGACCTCCCTATTCGGCAAGGGCATCCCCCGGTTGGCAGGTGCTCAAACCTCAGTCCCGTGGGAAGCCCGTAGCGGCACTGTGTCCGAGCCGCCCGTGCAGCAGCTGTCCGTGTGTGCCGCAGCGGATCGACGCGGTCAGGGCGCGGGGATCGGCGGCGCTTCCGGCCGGATGTGGCGGATTGTGGGTGCTTCGGAATTTGGCGGGGTGTTCGGGTGCCGCGGCTGCAGCATCCGGCGGGGGAGCGGGTGGCCGGCCCCGCGGTGCGGGACCACTGGGTGGTAGATGCACCCGTCGCGGGGCTTTGCACCCGATACGAGGGG
>CAZECO010000030.1:0-22714 GCA_964510455.1 uncultured Actinomycetes bacterium
GGAGGCGTTCCCTCGGCGTTCGAGACAACTGCATCGATTTGGATCAAGGCATCGCCGGGTAGAGCGGATACGCCAACTGTTCTGCGCGCAGGAACACCGCCTGGGAAGAATGTCGTGTAGACGTCGTCCACAGCATCGATGTCTCCGATATCTTTCAGGGCGATGTTGACTTTGACGACATCGTCCATGGCATGGTCGACACTTTCCAGGATTGCCTTGATGTTCCTCAAGCACTGGCCAGCCTGCTCTTTCACGCCACCAGCAACCACTTCACCCGTGGCCGGGTCCAGAGGCAATTGGGCCGAGATGTGATTGTAGTGAGAAAAGGCGACGATCTGTGAGTACGGGCCTTTTGGCGCATCATCCGTGTTGCTCGCTTCGATAACGAGGTTGCGCGCGTCTTCCGGAGGCTGTGGGGGCGTGCCGTCGCCATGTGACACGACTGCTTCGATCTGTACCAAAGCATCCATCGGCAGACCTGCCACCGCAACGGTCGTCAGTGCCGGAACATAGCTCGGGAAGAATGTTGCATAGACTTCTTGAACGGCTTGAGTATCCGAAATGTTCACGACGAAGATGGTGATTCTGACAACATCGTCCAGGACATGGCCGATGCTTTCCAGGATCGCCTTGATGTTCTTGAAGCACTGCTCGGCCTGCTCCCTCGCACCACCAGCTACCACGAGACCGGACCGCGGATCGACCGGCAGCTGAGCCGAAATATTGTTGTAGTGGGAGAAGGCAACCGTCTGAGTCGATAACGGACTTCTTGGCGCATCGTCCGTGTTCCTCGCAACCTTGATGAGGTCGCCCGCCTGCGGCGCCCCAGGAATTGTGCCTTCGCCGTGCGACACAAGTGCTTCGATTTGCACCAGAGCATCCCGAGGCAGCGCGGCAACGGCGACAGTCGTCCGTGTCGGAACATAGCCTGGGAAGAATGCCGCAAAGACCTCGTCCACAGCGTCCGTGTCGGCGATATCCTTGACGAATGTCGTGATCCTCACAACATCGTCCATGACATGGTCGATGCTTTCCAGGATCGCTTTGATGTTCCTCAGGCACTGCTCGGCCTGCTCCCTCGCACCACCGGCTGCTATCTCACCAGATTCTGGATCAATAGGCAATTGAGCCGAGAGGTTATTATAGTGCGAAAAGGCTACAGTCTGTGAATATGGAACTATGCCCGTTGGAGCATCTCCCGTATTCCTAGCCAACACGGCGTTATAGCCACTCATGCTCGTACTACCTCCTGTGGTGTGTTTGGACATCGCGTTCAGGAAGGCCTCAAGGGAGTGCGGAATGCGGGGGTCTGCCTCCGCCGGTCATGCACCTCCTCACGCGGTCAGGCCTTCGGGTCGTGGCGACTAGTCCACCCCAGGGGTGGCTTGGATGCGCGCCTGATCGAACTTGATCTTCAGCGCCCGCGTCCGGGTGCGGGAGCCTCGTGCACCTTCGTTGACGCCGACCTTGGTGGCCTCGGCTGGGCCGCAGTGCGGATCATTCGCCCCGCACACGATCCGCGCCGTCAGGCGGTGCCCTGCCAGCGGATGACAGCCCGCCAGATGTAGTCCACGACCTGGCCGTAGTCCTCGTACACCTCTCGGACCTCGGCGAGCAGCAGGAAACCCACGTGCAGCGCGGGCTTGGTCAGTGCCCCGATCGTCATCGGGGCCAGGGCGTCGGGCCACAACTTGAACGGGATGCCGCCATCGATCCGGGTTCCCTCGAACTCCTCCAGGTAGACCGACGCCCGCGGGTTCGGAGTCCCCGCGGGAGGGGGCGGGAGGACGACGTTGGTCGTGGGCCCGCTGCCGGTGACTGAGCCTGCCGCCCAGCTCTGCTGCACCCGCCAGGTGACCTTCGAGACCGAAATCGGGTTGCCGTAACCGCCGAATCCGCCGGTTGGAGGGTGAGCGTGCTTCCCGCCGGCGGCGGCAGGACGGGCACACCATGTACGGACGGACTCGAGACGTCCGGGTCCGCGCTTCTGTCGTGCGACCAGGGTTGAGCCCTCGCGCAGCGGCGTGCCCACCGACAGCCACACAGTGCCGTTGACGCCGGCCGTGCCTTCGGCATGGACCGTACCGTCATCGGCCGCAACCTCGACGATCGCTCCCGCGAGCACGCCGTCGACCCGCACCCAGGGGCTGGTGGAGAGCACCGGACCCTTCACGGTAGGTGGCGCCAGAACCGTCATTCGCTCCTCCAACCGCAGAACGATCGGGCAGTGGCACGACAGTAGCGCTGGCGGCAGGCAATTGGGTCGGGTTCTCGGGCGCGACTGCGGCCCCTGTTGTGCGGTTGTCGACGACGCGCGACAGCCCTTGTCAATGCCGATGGGGCGATCGCGCGTCGCCTCCTGGCGGAGCGGGTGGCGTGCCGTTGATGCTCCCGGCGAGCGGTCCCCTGGCCCGGGTCCTGCCCGGTGATGCGC
The DNA here is from genome assembly GCA_964510455.1 of uncultured Actinomycetes bacterium. Classification (GTDB taxonomy): domain Bacteria; phylum Actinomycetota; class Actinomycetes; order S36-B12; genus CAVXYG01. The sequence goes on from CAZECO010000030.1 coordinate 2,435, forward strand.
GTCACGCAATACGGACAGTAACCGTGGCGTTGGAAAGGGCAACAGAGGGAGGTGGTGTCGTGTACGACAAGACGACCGCCTTCCAGGACCAGGACCAGGCGGCAAAGCAGGAGGCGTTCGAGATCGCCCTCGAACTCGCGGTCGACAGCACCGTCGAGTATCTGCCCACCAGCGAGCAGCTGGTCGGCCAGTTCCTTCCGCCGACGCGCATCTGCACGCACCTGCTCAGCCCCAACCCGCAGACCCTGTTCGGGTTCCTGGCCACCCCTGGCGACGTTTACTGCTTCGAGTGCTTCGACATCATGATTCCGGACATCAGCGAGCAGTACTCGGGGATCTGCCACTCCTGCCGACAGCCCTCGCCCCACCTGTCGAAGGTGATCGCCACAGCGCTGCCGCTGACCCTGTTCGGCGTCTACTGCCCCGCCTGCCGGGCCCCCGGCAACCGGCTCGCTGCCTGACCGGCGGCTCGGAGCCGATCAATGCAGCAGGAGATGCCGCCGACGTCTGGATGAGCACCGAGAGCGGCCCCGGTCGTCCGCTCGTTATCCCTTGCCCCGCAACACATTCCACCCTTGTGGGCGCAAAGGGACTCGAACCCCTGACCCCCTCCTTGTAAGGGAGGTGCTCTAGCCAACTGAGCTATGCGCCCGCACCGCCCACCACTGTACCCAGGGCAGCGCCCGTGCTCGGCGGCCAGGCGACGGCGGTACCCAGTACGGTGGCAGGGTGACCCTTGCCGACCTCCCCAACGGGCGCGACCTCGGCGGCATCCCCTGCACCGGCGGCGCGGTGCGGCCCGGGCTGCTGTTCCGCAGCGCGGCCCCCGCCGATCCGGCAGCGCTCGCCGCGCTCGCCGACCTGGGTATCCGCATCACGGTGGACCTGCGCACGACCCTTGAGCAGGAGAACCAGCCGGTGCAGCTCCCGGACTCGACCACCGCGATGCACGCCGACATGCTGGCCGATGCCTCCTATGCCGGCGCGGCGAACCTCGGGCGGCTTGCGGCGGAGGCGCTCGGCCAGCACCACATCGCCGACGGCTTCGCCCCGCGCGATCTGAAGGAAGTCATGATCAACTCCTACCGGGACTTCGTCGCCCTCCCCAGTGCGCGGCGCAGCATCGGCGGGGTGCTGCAGGAGTTGGCGCTGCCCGATGCGCCGCCGGTCCTGCTGCACTGCACGGCGGGCAAGGACCGAACCGGTTGGCTGGTCGCCGTGATCCTGCAGGTCCTCGGCGCCGGCCAGGCGGAGATCGAGGCCGACTACCTGGCCAGCGGTCCGGCGGTGGTGGAGATGTTCAGCGCCTACCGCGAGTTCCTGCCGCAGCCCGAGGTGGCCCTGGACGCGCTGCGGCCCGTCCTCGAGGTCTACCCCGAGTACCTCGCGGCCGCCCAGCATGAGGCGCAGACCATCTACGGGTCGTTCGACAGCTACGTCCGCAACGGCCTCGGGGTCGCCGACGAAACGCTGGCCGAGCTGCGTGCCCGGCTGATTCAGCCGAGCTCCGCCAGCGCCTTGAGGTAGTCGTCAGCGTCGCGCGGCTCGCCCATCGACGTCACCACCGACCAGCGCACGATCCCGTCGCGGTCGATGACGAAGGTCGCCCGGTTGGCGACGCCCACCGCATCCAGGAACACCCCGTACTGCTTGGCCACGGCGCCGTGGGGCCAGAAGTCGCTCAGCAGCGGGTAGCCCAGCCCCTCGGCCTCGGCGAACACCCGCAGCGCATGCACCGAATCGCATGAGACCGACAGCACCTGCGTGTCGTCATTGACCAGCTGCGCGCGCCGGTCGCGCAGCTCGCAGACCTCTGGGGTGCAGATCCCGGAGAACGCGAACGGGTAGAACATGAGCACCACTTTCTTGCCTCGGTAATCGCTCAAGCGGTGCTCCTGCTTGGCCTGATCCCGCAGAACGAAGTCGGGTGCCGCCGCACCGATCGCGATGGTCATGCATCCTCCAGGGTGGTAGTGTCCGTCGCCTCTATTGGAACCCAGGCGGCGGGCTCCTCCAGCACCCGGGGTGCGGAAGGATGGGCGAGTGGCGCACGACGACCGCGCGGCTGATCCGCCGCAGGGCTTCCTCACCTCCGACCCCTCCGGGTTGGCGGCGCGGACCACGCGGGCATGGCGGCTGTTCGTCGATCTGATCGCCGAGGTGGACCTCGCCGGGCCGTCGCGATCCGCCAGGCGGTCGGCCCGCGAGATGGTGATCGGGCTGGGCACCTGGCCGGACAGCCGCGGCATCCCTGAGCTCCTGGCCGATGCGCATGCCGGCCGCACCACCTGCGAGCCGTACCGGGCCACGTCCCAGCGCCTCGCCGCCGCCCACGCCGATGCCGCCGACGACGACGTGCGGGGATCTGTTGCCGGCAGCATGCGGCAGACGCACCAGTGGCTGGCGTCGGGCGCCCTGCGCACCGAGGGCATGCTCCTGGCGCCGTCGCCGCTGGGCCCGTTGCCGCTGGGCACGGTCGTCCACGCGATGGTCTACCAGCTGGCGATCACAGCGCGGGACCTCATGCCGGCCGGGGCGCCGCCGCTGCCGGAGCTGGATGAACTCGGGCTGATCTCGCTCCTCGACGCGACCGGGGCGGTCGCGGCACGGATCGGGCTGGTCGCATCGGCGGTGGCGGTGGGGCGCCGCATCGCCGTGTCCACCAGCATCCGCGGAGGCGGATGGACCAGCAGCATCGGCGACACCGAGGGTCCCGGGGTGCTCGGGCCCGAGGAGGTGCTGCTGGACCTCGCCGGCGGGCGGGCGGACTACTCCGCCCTGACCCGTCAGGTCAGGTTCCGCGACCCGCGCGCCCTGCTGGCCCTGTCCCCCGTCGTCGATGAGATCCCCGACCTTCCCGGCGGGCCGCTGCTGCGCAAGACCGCGATGCTGGCCAGATTCCTGGGGCGCCGCTGAGGCGGCGCGCGACCTACGGGGCACCGACCCCGGTCGCACGATTGAGCCGTTGGGTGATGGAGTGGTCGATGCGGCGGGCCTCTGGGATGTTCTCGGCGATGCACGTCATCCCGAACTTGCCGTACTGCGACAGCGCCCCCAGCATGTGGAACACCGCGCCGGTCTCGGTGACCGGGTCGTAGTTCATGTGGTTGGTCACCATGAGGTCCATGAAGTCGTCGACGTCGAGTCCGCGGTAGGCGGGGTGGCGGCGGTTGTCGGTGGAGTAGTACGTGCGCACCCGGCCGGACTGGGTGATGAACTGCCCGCTCACCGGGTCGTAGGACCCGTTGGTGAGGATCTCCAGGGCCATCATCGGGTGGGTGGTGCCGCCGCGGCGCAGGTTGATCTCGATGGCAGCGCAGCGGTAGCCCTCATCAGGGGTCCGCACGACCATGTAGTCCACCGCATAGCGGCCCAGCGCACCCCGCCGCTGGAGGGTCCTGCCGACCGCCTGGCCGTTGGCCTGCACCAGCATCCGGTAATCGGGGTGCGCCGGGAACGTGCTGCCCTCGAAGACCTGGCCGTCCGGGCCGCCGAGGATCTGATCATGGGTCGACAGCGGCCGCACGATCCCTCCCGGCTCGATCTGCCCCTGCGAGGACGGCGAGCATTTGCCCTCCCCATCGATGAACTCCTCGACGATCCCGCCCATCGCGGCGAACTTGACGCCGTAGGCCTCGTAGTCGATGTCGGCGACGAACGTCAGGCCGGTCGGCAGGTTCTCCCGCACCTGGCGCAGCCGCTCGGAGTCGCTCCGACCGTCGATCGGGTCGAGCTCCATCACCGCGTTGCCCTCTCCCGAGAATCCCTCCTCGACCTTGATCACCGCGCGGTGCAGCTCCGGGTGCCTGCCCTTCAGCTCGGCGATTGCCACTGCGACGTCGTCCAGATCGCGCAGCCGCTCGAATCCGTCCGGCAGATCCACACCCGCCTCGCGGAACACCTCCCGGCTGCCGCTCTTGGATCCGAGGTCGTCGAGCTCGGGCGGGTTGCCGTACAACGGGATCCCGATCGCCACCGCCAGGGACCGCTCCAGCGCGGTGGTGTTCTGGCAGATGATCGAAGCGGTTCCCGCGCCCGCGATCGCCCGCCGGATCTCCGCGATGCGGTTGGGGCGCTCCAGAAGCTTCTGGGTCAGCGGCGCCGGGGAGGCGTCATCGCAGCACACCATGGTCAGCCGGCGCCGCGAATGCCGCTGGGGCACCCCGGTGATCAGGTGCAGGTAGTAGTCCACCACGGTCTCGGAGACCCGGGTGGAGGTGCAGTACACCAGGCGCAGCCGGGGCCGGCGCAGAGCGCACAGCATCGCCAGCAAGCGCTCTTCGTAGTGGTCGACGCCGGCCACCTTCTCCAGCAATTCGCGATCGAAGGTCATGCTCGGGACGACGACCAGCGCATGGTCGGCGTCGGGCAGGTCGCGGTAGACGTTGAAGGCCTCAACCAGACGCGTTTGGATCGCGGCGAACGCGTCCATCTCGTTCTGCGATCCGACAGGCAAGGTCGTCACGCGGCGAGCATATGGCAAAGCCCGCGGATTCAGCGTCCCGATTTCGGCGCGGTCAGCCGCGCGGCCTGCCAGTCGGCGCCGACGCTGATCGAACTGGTGACCTGCAGTCCGGCGACCTGCACGCCCTCCTTCACATCCGACCCCGGCATGTGGCCGGCTCGTCCGGGGCGCGGTGTCAACAGCCAGATCACGCCGTCATCGGCGAGCATGGCCAGCGCGTCCAGCAGCCCGTCCGCCAGATCCCCGTCGTCGCTGCGCCACCACACCAGCACGCCGTCCACGACGTCGCTGGCCTCGGCCATCACGACCTCGGAGACATGCTCGGTCAGGTTCGCGAGGAACTCGGTATCGCAGTCCTCATCCCACCCGACGACTTGAACCACGGAATCACCGAGGAGCCCCAGCCGCGACATCGCGCGGGCCCGATCTTCACCGACCGACGAACCTGTGGCCACCTGCGCGAGCCCTCCCTGCCGACCGAGCTGCCCTTCTGCAGCACCTTGCCGCATAGTCCACCCGAAAGGGGCCGCAACACGCAAGCGCCTCCTACAAATGGTCATCCGGCGTACGTTCGGCAATTGCGATGTCCGAGCGCGCTGCAACTTCGACGTCCCCGCGCGATGATGGCACCAACCGCCCCCGGCGCAAAGGAACAACCGTGACTGCGAATCCGCTAACGCCCGCCCCGATCGAAGGCGGACTGCCCTCGCAATACATCGACACCGACCCCGAGGAGACCCGGGAGTGGCTGGACTCGCTCGACTCGGTGGTCGATCACGCCGGTCCGTACCGGACGCGGGTGCTGATGCTGGAGCTGTTGCGCCGGGCACGGGAGCGCGCGGTGGGTGTGCCGTCGCTGCGCAGCACCGACTACATCAACACCATCCACACCGACAACGAGCCGTGGTTCCCCGGCGACGAGGAGGTCGAGAAGCAGATCCGGATGATGATCCGCTGGAACGCCGCGATGATGGTCCATCGCGCCCAGCGGCCCGGCATCGGCGTCGGCGGCCACATCTCGTCCTACGCCTCCTCCGCGCATCTGTACGAAGTCGGCTTCAACCACTTCTTCCGCGGTCTGGACCACCCCGGCGGCGGCGACCAGGTCTTCTTCCAGGGCCACTCCGCGCCCGGCGTCTACGCCCGCGCCTTCCTGGAGGGCCGGCTGACCGAGGACGACCTCGACGGGTTCCGGCAAGAGGTCTCCCACCCCTCCGGCTCCCTGCCGAGCTACCCGCACCCGAGGCTGATGCCGCAGTTCTGGCAGTTCCCCACGGTGTCCATGGGTCTGGGGCCGCTCGATGCGATCTATCAGGCCCGTTTCAACCGCTACCTGCTCAACCGCGGGATCAGGGACACCAGTCAGCAGCACGTGTGGGCGTTCCTGGGCGACGGCGAGATGGACGAGGTCGAGTCCCGCGGCGCGCTGCAGCTGGCGGCCTACGAGGAGCTGGACAACCTCACCTTCGTGGTGAACTGCAACCTGCAGCGCCTCGACGGACCGGTCCGCGGCAACGGCAAGATCATCCAGGAGCTCGAGGCGTACTTCCGGGGGGCCGGCTGGAACGTCATCAAGGTCATCTGGGGCCGCAAGTGGGACAAGCTGTTCGCCATGGACGCCGACGGCGCGCTGGTGAACCTCATGAACACCACCCCCGACGGCTCCTTCCAGACCTATCGCGCCGAGGGCGGCGGCTTCATCAAGGAGCACTTCTTCGGCCTGGACCCCCGCACCGCCAAGATGGTGGAGAGCTGGTCGGACGCCGAGGTCTGGTCGCTGCGCCGCGGCGGCCACGACTACCGCAAGGTGTACGCGGCCTACACCGCGGCCGTGAACCACGCGGGTCAGCCCACCGTCATCCTCGCCAAGACCGTCAAGGGCTACTCGCTGGAATCCTTCGAGGGCCGCAATGCGACGCACCAGATGAAGAAGCTCACGCTGGACGATCTGAAGGCCTTCCGGGACCGGGTGCGGATCCCGATCTCCGACGAGCAGCTCGAGGCCGACCCCTACCTCCCGCCGTACTACAACCCCGGGCCGGACAACGAGGTCATCCAGTACATGAAGGAGCGCCGGGCCGCGCTCGGCGGGTCGGTCCCGCGGCGGCGGACGCGGTCCAGCCAGCACCTGCCGGAGCCGGTGGACAAGCCGTTCGAGTCGCTGAAGCGGGGATCCGGCAAACAGCTGGTCGCCACCACGATGGCCATCGTCCGGCTGTTCAAGGACCTGTTGCGGGATCCGGAGCTCGGCAAGCGGTTCGTGCCGATCATCCCCGACGAGGCGCGCACCTTCGGGCTGGACGCCATCTTCCCCACCGCGAAGATCTACAACCCGCACGGCCACAACTACATCTCGGTGGACCGGGACCTGCTCCTGGCCTACAAGGAGGCCACGACCGGGCAGATCCTGCACGAGGGCATCAACGAGGCCGGCTCCGTGGCGTCGTTCATCGCGGCCGGCACGTCGTACTCCACCCACGACGAGCCGATGATCCCCTTCTACATCTTCTACTCGATGTTCGGCTTCCAACGGACCGCCGATTCGCTGTGGGCGGCGATGGACCAGATGGCTCGCGGGTTCCTGCTCGGCGCCACAGCCGGACGCACCACCCTGTCCGGCGAGGGCCTGCAGCACAACGACGGCCAGTCGCTGCTCTACGCCTCGGCGAACCCCGCCTGCCTGGCCTACGACCCGGCCTACGCCTACGAGATCGGGCACATCGTGCGCGACGGGCTGCGCCGGATGTACGGCCCGGAGCAGGAGGACATCTTCTACTACATCACGGTCTACAACGAGCCCATGAGCCAGCCGCCCGAGCCGGAGGGCGTCGACGTCGAGGGCATCGTCAAGGGCATGCACCTGATCGCCGAGGCCGACCCCGCAGCCGCCGGACCGCGGGCGCAGCTGCTGGCTTCGGGCGCGGCGGTGCCGTGGGCGCTGCGGGCCGTCGAACTGCTGCGCGATGAGTGGGGCGTGCACGCCGACGTCTGGTCGGTGACCTCCTGGACTGAGCTGAGGCGCGACGGGCTGGCGTGCGACCGGTTCAACTTCCTGCACTCCGATCAGCAGGTGTGCGTCCCCTACCTCACCCGGCGGCTGCAGGATCGGCCCGGACCGGTGATCGCGGTCTCCGACTGGATGCGCGCGACGCAGGACGGGATCCGCAACTGGGTCCCGCAGGACTTCATCTCGCTGGGCACCGACGGGTGGGGCATCTCCGACACCCGCGGCGCGGCGAGGCGGCACTTTCTGGTGGATGCCGAGTCGATCACCGCGCAGACCCTGGTCATGCTGGCCCAGCGCGGCGAGGTGGACGCCTCGGCGCCGCGCGACGCCGTCGCCCGTTACAAGCTGCACGATCCCGCCGCCGCGGATCCGGGGAACACCGAGGGCTCCGGGTAGCCGGCCGACCCCGGCGGTGCGGGCGCAGGAGGGGGGAATCGGGCTACGGTTGCTGTGTGGGTGCGACCGATCGCTACCTCGACTACCTGGCTGACGAGCGCCGGGCCGCCCGGCTCTACCGCGCGCTGGCGGGCCTGACGCGGGGGGATCGCGCCGACGCGCTGCGGGAGCTCGCCGCCATCGAGGAGAAGCACGCCGCGCACTGGGAGGCCCTGCTGATGCAGGCCGGCGTGCCGGTTCCGGACGTCGACGACACGCCGGACCCAGACTCGGCCTCGATCCTCGCCCGTGCGCGCGCTCTGTCCCTCGATGCCGTCCTGCCCGAGCTCGAGGCCGGCGAGCGGGCCGCCCAGGACATGTACGACGCCGAACCGGACGCCGCCCCCGGGATGGCCGACGACGAGCGGATCCACGAGCGGGTGCTGGCCCGGCTGCGCAGCGAATCCCCGACCCCGCAGGAGGCGCGCGCCCGGTTGAACAGCCGGGAGCCCTGGCACCGGGGCGACCGCAGCGGGTGGGTGCGGGCCGCGGTGTTCGGCATCAGCGACGGGCTGGTCTCCAACACCGCGCTGGTGATGGGCTTCGCGGGCAGCGGCGCCGCCAGCGACACTGTCGCCTTCGCAGGCTTCGCGGGCCTGCTGGCCGGCGCGTTCTCGATGGCGGCGGGCGAGTACGTCAGCGTCGCCAGCCAGCGGGACCTCTACCAGCGCGAGATCGCGCTCGAGGCCGAGGAGCTGCGCAACCACCCGCTGGAGGAGCAGCAGGAGCTGGAGCTGCTGTACCGGGCGAAGGGACTCGACCGCGACACCGCCCGGGACACGGCTCGCGGCATCATGGCCGACCCGGACACCGCGCTGGACACGCTCGCCCGCGAGGAGCTCGGCCTCGATCCCTCGGAGCTCGGTTCACCGGTGAAGGCCGCGGCCAGCAGCTTCGCGGCCTTCGCCGTGGGCGCCGCGGTGCCCCTGGTCCCCTACCTGCTGATGTCCGGCGCGGCCGCGCTGGTGACGGCGATCGTGCTGGCGCTGCTGGCGATGCTGCTGGTGGGCGGCGCCGTCGGGCGGCTGTCGGGGCGCGGGCTGGTACCGGGCGCGCTGCGGCAGGCGCTGGTCGGCGGCACCGCGGCAGCCGTCACGTTCGGGGTCGGCTCCCTCGTCGGCGCCGGCATCGCTTGACCCGTTGGCAGGCGGCATGTTGCGTATCGCGCCCCGCTTCGACACGCTGGCACCGTGCCGCCCGACCAGGACCACATCGCAGCCACCATCGACGCAGCCCTCAGCGCAGACCTCGCCCGGCTTGCGCGGCTGCTCGACGAGACCCTCATCCGGCAGGAGGGCCAGGAGCTGCAATCGGTCACCGCGGATGTGCGCGACGCCGTCCGGCGCGGCGATGCGGTGGTGCTGGGGACACTGCGGCAGCTGGACCTGCCCACCGCGACCAGGATGGCCCGCGCGTTCCTGATCTACTTCCATCTGGCGAACGTCGCCGAACAGGTGCACCGGTGGCGAGCGCTGTCGGTGCAGCGCCAGCAGGTCGGTGGCGCGCTGGCGCAGACGGCTGCCCGGATCTCCGAGTCCGGGCTCGACATCGCGACGCTGAGCGAGGCCGTGCAGCACCTGTCGGCCCGGCCGGTGTTCACCGCCCACCCCACCGAGGCCGCCCGGCGCAGCACGCTGGTCAAGCTGCGGGGCATCGCAACCGCGCTGCAGGCGACGGACACCGCGGCGGCGCACCGGCGGCTGGCGGAGCTGGTGGACCTGATGTGGCAGACCGACGAGCTCCGGCTCGAACGGCCGGAGGTGCTGGACGAGGCGCGCAACGCGCTGCACTTCCTCGACGACATCATCCGCGGACCGCTGGGCCAGGTGCTCAACGAGTTGGCGCGGCACATGGCCGCGCTCGGCGTCACGATCCCGCCCACCGCCAGGCCGCTGAGCTTCGGCTCCTGGATCGGCGGCGACCGGGACGGCAACCCGTTCGTCACCGGACGCATCACCCGCGATGTGCTGCTGCTGCAGCGCGAGCACGCCGTCTCCCGGCTGATCGAGATCGTCGACGGCCTGCGGGAGGAGCTGTCCGTCAGCGAGCGCATCGCGGGCGTGCCCACCGAGCTGCGAGCACAGCTCGAGCAGGACCTCACACAGGTGGAGGGGTTCAACAACCGGTACCTGCGCCTGTACGCCGAGGAGCCGGTCCGGCTGAAGCTGGAGATCGTCAAGGCCCGGCTCGCCGCCACGATCCGCCGACACCTCGAGCAGACCCCGCATCAGCCGGGGCGGGACTACCGCACCACGCAGCAGCTGCTGGACGACCTGATGCCGGTGCGCGACGCCCTGCTGGCGCACCGCGGCGCGTTCGCGGCGCGCGGGGCGTTCGACGCGGCGATCCGGCAGATCAGCGCCATCACGATGCAGCTGGCGACCCTGGACATCAGGGAGCACGCCGACAAGCACCACGCAGCGGTGGCGCAGCTCTTCGCACGGGTGGACCTGGCCTATCCGGCCGGGCGCGACGAGCGGTTGGCGGCGCTGGCCGCCGAGCTCGTCAGCCTCCGCCCCCTGGGCCCCTGCCCTCCCCCGCTGGACGCCGAGGGCATGGCCACGTTCGACGCCTTCCGGGCCGCCCGGTTCGCGATCGACGAGCATGGGCCGGAGGCCGTGGAGTCGTACATCGTGTCGATGACGCAGGGCGCCGACGACATCCTCGCCGCCGTGGTCCTCGCCCGCGAGGCCGGGCTGATCGACATCCTGCAGGGCCGGGCCGACATCGGCTTCGTCCCCCTGCTGGAGACGGTGGCCGAGCTGCGCAGCGCCGGGGTGATCCTGGACCAGCTGCTGTCGGTGCCCGCCTATCGCAGGATCGTCGCGCTGCGCGGCGATGCGCAGGAGGTGATGCTCGGATACTCCGATTCGAACAAGGACGCCGGCATCACCACCAGCCAGTGGGAGATCCACCTCGCCCAGCGGCGGCTGCGGGACGTCGCGGCCGCGTACGGCGTCCGCCTGCGGCTGTTCCACGGCCGCGGCGGGACCGTGGGCCGCGGCGGAGGCCCCACCTTCGAAGCCATCATGTCCCAGCCGTTCGGGGTGCTGGCCGGGGAGATCAAGGTGACCGAGCAGGGCGAGGTCATCTCGGACAAGTACCTGCTGCCGGAGCTCGCCCGCGAGAACCTCGAGCTGACCGTCGCCGCGACGCTGGAGGCAACGGCGCTGCACCAGACGATGCGGGCCACCTGGGAGCAGCTCCAGCACTGGGACGAGATCATGGCGCTGATCAGCGCCGCGGCGTTCGCCCGCTACCGGCGGCTGGTGGAGGACCCGGACCTGCCCGGCTACTTCGCCGCCTCGACCCCGGTCAACGAGCTGGCGGGGATGCACATGGGCTCACGGCCCGCCCGCCGCCCGGACACCTCCACGGGCTTGGCAGGCCTGCGGGCCATCCCATGGGTGTTCGGGTGGACGCAGTCGCGCCAGATCGTGCCCGGCTGGTACGGCGTCGGCACGGGGCTGGCCGCCGCACGGGAGGCCGGACTCCTGCCGCAGCTGCATCAGATGCGCGAGCAGTGGTCGTTCTTCGCCACGTTCCTGTCCAACGTCACCATGACGCTGGCCAAGACCGACCTGGACGTCGCCGCCCACTATGTCCGCGAACTCGTCCCGCCGCCCCTGCACCGCCTTGCCGACGACATCCGCGAGGAGCACGACAAGACCATGTCCGAGGTGCTCGCGCTGACCGGGGAGCGGGTGCTGCTGGAGCAGCAGCCCCGGCTGGCACAGACGCTGCAGGTGCGCGACGCGAACCTACGGCCGCTGCACTACCTGCAGGTGACGCTGCTGCAGCGCGTACGCGCCTCGCAGTCCGAGCCGCAGCCGGATCTGCGGCGGGCGCTGTCGCTGACCATCAACGGCATCGCCACCGGCCTGCGCAACACCGGGTAGGGCCGGGCGCACGCAGCCGGGGCCCGCCGCCGTAGAACCCGATTTCCCGTCACCTCAGGGACGATCTGCGCGTCGGCGAGGTGCGTACGCCGCGACCGCAGCCGGAGCGGCGGGCTCCCCGTCGAGCCAGCCCGCCGCGTGGCGGGACTGGCAGCTACGCAGCAGGCCCGGTCGCCTCAGCCCTGCCGGCTGGCCGATTCGGGAGCGGGGTCCTCGCGGGGCGCAAGTCCCAGCTTGGTCAGCCCGAGCCAGGCCGCGGGGAACAGGCCCGCGGCCAGCACGACCTTGATCGCGTCGCCCAGCAGGAACGGGGTGAGCCCCCAGGCGACCGCGTTGCCCCAGGAGGCATCCAGCGCGAACTTCAGCCACGTGACTCCCACGCCGTAGATGACGAGGTTGCCCAGGACCATCGCGGCGGCGGTGCGCGCCGGCGAGCGGGTCCAGCCGCGCTCGGCCAGGTACCCGACCAGGCCACCGGCGACGACGAAGCCGATGATGTAGCCGAACGACGGTGTCAGCACACCGCCGGAGTAGGCGGCATCCCCCCCCGCGAACCACGGCATGCCGATCAGCCCCGCGAGCAGGTAGATCGACATCGAGACCACGCCGCGCAGAGTCCCCAGCGCCGCGCCCACCATGAGGACCGCGAAGGTTTGGCCGGAGACCGGGACGGAAGTGAACGGAAGCGGGATCGCCACCTGTGCCGCGAGGCCCACGAACGCGGCGCCGCCGAGCACGAGTACTACGTCGCGGGCCACCGTGCCAGGCAGGGCGTCTGCCAGCACCCGTGGTGCCGGTGTGGTGAGTGCCATGTGTTGTCCTCCCAGGAATCCGCCGGCGAGTGGCGAATGACGAACGTACCGCAACTATTGTGGGGGGTCCCGGCACGGCTTCGGCACCAGGGTGGAAAAAACCATTGATCGCGGACCCCCGATTGGCCGATGCTGCGCCTTCCATGATCGGTTACCGCGCGTTATAGTCGGCTAACGCAGACCTGATGCCGGCACGGGAAGGTGCTCGGCTCGGATCGGACAACTGAAGACAACGGATGGCACGTCGTGCGGCGACGTCGGGACGCTGGGGAAGGCGAACCTGACACGAGGAGGCCGACATGCCGACGTTGATCGCCCCGGTCCCACATCGGACCATCGGCGCCGCAGCGACGCGCGGCGTCATATTCGTGCATGCCTGCACGCGTGCGCTCAGCCCCCACGTGGAGTGGGCCGTGGCGCAGGTGCTGGAGCGCGAGGTCTCCATGACCTGGACCCCGCAACCCGTGCTGCCCGGGTCGGTGCGCGCCGAGTTCTCCTGGCACGGCGAGAGCGGCACCGGCGCCCGTCTCGTCTCATCGCTGCGGGGATTCACCGGACTGCGGTACGAGGTGACCGAGGACCCGTCGGCCGGACATGAGGGCGAGCGCTACAGCGTCACCCCGGGCCTGGGTGTGTTCCGCGCCTGCATCGGCGTGCACGGCGATATCCAGGTCTCCGAGGAGCGGATCCGGTCGGCGATGCACCAGTCGGCGCGGAAGGGGACGTCCCTGCGGGATGAGTTGGACGCGCTGCTGGGCACCCGCTGGGACCAGGAGCTCGAGCCCTTCCGGTACGCCGGCGAGGGCGCGGCGATCAGGTACCTGCACCGGGTCGGTTGAGGCCTGCGTCCGGGCTGCGGATTCCCGCCGCCGCGCGCCAGGTATGGCCGATCGGCACGATCTGTGCTGCAGCCGCCCCACACCCCACGGCTGCGGACCGACGCCCTACCGGCCGACCCCGAGCTGGCGGGAGATCAGGATGCGCTGCACCTCGGAGGTGCCCTCGCCGATCTCCAGCACCTTCGAATCGCGCCACATCCGGGCCACCGGGTACTCGTTCATGAAGCCGTAGCCGCCGAAGATCTGGGTCGCCTCCCGCGCGTTCGTCACCGCCGACTCGGTGCTGAACAGCTTCGCCATCGCGGCCTGGTGCTTGAACGGCGAACCCGCCAGCATCCGGGTGCCGGCGTCGTAGTAGGCCAGCCGTGACAGGTAGGTCCGGGTCTCCATGTCCGCGATCTTGAACGCGATCGACTGGTTCGTACCGATCGGACGGCCGAAAGCGGCCCGGTCGGCGCTGTACCTGACGCACTCGTCGACGCATCCCTGGCTCAGCCCCGTCGCCAGCGCCGAGATCGCGATCCGGCCCTCGTCCAGGATCCGCAGGAACTGGGCATAGCCCCGCCCCGGCTCCCCCACCAGGTTCTCCACCGGCACCCGCACGTCGTCGAAGAACAGCTCGTGGGTGTCGGACGCGTTCCACCCGACCTTGGAGTACTTGGCGGCGACCGTGAAGCCGGGCGTGCCGTTCGGCACGATGATGGCGCTGATCCCGCCGTCCTCCACCTTGGCGGTCACGGTGACGAACTCGGTGATATCCGTGCCCGAGTTGGTGATGAACACCTTCGACCCGTTGATCACCCACTCGTCGCCGTCGCGGCGCGCGGTGGTGGCGATGGAGCCTGCGTCCGAACCCGACGACGCCTCGGTCAATCCGAAGGCGGCCAGCGCCTTGCCCGAGGTCAGGGCCGGCAGGTAGCGCCGCTTCTGCTCCTCGGTCCCGAAGCGGTAGATCGGCATCGCACCCAGGGAGACGCCAGCCTCCAGCGTGATGGCCACCGAGGAGTCGACCCGCGCCAATTCCTCGATCGCGATGCACAGCGCGAAGTAGTCGCCGCCCATGCCGCCGTACTCCTCGGGGAAGGGCAGCCCGAACAGCCCCATCTCCCCCATCTGGGCGACGATGGGGTAGGGGAACTGCTCGCGCTGGTAGTAGTCCCCGATCACGGGGGCGACGACATCGTGGGCGAACTGCTCCACCGTCTTGCGCAGGTCTTCGTACTCGGACGACAGCGAAGAATCAGGCATAACGCCAGGGTGCCACGGGGGGTGGCAACCGCAGCAACTGGCACCGCTACCGCGAGACGAGGTCGCCGGCGGGCTCGTCGGCCGGCTGCGCGCGCAGCAGCCGCAGCGCCGCCGGCAGCAGCTCCAACAGGCTCACCGCCACCATCACCCCCGCCACGAACGCCAGCAGGCCGCCGGCGACGGTGTTATCGATCCCGGCCGTCATGGTGAACGCGATCACCGCTCCGCCGATCTCCCCCAGCGTCGCCACCAGGGTCAGCCAGAACGCGCGGCGCTTCGTCCCGCCCCCGACCACGACGGGCGCCGCGATCACCAGCCCCTCCGCGATGTTGTGCACACCGAGGGCTGCGGCGGTGATCAGGCCGCCCTGCAGCGACAGCAGCGCGGCCGCATACGGCGCGGCACCTTCGGGGATGTTGTGCAGGCCGATGGCCACGGCGATGATCAGGCCGCTGCGCTGCAGGCCGGCGACACCGAACTCCAGGCGGTGGGCCGCCACGTGCATCACCACGACCACGCCGGCGCCCGCGGCCGCCCAGGCGCCGATCGAGGCGACGGCCAGCCCAGCCCCGGCGGCCCCTGGGAGCAGTTCGAAGGCGCTCACCAGCATCATCGCTGCCGCCGAGACCAGCAGCAGCCAGCCCGACGTCCGCGGCCGCCATTCCCGCCGGCTGACAGCGATCGCCCAACCGAGCATCGTGGCCGAGGCGGCCCCCACCGCCAGAAGCAGCGCGATGATCTCGGTGTGCACCATCCCAGTGTCGCAAGCCCTGCCTGCGGGCCGTGCCGCGCTACCGCTGCGACGACAACGCGCGCACCACCCTGCTCGGCGAGGGCCGGTCGAGGATCTCAGCCATCCACCGCGAGGTCGCCACCAGCGAGTCCAGCCCGACCCCGGTGGCCACTCCCAGGCCGTCCAGCATCCAGACCAGGTCCTCGGTGGCGAGGTTGCCGGTGGCGGACTTGGCGTACGGGCAGCCGCCCAGGCCCCCGGCGCTGGCATCGACGGTGGCGACCCCCGACTGCAGCGCCGCTAGGGTGTTCGCCAGCGCCTGGCCGTAGGTGTCGTGGAAGTGCACGCCGATCGCCTCCAGCGGCAGGCCGGACCTCGTCAATCGCCCGATGAGGGAACGGACCTGGCCCGGCGTGGCCACGCCGATCGTGTCGCCGAGGGAGATCGCGTCGCACCCGGACTGGTACAGGCGCAGGCAGACCTCCACCACCTGGCCCGGGTCCACCGCCCCCTCCCACGGATCCCCGAAGCACATGGAGACGTAGCCGCGCACGTTCATCCCCGCGCCGACTGCCGAGGCGATCGTGGGCTCGAACATCTCCCACTGGGTCTCCAGGGTTCGGTTGAGGTTCTTCGCGGCGAAGGTCTGGGTCGCCGACGCGAACACCGCGATGTCGCGCACCCCGGCCGCCCGCGCCCGGTCCAGGCCCCTGGGGTTCGGCACCAGCACCGGGTAGCGGACCGCGTCGGCTCGCGGCAGTCTCGCCAGGACGTCATCGGCGTCGGCGAGCTGCGGAACCCACTCCGGACGGACCAGGCTCGTGGCTTCGATGATCCGCAGCCCGGCTGCGGCCAGCCGGACGATGAACTCGACCTTCTCCCCGGTGGTGATCACCCCGGGTTCGTTCTGCAGCCCGTCGCGGGCACCGACCTCCCAGATCGTGACGGCATCCGGCAGTCCGTCCATCCGCACCTGCATCGGCAGCTCACGCATCGCCCGCCTCCCAACGCACCAGGTCCTGATCGAGCGCGACCCGGTCGCCCACCGCGACCAGCACAGCGGCGACCGTTCCCGCTGCACTCGCGCGCAGCGTGTGCTCCATCTTCATCGCCTCAACGGTCACCAGCGCCGCCCCGGCGTCGGTCGCGTCGCCGGGCGCGACCATGACGGCGATCACGGTGCCCGGCATCGGGGACCGGACCGGTGCGAGCTCCGCCGCGGACTCGTCGGCCCGATCGGCGGCCAGCCGCGACAGCTCGGCGAGCACCCACGCCTGCCCCTGGAACCCGAGCCAGACCCGCGATCCGTCATGCACGACCTCGATGCGGACCGACCCCTGCGGCCCGGCCAGCACGACGCCGCTCCCCTGGCGGCGGGCCCGCACCTGCGCAGCGGGCAGCCCGTCGACCCGGACCTCCACGCCGCCCGCGCCGTGCGCCCGGACGAACACGTCATGCGTGTCGAGCCCCGACCGGAAGCGCCAGCCGCCCCAGGCGGCCTCCCCCAGCCGCCAACCGCTGCGGACGTCCCACGGATCCACCCATCCGAGCGCCTGCGCCGGTGGCAGCCAGCGGTCCAGCGCGGCGGCGATCAGGGCCTGCGTCGGCACCGGCTGCGCTGCTGTCAGCCCCGTCTGCTCGTCGATCCACCGGGTGTGCACCTCGTTGCGCAGCACCCGCTCGTCGTCCAACAGGTGTCCCAGGTAGCCGACGTTCGTGGTGACGCCGAGGATGGTGGACCGGCGCAGCGCGGCACGCAGCGCGCGATAGGCGGACGTCCGGTCCGGTCCGGTGGCGATGACCTTCGCCAGCATCGGGTCGTAATGGCTGCTGACGGTGTCGCCGGCCCGCACGCCGCTGTCCACCCGGACGTCACCGACCGGCAGGTCGCAGACCAGCAGCCGTCCTCCGGTGGGCAGGAAGCCGTTGGACGGGTCCTCGGCGTAGATGCGCGCCTCGACGGCCACCCCGGTCGTCGCGGGGCGCAGTCCGGCCACGGAGGCGCCCTCCGCCACGGCCACCTGCCAGGCCACCAGGTCCAGGCCGGTCACCAGCTCGGTGACGGGGTGCTCGACCTGCAGCCGGGTGTTCATCTCCAGGAAGTAGTAGTGCTCGGCGTCGCCGCCGTCGACGATGAACTCCACGGTCCCCGCGCCCACGTAGCCGACCGCCTTGGCGATCGACACCGCGTCCGCCGCGATCGAGTCCCGGACGTGCTGCGGCAGGGAGGTCACGGGGGCTTCCTCGATGACCTTCTGGTGGCGGCGCTGCAGGCTGCATTCGCGATCCGACAGGGCCACGACGTCGCCGTGGGTGTCTCCCAGCACCTGCACCTCGATGTGGCGGGGGGAGGCCACGAACCGCTCGACCATCAGGTCGTCGTCCCCGAACGCTGCACGGGCCTCCCGGCGGGCCGCTGTGATCGCGGCGGCGACCTCGGCGAGGTCGGTGACCACGCGCATCCCCTTGCCGCCGCCCCCTGCCGAGGCCTTCAACAGGACCGGCACGCCGATGTCGTGCACGGCGGCGACGATGTCGGCATCGGACAGCCCCGGCTCCGCACGGCCCGGCACGACCGGGACACCGGCGGCCACCGCGACCGCCTTGGCGCTGATCTTGCTGCCCATCAGCTCGATGACCGCCGGGCTCGGCCCGAGGAACGCGACGCCGGCGTCCTGGCAGGCCTGTGCCAGCGCCCGGTTCTCCGACAGGAACCCGTACCCGGGATGGATGGCGTGGGCACCGGCTGCCACGGCGGAGCCCACGATGACGGCGACATCGAGATAGGCACGGGGGTCCGGGCCGAGCGCGATCGCTTCGTCCGCAGCCGCGACGTGCGCGGCGTCGGCATCGATATCGGTGTACAACGCGATGGACCGGATCCCGATCCGCCGGCAGGTCGCGGCGATCCGGACCGCGATTTCGCCGCGGTTGGCGATGAGGACGGAGCTGATCGTCATTGGTGCCTCACATCCGGAAGACGCCGTAGGACACCGGGGCCAGCGGTGCCCTGCCGACGGCGGTGAGCGCCAGGCCCAGCACCGTGCGGGTGGCCAGGGGGTCGATGATGCCGTCGTCCCACAGCCGGGCGGTCGCGTAGTAGGGATTGCCCTTCTCCTCGTACGCGTCGCGGATCGGCGCTTTGAACGCGTCCTCGTCAGACGCCGACCAGTCCTGGCCGCGCGACTCGAACTGCTCGCGCCGGACCGTTGCGAGCACCGAGGCGGCCTGTTCTCCCCCCATCACCGAGATCCGGGCGTTGGGCCACATCCACAGGAAGCGCGGCGAGTACGCACGGCCGCACATGGAGTAGTTCCCGGCACCGAACGATCCCCCGATGACGACGGTCAGCTTCGGCACCCTGGCGCATGCCACGGCCATGACCATCTTGGCCCCGTGCTTGGCGATCCCTCCGGCCTCGTAGTCGCGCCCCACCATGAAGCCCGAGATGTTCTGCAGGAACAGCAGCGGGATGCCGCGCTGATCGCACAGCTCGATGAAGTGCGCGCCCTTCACCGCGGATTCGGCGAACAGGATGCCGTTGTTGGCGATGATGCCGACGGGGTGGCCGTGGATCCGAGCGAACCCGGTGACCAGCGTCGTGCCGTACTCGGCCTTGAACTCGGAGAACCTGCTGGCGTCCACCAGGCGGGCGATGATCTCGCGCACTTCGTACGGCGTGCGGGTGTCGGACGGGATGATCCCGTACAGGTCCGCCGGATCGTGCTCGGGCTCCTGCGCGGGCTGCGTCTCCCACGGCACGGGCGGGGGCGCCGGGAACGTCGCCACGATGTTGCGCAGGATCTGCAGGGCGTGGGCGTCGTTGTCGGCCAGGTGATCGGTCACGCCGGAGATCCTGGAGTGCAGGTCCCCCCCGCCGAGCTCCTCCGCGGTGACGATCTCGCCGGTGGCGGCACGGACCAGGGGCGGGCCG
Organism: uncultured Actinomycetes bacterium; assembly: GCA_964510455.1. Lineage (GTDB taxonomy): Bacteria > Actinomycetota > Actinomycetes > S36-B12 > CAVXYG01. Next base: position 21,807 of record CAZECO010000030.1, read on the forward strand.
CCCAGGAAGATGGTGCCCTGGTTGCGCACGATCACGGCCTCGTCGCTCATGGCCGGGACGTAGGCGCCGCCCGCCGTGCAGGAGCCGAGCACCGCAGCGACCTGCGGAATCCCTGCTGCCGAGAGCTGCGCCTGGTTGTAGAAGATGCGGCCGAAGTGGTCGCGGTCGGGGAACACCTCGTCCTGCAGCGGGAGGAATGCCCCTCCGGAATCCACCAGCGCCACCGCGGGCAGCCGGTTCTCCAGCGCGACGGCCTGCGCCCGCAGGTGCTTCTTCACCGTCAACGGGTAGTAGGTGCCGCCCTTGACGGTGGCGTCGTTGGCGATGACGACGCACTCGCGGCCGCTGACCCGTCCGATGCCGGTGATGATCCCCGCGGCCGGCGCCTCGTCGCCGTACATGCCGTGCGCCGCCAGCGGGGCGATCTCCAGGAACGGCGAGCCCGGATCGAGCAGGTGATCGACACGCTCGCGGGGCAGGAGCTTGCCGCGGGCGGCGTGCTTGGCGCGGGCGGACTCGCTGCCGCCGAGCGCCGCGGCCGCCAGCCGCTCCCGCAGATCCTCAGCCAGCGCGGCGTTGTGCTCGGCATTGGCACGGAAGGTGTCGTCATTCCGCTGCACGGCGGTGCCGAGAGTCGGGAACACCACGCTTCCTCCTCGATGGAGCGACCGAGAACCTGCCACAGACACCGTAGCCACCCGCGACGGTGGCGCCGCGATCCACCCGTGCGGCGCGCTCCGGCGGGCAGGCGCAGGTGCGGCTGGTGCGGAGTTCGCGTGGACGGCGGGCGTTGACGTGATCGACCCTGTTGGCGTGCGGACGTCACAGGGGCAGCCGTGGTCAACGTGTCGGTGGGCGCGGGGCGGCGCGGGCGTCGGGGGCGCGGGGCGGCGCGGGCGTCGGGGGCG
>CAZECO010000031.1:0-22486 GCA_964510455.1 uncultured Actinomycetes bacterium
AGCCGGAACTCCGCCCCGTACTAACCTGATCGCTTCACCTGCCCCCTTCCGCCGCCTGTGACGCGGTCGAGGAGGAGGAGTACAGGCCCCCGCTTCATCCTCCGGACGTCTGAGCTGATCTGATCCCGGACCGCTACCAGTCGGCCCGGGACGCCCTCCCGGCGCAGGCCCGCGACCGGCGACGCCCGCCATACCAGCGATCTGCCCCGGCGCCCTGACAGCCTGCGGCACGCGACGGCGACGATCCTGCTGGAGCAGGGCGTGCCCATGCGAGTCGTCTCCGAACTGCAGGGACACAGCTCGACCAGGATCACCCAGGACATCTACAGCCACGGCACCGCGCGGCTGTTGACCGAGGCCGCGTCGGCGCGCACTGCGGCATACAGCCGGTGAAGTACTGCTACCGGAGTACTGCAGCATGTACTGCAACGGGTTCCCCGAAAAGGCCTGTTCGCTACCGTCCGCAACCGTTCGCCAGCGTCGGCTGAGCGTAAACCGGCCCTGGCGCGAACACCCAAGGTCATTTACGGACACCGCTGGATAACCCGGTCGGTTGCAGATTCGAATCCTGCCGGGCGCGCCAAATGTGTTGTTACACAAGACATTTTGGGCTTGGAAGGTGCGTGGAACGGCCCTCGGACACCAACGCGTACACCAACTGGGCTGAACCGGACCTCTGAGAACGGCGAGAGTCGCCCGCGGACTCTGGCGGTAAGTCCACTTGGTCGGGCTCGAGTGAGTGCCGTCCCTTGTCCCTGCACCCCGTTAAGAAGTAGCCGGCACACGGCATCGCCATCTTCGCTCAGCGCCTATCCACCGCGCCCGGCCAGTATCTTGACTCGTGTGAGTTCCACGATCGCCGTCGGCGCACCACAGCTGGGCGTCGGCGTTTGGCGGGTCCACGATCTCCTGCGCGAGCAGCGCGTTCGCATTCCCGAGCCCCAGGCGCCGAGCACCAGATCGGTGTAGCCATAGGCGACGGCGATCTCCAGCAAGCGCCCCGCGCGTTCGGCCATGAGTTCGGCGGAGCGCGGTTGTCCCACGTGGGAGGCTACTGGAGCAGCCATCGTGATCAATCCGCACAGCCACGGCTCGTCCAGCACCGCGCCGTCGTCGGCGCGGAAGACCGGCACGTCGGGGGTCAGGATCGCCCACGCCGACGACTCATAGTCTCTGCGCCGCCGATGGGCCTGGTACATCGCATCGTCTTCGATCGTCGTGTACAAGGCGCTCGATCGGCACAGGTACTCCTCTTGCGCCCGCGCCCCGTTGAGCCAGCCCCCACCGGGCGTCACCCCGTTGGCGAAATTGAGCGCCAGCGGCCGATGTCCCCCGTCAACGAGTTCTCTGGCCGCCCCGAGCGTGGTCAGATTACCGACGGTAACGCGGGTCTTCAGGGAACCTGGGGCTGTCGTCGCCGGAAGTGGCACGTCAGGCCCGATGCTCACGCTGGCCGCCTTGGCCACCTGCACCTGGCCGGACCAGTCGACCCAGGCGCCCCGACCCGAACGGTAGCCGCCGATGGTAAGCGCTTCGAGCGTTTCGTGGGCAAGCGCCTTTGCCTTCGACCGGCCGAGGTCAAGTTCCGAGCGACGTTGCGCGGCCAACGCCTCGCTGTCGCGGACGGGGAGCAGCTGCCATTCCGGCATGGTGGGCCTCCATCGAGGCATCCGAACGGTTGCGGATCGGGCACGCCGCGCAACGTCGCCGCATACCTCACCCGACCATCTCGGCAACAGCCCGCACCGTGAAGAACGCCCCGGCCAGCCACGCCGCTCCAAGGTAGGCCAGCACCAGCCGGACGTCGCGCAGGTAGCAGCGGCCGCGTGTGAGACCGGCGCGGTAGGCCTTGCCGTACCCGATGAGTCCCAGGGTGGCCATCCACACCACGACCAGGGGCGGCGTGAGCAGCCATGCCAGCAGCGCGATCGTGGTGAATATGCACAGCCGCAGCGGGTCGAACGGCTGTTCCGGCTGCGGGGCAGGGGCGGGCTGCCCGCCGTGCAGCACGGACGCGCGCGGCAGCCGGTCTTCGACTACATCGTCAGCTGCGCTCACGGCAGCACCTCCCGCCTCGAGGTCAGGGTCAGGTCGATCGTTCCCCCGGCGGACTCGCGGACCGCCGCTCGGAGCGACAACTTCTGCTCGCCCAGCGGCGCCCACGCCTGCACGGCGCAGAACGGTGCGCACTGGTCGAGGGCGTCCTCGCCGACCGTGCCGACGTGGACGCAGCACTGCACGAGCCGTTCCTCGATCATTGTGTTGATGTCCATGAACGGTTTCACCGTGATGCGCTTGATCCTCTCGGCCATCAGCTGCCGCACCTTCCGGTTGCTGCCGGTCAGGCCCTCGCCCGCCAACCGCACCAGGGTGGACATGCCGATGTCGCAGTTCTGGCACACGTCGCGCAGCAGGCCCCAGACCTTTGGCTGCGCCAGCGATGCCTGGTCGGACAGCAGCCCCAGCAGGGACTGCTTCACCAGATCCCGCACCTGCGGTGCGAGCTGCCAGTCGCCGATCCGGTTGCTGACCAGGCCCAGGTACTGCTGCAGCTGCTCGTGGCCGATGATCGCGGTCAAGGACCGCCATTGGCCGCTGTCGGTGCGCACCATGTATCCGACGCTGCAGCAGTGCGGGTGCGAGCACGGCAGGGCGGTGAGGTCTCGCCAGGTGACCAGCCCCGCGGTCTGCGCCTCCAGTCGCGCGAGCACCCCGGTATGGGTTAGCCGGGCCATCGGGTCGATGGCCGAGGAGCGGCCCGACCCGAACATCGGTTGGATGCTGACGCCCGAGATGTAGGGGGTGTCGATGCTGCGCTGGATGACCGCGCCGATCTCGTCGTCGTTGACGCCGAGGGAGGCCGTCATGGTCAGCGTCGTGAACACCCCCGCCGCGGAGAGCCGGTCGACCGCGGCTTCCTTGAACCGCACCAGGTCTCCGCCCCGGTGGGCGCGGTAGGAGGATGCCTGCCTGCCGTCGTACTGCAGGTAGACCTCGACCCGGTCTCGATTGCTCGCCAGCCACGCCACCAGGTCGTCGTCCTGCGCGATCCGCAGCCCGTTGGTGTTGAGCAGGATCCGGTTCACGGGACGGGCCGCGATCTCCGTGAGGATCTCGGTGATCTGCGGGTGGATCGTGGGCTCCCCGCCGGAGACCATGACCACATCGAGGCGGCCCCCCTCCCGGGACAGCCGGGTGTCGATGCTGGCCAGGACGTCTGCGACCGGCACGACACCGGCCTGGTCCGGGGAGGAGTCGGCGAAGCATGTCGGGCAGCGCAGATTGCATCCTTGGATAACGTCGGTCAGCAGCACACAGGTGTGCTGGGTCTGCATCTCCGGCAGGCCGGCCAGGTATGCCGCTGGGATCGGGGCGAAGTTGCCCGGACGGTCGGGGATGTGCGCCTTCGTGGGCGCGGTCCACTGCTCGAGGTAGCGCAGAATCTCGGGGCTCTCGTCGTAGAGCGTGACCACCCGGCCGTGCTGTGGACAGGCGCGCGCCAGCCAGATGCGCCCCTCCTCCTCCGCGAGGTACCCCGACAGCCGTGCCACCGAGTCCAGTGGTGCCGACGGGTCGTCTTCGTGGCAGCGCGGGCAGTACGCGGTCACGTACCTGTGCAGCCGGTAGGAGCGCAGCGGCATCCCCGCGGGGGCGGCGGTCATCCGGACAGCCCCGACCCACCGAACAGCGTCGCCACGCACACGCCGAATACCAGCAGGATCAGCCCCACGACGACGAGGGCGACGATGCATCCGGTACTCAACCCTTGGCGTTGGCCAGGCGGTTGCCCAGGCGGGTAGGGCGGCGGCACCTCCGGGTCAGGACCTCTCGGCGGCTGTTCGGTCATGGCTCTCCCCTCGTGGCTGGATGGCGGGTACGGCGGCGCTGAACTGTTGGTGGTACACACCAGAACGGAGTTGCCGTGCGAAATACCAGGCGATGATCGGTCCAGTGGCCAACAAGAACCACTGGGACCGCGTGAGGCCCATCGCGACCTCTGGATTGCCGCGCACGAACTCCACCCCGAAACGGAAGGCGACATACCCGGCGAGGAATACCTTGAAGAGCTCCCCCGGCACACTCGCCAAGCGCGGACGCAGCAGCATCAGGGCGGCGAACAACACCAGGAAGAAGGCGATCTCATAGAGGAACGACGGATGCATGGCCTCGCCGGGCAGGCAGTGCGGGCAGTTGGGTATGTGTTCCAGCGTGTCGACCGGCGGGGCGAATCCCCACGGCAGGGCTGTAGGAGTGCCGATCTGCTCGGTGAGGAAGCATCCGACCCGCCCCACTGCGATCCCCAGCGCGGCCGCCGGGGCGAAGATGTCACCCGTCTTGGTGTGGTAGCCGATCAGCCGCTTGGTGACCAGGACGCCGACGTAGGCGCCGGTCAAACCTCCGAGCACGCTCTTGCCGCTGTCAACCAGCAGCCCGGGAAGGGTGAGGGAACCGCCGTCGGTGAGGTACAGCCACCAGTTGCCGAGCCTCGCTCCGACCGCAGCCCCCAGCAGGGCCCCGGCAGCGATCGTCGCCATCGCCCGGTCTGCCACCCCCCGGCTGCGTGATTCCACCACGACCCAGGCCGTCGCCACCATCAGACCGAGCACGGTGAAGAAGTCGTGCGTCGGTACCGGGAGCCCTCCGAGGTGAAACAGGATCGGGTACATCGCAAGCACACTATCGCCGCCCACACGTCAGGGGCGGCTTCCTCTACGCGTGGCGACACTGAGCTGTCGAAGGGCTCGGTGCCGTTGGCACGGACCCGCGATCCGGGGCATACAGCCGGTGAAGTACTGCATGTACTGCAACCGAGGTACTGCAACAAGTACTGCAACGGGGTTCCCCGAAACTGCCTGTTCGCTACCGTCCGCAACCGTTCGCCTGCGTCGGAGGAGCGTAAACCAGCCAAAGCGCGAATACCCACGGTCATCTACGGGCACCACTTGATAACCCGGTCGGTTGGGGGTGGGCAAGTCCGGGCGCGCACAATGCGCCTCTCACCGGGCACGATGCTTCTAGACGAAGCCGGGTGAGAGGCCGGAGTACTGCAGCGGACCTCCGAACCCCCAACCCAACGTTGTCCCTCCCGGTTCGCGACTAACGGGTTCCTTCAGGTCCGATGCCAAACACGAGCAGACATCCGCGCGTCGGACTGCTCGCGCGGGCCGCACCACTTGCCAGGCGCCCTCGCCAGCGCGGGTCGCCGCGACCGGGTGGTGGCCGGGCGGTTCGCCGCCGGACTGGTCGTGGTTGTGGCCGTCGGGCGCCGCCGCCCACTCTGACCCGGGTACGCCTGTGCTCAAGCGAGCAGTCATCTGCGCGCCCATCACTGGAACGCGTGCCGCCACACTTCGGTGAGCGCCGCCCGAACGGGAGAGCACGCGCGTGCTGCCACGTTTCATACCCACACCCCAGGTTCGGCGCGTGGAATTGGCAGCCCAATTGCGCGATGGGCTCTCAGCGGCTTGCTGCTCAGTCTCCACAGTTGTCAAACGGTCCCGTCGCTCGCTCCCGGCATACCTGTATGGGTCGCCCGTACGCTGGCGTCGTCGCGCCGGAGTTCGAGAAGCAGTCCCTCGAATGTGTCGGAGTCTGGATCGCCCACCACCGAGGCGACGGTTATTGCTATGGGTGCGCTCCCGTGGCTGATCTCAGATTCGTGAATGGACCGTTCAAGGCGGCTTCGCATCTGCTCCGGGTCAGGAGCGGCTCCGCGGCCAAGGATGATCAGTTCGCCGCGTCCCCAGCGGGAGATTAGGTCTCCTGCTCTGGTGTTCGCAACGGTTGCCTGGGCCACGGTCCGCATCACCCCGTCCGCAAGGATTCGGCCCTGCCGCCGATTGCCAGGTGCCAGGTCGGGGACATGGACCCGCACCATGCACACCAGTTGCCCTGCTCGGGATGCGTTGGCCGCCAAGCTGGGGACCAGAGTCAACAGACCCCGCCGCGTCAGCAGGCCTGTGATCACGTCCGTCGTGGCGGTAGCTTCCGCGTGCGCGATCTCTGCGCCGACATCATCGATGGCGCGGAGGCGCACCTCCAACAGCAGCGCACCGATCATCAGGGCCGATGTCGAAAACCCGAAGAGGCTGACGCCGGACGATTCGCCTCCGATGACGGCGAACACGAGAACCCCGAACAGCATCGCCGTACCGACGACCAGAGCGGCTTTGCGGTCGATCAGGATGGGCAGTGATACGACCATGAGAAGCAGCGCGTAGATCAGGGGCGCGGGAGTATCGAGAATCGCCGCCTCGGCGAGGAGGAGGACGACCAGAACGGTCGACGCGACGGCGTAGGCCCAGATCATCGACCGCCCCGTGTAGGCCCCGATTCGGAGGGCCACGCCGACCGCCATGAGAGCCAGACCGCCGAGCAACCCCAGTAAGTTCACCGCGAACGGGACGTTCTCCTGCGTGGCACCGAGGAACGCGAGCATCACCACGAGGCCGCCGGCCAGTACGAACGCTCGCGGGATGCTTTCGCGCGCGGTCCTGTAGCGCAGCCGATCGACCGGATTCCTTCCCTCGCCCAGCCCTTGGACCGCATCCTCGCCCTCGGTGGGCCGCACCGCAGCATCGGCCTCCGATTCATCGGACTCGTGCTCCCCGGGAGCCAGGCTCCCGATCGAAGGCTGCGCGGTGTCGCGTCGGAGCAGCTGAAATAGCCCCTCGGAGGTGTCGGAGTCCGGATCGCCCGCCGCCGAGGCGACGCTGATTTCGATGGGCGTTCGGCCGAGGCTGACATCTGTCGCTTGGATGGACCGCTCGAGGCGGACTCGCATCCGCTGGGGGTCCGGAGCACCGCCCTGTCCGAGGATGACAATCGCGTCGGGTGCCCAACGGGAGATCAGGTCTCCCCTGCGCGTGTTCGTCCGGGCCGCGCCAGCGACGGTCCGCATCACAGTGTCCGCGTACGCCTGCCCGTATCGCTGGGCAGCGATGTCGAGATCGTGAACGTTGACCCTCACAACGAATACCGGCTGTCCGCATCGGGACGCGTTGGCTGTCAGGCTCGGCACTAGTTTCACCAGACCGCGCTGAGTCAGCAGGTCAGTGTCCAGGTCCGTCGTGGCGGTGGCCTCTGAGCGGGCGATTTCGGCGCCTACGGCCCGGATTGCCCGGAGGCGCACCTCCAACAGCAGCGCACCGATCATCAGGGCCGACGCAGACAGCACGAAGAGGCTGACGCCGGACGTGTCGCCTCCGATGACGGCGCACACGAGAACCCCGAACAGCATCGCCGCACTGGCGGCCAGGGCGGCTGTGCGGTCGATCAGGATGGGCAGGGATGCGGCCATGAGAAGCAGCGCGTAGATCAGGGGCGCGGGAGCATCGAGAAGCGCCGCCTCGGCGAGAAAGAGGGTGACCAGTACCGAGGATGCGAGGGCGTAGGTCCAGATCATGGACCGCCCCGTGTAGGCCCCGTACCAGAGAGACACGCCGATAATCAGCAGTGCCAGCCCGCAGAGGAAGTCCAGGACACTCACCGCGAACGGGACAACGTTGTCGACCGCCGCGCCGAGGACCGCGAGCATCATGACAAGGCCGCCCGCAAGGGAGAACGCCTGCGGGACGCTGCCGCGCGCATAGCCGTAGCGGAGTCGGTCTGAAGGGGTCTTTCCCTCGGGCGGCAGGGTGCTCGGAATCCTCTTCTGCGCCGCTTCCTCGTCGGGCTGCAGTCCGAGGCGGTCCATCAGCGCACGCACCTGGGCAGGGCGAAGTTGTCGCGGCCACGGGATGAGCTTCGCGATGGTCAACCCGACGTAGATCAACGTGTTGAACGCCACGATGGTGGCGAGTACGACGAATCCGGATGACGAAAGGATGCCTTCGCCCATCAGCGATCCCCCGCCTGCGGCGCTGCCTCTGCCGAGTGCTGAACATGCCCCCAGGTCGTGCGTCGTCCGACGGTGATATCGAACAGGCATTTGATGAACACGAAATGCAGGAAGACGGCATAGCACAGTTCGGGGAAGAGCAAGGCTGCCAGCAGCCGGCTGCGCCAACCCGCGCTCCACACCGTCAGCACCCGCTCCACCAGGAACACCAGCCCCAAGATCACCCAGAAGAGAATCCAGGTGGTCGTCGGCTCGGCGAGGATGGTGATGGCGAACGTCGAAAGGAAAAGGGAGAAGGCGACCGCCCCGTAGCCGAGACCGATCTGCTGGAGCCAATATCGGGCCGTGGCCCGCGTCATGCCATACGCAGCCAGATTCTCTACAGCTCCCCGCTGCCATCGTTTGCGCTGCACCCAGAGATTGCGCCAGGTAGGCATGATCTCGGTGACGACCTTGCACTCCGGCGGCGAAGTCATCGTCACCCCGAGGGACTTCAGCGCCAGAGTCAATTCGTTGTCCTCGGTCAGGGCGGAAGTGTCATAGACCTTTCCGGGATCGCCCGGCACGAACACTCCCCGACCTGCCGCCACGTCCTTCAACACCTCGGCACGGAAGGCCGAGGCGGTACCGGTCAAGACGAAGAGGCGGCCATGCCGAGCGCGCACCTGCAAGCTGTAGCGCGCGTATTCGTTTCGTTGGAACCGTCCGAGCATGCCGTTGCCCTCGTCCCCATAGAACAGCCCGCCGATGGCGCCTAGCTCGGGGTCCTCCGACATGCGGCGGTGGGCGACCTCCAAGTACTGCGGGCCGAGCTTTGTGTCGGCATCCATGACCATGACCAGGTCCGAGTCGCCCAGTGTCGGCAGCAGGTGGCTGAGCACTTGGTTCAGCGCTCCGCCCTTCTTGTGGGTGTTGCCGACGGTCTCGAACGCCCCGTGGCCCATCCGTCGGGCGATCTCTACAGTTCCATCCGTGCAGTTGTCGGCGACCACGACGACGCGGTCGGGCGGGCGGGTCTGCTCCGCCAGCGAGGCGAGGGTCCCCGGCAGGGACGCCTCCTCGTTGTGCGCGGGCACAAGGACCGTGATCCGCAGCGGCTCCTCGGTACTCGTCGTAACGCGGGGGCGATAGGAACTCAGGAGCTGCCGCCGCGGGTTGACCGGCATAACCGCGGCAATCGCCTCGAGGGCCACAGTGACCGCAGCAAGCACCACCATCACCAGCAGCGACATCGCGACCATCTGCACAGGCGGGACCGCATTGGACAGCAGGAGCTCGAACGGTCCGATCGTGACCGTGGCAACATCTCCGGCGGTTTGGAACGCCGAGTAGTACAACCCGATAGCCGCCACGACCGCGGTCATCCCGACGATGATCGACGCTACCAGCGCCACCACGAGTCGGCCCTGCCGTCTCGCCGGATCGAACGCGCGGGGGGGTGGCTTCGGGACTTCGGCGAACGGGTGAGCCTGGCGGCGCATCCGGTTCCCGTCCGTCATAGTCGCTCCCTCACGTAGTGCACCGCTCAAGTCTTTCGTGCCGAACGGTGGGAAGCTGTATTTCGCCGACCCCGGCCCGGACCAGGCCGAGAACGTTGGCGATCCCATCCTCCAACTCGGCCCTGGAAAACTCCCGGTCCATAGATCGCGACGCAAGGGCCGGAACTGAGCCGGGACTCCGCATCAGAGGCGTCGTAGAGCGCAAACAGCGATGGCGCGAACATCCAAGGTCACTCACGGGCACCCCTGGATAGCCCGGTCGGCTGGGAGTTCGAATCCCTCCGGGCGCCAACAGTGTCTCTCACCCGCCTCGATGCTCTCCAGCGCACCTGATGGATCTCCACGGCGTCGGCCCAGTCGTGGCCGGACGCATCCTGGCCGACGTCGGTGACTGGGCCCGCTTCGCCGACAGCAACCGTTTCGCATCCTGGACCGGCACGACCACTGCTCCCCGAACGACCGGCGCGCGGTCATGGTCACCCTCACCGCCGACGGCAAGCAGATCGCCGAAGCCTTCTACGCCGAAGTGTCTGACAGCCTCCAGCAAGTCGTCGCACACCTGCCCCAGGAGGACTGCGACAGTTCGAGGACACCGCATTCACATTCTGACGGCACAGCAGGTGCCGCCCGTCGTCGGCCAAGCCGAGCGCAGAGCCACACCCCAGGGGCGATGACCGCGGTGAAGGCCTGTGGCGGTCAGCCAGCGGGGTTGGGCTTGCGAGCGCGGATGAGAGCGGAGTGCATCCCTGGTGCGACGGAATGGGTGGGGACGATCGCGATGTCGGCGAATCCGGCCTGGTCGAGAAGTGTATGGAGCTCGCCGATCGCGAGGGCGCCGGCGATACAGCCGACCCAGGTGCCGCGTTCGGCCCTCTGCTCGGGTGTCAGGGCGTCGCCGGCGACGATGTCAGTGATGCCGAGCCGACCGCCGGGGGCGAGCACCCGGTGGGCCTCGCGGAGCACCGCGGGCTTGTCGGGGCTGAGGTTGACCGCGCAGTTGGAGATCACCACGTCGACGGAGGCGTCGGGCAGCGGTATGTCCTCGATCCGGCCGTGCAGGAATTCCACATTCGTGGCGCCGGATGCGGCGGTGTTGCGCCGGGCCAGGTCGAGCATCTCCTCGGTCATGTCCAGCCCGTAGGCGAACCCTGTCGGGCCGACGCGGCGGGCGGACAGCAGCACGTCGATGCCGCCGCCGGAGCCCAGGTCGAGCACCCGCTCGCCCGGGCGCAGGTCCGCCACCGCGAAGGGGTTCCCGCAGCCGAGGCTGGCTGCGAGCCCGTCGGCGGGCAGCCCCTCGCGCTCCTCGGCGCTGTACAGGGAGGCGGCTGAACCAGGCTCGACAGCAGTCGGGCCGCAGCAGCCTTCGCGCCCGGTTGTTTGATGCCCCGAATCGGCTGGGCCGCAGCACGACCCCGCCCTACCACGACGGCCAACGCTTCGCGCGACGGCCCCATACCTGTCGCGCACCGCCTCGTACACCTCGCTCGCGGATCGTCCAGCAACGGACTCGACCGACATCTGTTCCTCCTCAACCCGGGGGATTTCGGTACCAGGCTAGCCACTCATTCGATAATAGTCGATATCTACTGTTGTCGATGTCTCGGTGTAGTCTTGGTTCCGTGAGACCTGACCTTCTCCCTCTGTTGGACCTGCGCGAGTGTTGCGCGCCGCTGGTGGCCGAGGTGCCGGACGGGGCGGCGTCCGAGCAGCTGGCTGTGGCTTTCCGGGCGCTGGGCGACCCGGTCCGGCTCCGGCTGCTCGGTATGCTGCTCACCTCCGAGGGCGGGCAGGTGTGCGCGTGCGACCTGGCCGAACCGCTTGGCCGGTCCCAGCCGACCGTCTCCCACCACCTCAAGGTGCTCCGGCAGGCCGGGCTGGTCACGGCCGAGCGCCGCGGCACCAATATCTGGTACGCCGCACGCCTCGACCAGTTCGCCGCCCTGCGCGGCGTGCTCACCGCCTGACAGCCTGGGCGGGTGAGCGCTGCCGAGATCTGGCTACGCGGGCAGCAGGTCTCCGATGAGTTCCTCGACGCGCCGCCGGATCTGGTCCCTGATCGGGCGCACCGACTCCACCCCTTTGCCTGCGGGGTCTTCGAGCTCCCAGTCCTCGTACCGTTTGCCGGGGAAGATCGGGCAGGTGTCGCCGCAGCCCATCGTGATGACCACGTCGCTGGCCTGGACGGCGTCTATGGTGAGGATCTTGGGGACCTCGCGGCTCAAGTCGATGCCCTCCTCCGCCATGGCTTCCACGGCGGAGGGGTTGACCCGCTCACCGGGCTCCGACCCGGCGGACCGGACCTCGATCCGGCCGCCCGACAGGTGGGTCAGGTAAGCGGCGGCCATCTGCGACCGGCCGGCGTTGTGCACGCAGACGAACAGGACGGACGGCTTGCTGCTCATCGGGACTCCTTGTTGAGGTGGATCGGATCGGGCATGTCGAGCGGCTCGGAGGTGCGATTTGGTCGAGGGTGGAACACCTCGGTGAGGGCCGCCCCGACACCGGCCCCAACCAGCTGCGCGAGGACGAACGGCAGCACCGATGAGGGGGCGATCCCCGCGAACGTGTCGGTGAACGCCCGCCCGATGGTGACAGCGGGGTTGGCGAACGAGGTGGACGCGGTGAAGAAGTACGCGGAGCCGATCCAGGCCGGGACCAGGACCGGGCCGAGGTGGCCGTGCCCGGTGCGGGTCAGTGCGCCGATCACCCACAACAGGCCGGCGGTCGCCACCACCTCCCCGAGCAGGAGCCCGGTCCCGGACCGCCCGGTCGTGGAGGCCTGCCAGGCGGGCAGGCCGAACATCAGGTTGGCGAGCGCGACGCCGAGCAGCGCGCCGCCCGCCTGGGCGCCGATGTAGGCCACAGACTCGCGGGGGCTCACCTCCCGGCGCAGGCCCGCCACCGCGGTGACCGCCGGGTTGAAATGCGCCCCGGAGATCGGGCCCAGCGTCCAGATGAGGACGCCGAGCGCGGCGACCGTGGCCACCGCGTTGATGAGCAGCTGCAGCCCGACGTCCTCGGTGAGGTGGGACGCCATGATCCCGGAACCCACAACAGCGGCCACGAGCATCCCGGTGCCGAGGGCCTCGGCGGCCAGGCGCCGGCCGAGTCCCGGCGTCATGGGGCGGGCACCGGCAGGAGCTGCTGCAGCAGCACCCGAACCCTCCGCTCGAGGTCGTCGCGGATCGGACGGACGTCCGCGAGGGCGAGCCCGGCCGGGTCGGGGACGTCCCAGTCCTCGTACCGCTTGCCGGGGAAGATCGGGCAGGCGTCGCCGCAGCCCATGGTGATGACGGCATCCGCCGCGCGCACGATCTCATCGGTCCACGGCTTGGGGTACTCCTGCGAGATGTCGATGCCGTGCTCGGCCATCGCCGCGATCGCCGCCGGGTTGACCTGGACGCCCGGGCTCCGAGCCGCCGGACCAGCCGATCGCGCGGTCCCCGGCCAGGTGCTGGAAGAAGCCGAGGGCCATCTGCGAGCGTCCGGCGTTGCTGACGCACAGGAACAGCACCACCGGGCGGCCGTCGTCGCTCTTGCCCTCGATCCTGGCTAGGGCGGTCAGCCGCTGCCTGGCGAACCGCTCGGCAAGCAGCGGCAGCCAGTTCGTCACCGTGGCTCGGTCGGCGAACTCGTCGTAGGAGTGGAACAGGCAGCGCTCGATGGTCTCCGCGCCGAAGGTGCCGTCGAAGCGCTGCTGCAGCCGGGTCGCCGCGGTGCGCAGTGCGAGTTGCTGGTCGATCGGGATGGCCCCGCGGTCGAATCGGATCTCGTTCATGGTGCCGCCATCGGTTCAAGGGTGGATTCCAGGTTGTCGATACGGACGGCGATGTCGTCCCAGGCGGCGCTGAAGTCGGACTCCCGGCCGCTTGAGACTGGGTCCGGGACCGACCAGTGAACGTGCGGTACCACCGTCTCGGCATCGGCGTTGTCGCACACGGTGACGACGAGAGCCCCGGCCAGCACGCTGGCGGTGGCGAGTTTCGGTCTGGCCCTGCCGAGGTCGATCCCGTGTCCGCGGGCCACGCGGCGGGCGGCTGGGTGGACCTGGTCGGCTGGGTGCGTGCCGCAGGAATGCGCGGGGATCCGGCTGCGCTGCCGCCAAAGCGCCTCGGCGAATTGAGAGCGGGCCGAGTTATGGGTGCAGACGAAGACCAACTTTTCAGCCTGCAGCGGCTCGGGGTCCGCAAACTCCCGGCCGGCACGGGTCAGGTGCAGGTAGACACGGCGCCGGTCGGCCTCCGAGCGCCCCCGGACAACCAGGCCGGCATCCACCAGCACATTCACGTGGTGGGCCAGGAGGTTGGACGCAACGCCCAACTGGCCGATGAACCACGTCGGGGAGCGGTCGCCCGGCAGGAGTTCCCCCACCATCGCCAGCCGCTGCGGATCCGACAGGGCGGCATGCATCCGCGCCCGGCTTCTCAGTCGTTCCGAAGGAACCCACTCAGTAGACATTGAGTCAATAATGGCCGAGGAACTCTAGGGAGTCAAGCCACCGCCCGTCCGACACCGCCCGCTTCGTGGCCGCCGCACCATCCATCCCACGGGAACTGGCCGAGCCCGCGATACCAGCGATCTGCCCCGGCGCCACGCCTCACAGCCTGCGGCACGCGACCGCGACGATCCTGCTGAAGCAGGGCGTGCCGATTAGGGTCGTCTCCGAGCTGCTGGGGGGCACAGCTCGACCAGGATCACCGAGGACGTGCACAGCCACGTAACCGACGCCCGAGGCCGCGGCGGCGCCCAATGGAGCACACAGGCGGTGTAGTACTGCGTGTACTGCAACCGGAGTACTGCAACAAGTACTGCAACGGGGTTCCCGAAACGGCCTGTTCGCTACTGTCCGCAACCGTTCGCCGGCGTCGGTCGAGCCCAAACCAGCCATGGCGCGAACACCCAAGGTCACTCACGGACACCCTTGGATAACCCGGTCGGTTGGGGGTTCGAATCCCTCCGGGCGCGCCACAGTTGTTGCGCTGCAATGTGTTTCGGCTCACGACCAAGGCGTGATCATGGCTCGGGATGCAACTGGGGACACTCTCCAAGCGAGGCCGGTGGGTAGCGCGTGAGGCACCGAAAGAGCCGGGGAAAACGAGTCTCCACTGTGAGTGGGGTGGAGACTCGCTAGCCCGTGCGTCAGGCTTGGCGCAGCGATGCGGCGTGGGGCGCTTCACGCTGATGAGTCGGGTGCGGATGTGGGTGACCTTTGGTCAACAGCCGTCAGCGGGGGTTGACGTCGTCGCTCGCGAGTCGTTACGAGCGACTGAGTTCGGCCAAGACGTCGCCGGGGGGCCAGGGCATCCCGGTGTATGCGCTGACCGGGCATCAGCGAGCGGCCGCCTCGCGCTTGGCGCATTTCGGCTTCGGACTACGACCGCCAGGTCGCCGCTGAGGTGACCTCATGTCCTCTCAGTCGGCGACGATGTCGACGCCCAACTGGCCCTGTGTCCGTGCTGGCCGGCTATTCGGGCAGGACCCACGCCCTACCAGTTGCGGCGATGGTTCGGCTGGTGGCAGACCAATGGTCTCGATCCGCTGGTCGGGATCCAGCGCGCCCACATCAAAGCTGTTCATCCGCAAACGTGACTGGGCACTCGTCGCGGCGGGTCCTTTCCCTCGTCCGCCGCCGTCCTCTGAACGGGAGGTGCAGCACTACGGGGTCCATCACAGCTCCGATCGTCGGCCCGCCGGGGACGACGACCCTGGGCGGCTGCGCCGGGCGTGATGGGCGGGCGAGCGCCTCGGGGCGCCGTCAGCGGGCGGCACCCGTCACCAACCAGGCTTCGCCCCGGATCCGCACCAGGAAGGCGCCGGCCCGAACGGCCATGAATACAGTCAGCGCCAGCCACAGCCCGGTGACCGTTCCCTGTGTGAGCAGGACCATGCCCGCGGCGGGGACGAAGGCCGCGAGCGCCGCGAGTTGGGCCCACACCAGGTAGGCGACGTCCCCCGCCCCGAGCAACACCCCGTCGAGCACGAAGACGACACCCGCCAACGGCTGCATCAGCGCGACGACGACCAACGCGCCCTCAATCATCGCCTGGACCTGCGCATCGTCGCTGAACCATGTCGGCAGCCAGGTGCGCACGCCCAGGACGGCAACCAGCAGCAGCACGCCCAACCCGGAGCCCCATCGGGTCATCTGCCAGGTCACCGATCGTGCCACCGCCACCTGGCCTGCGCCAAGGAACCGTCCGAGCAGGGCCTGACCCGCGATCGCCAGTGCGTCCATGGCCAGGGCCAGCAGGTACCAGACGGTGAAGGTCACGTAATAGGCCGCGAGCTGCGCGTCACCGAGCCGGGCGGCCACGGCGACCGCCAGGACGAACACGGCACGCAGGGCGACGGTACGCAGGAACAGGGGGACCGCGCCGTGCGCGGCGACCAGCACCCCTGAGCGGCTCGGTCGCAGGCTGGCGCCGTGCTCGGCGGCCCGGCGCGCGAGGACGATCAGGAAGAGGCCGGCCCCCACGGTCTCGGCCACCACGGTCGCCCAAGCGGAACCGGTGATCCCCCAGCCGGCGGCCAGGACCCACCACAGGGCGAGCACCAGGTTGGTGCCCACGGCCACGAGGGTGACCCACAGCGTGGTGGCAGTGTCCTGGAGTCCGCGCAGCACCCCGAGGGCCGCCATCGTGGCCAGCGCGCAGGGGAACGCGAGGCTGAGCGTGCGCAGGAACACCAGCGCCTGAGGCGTTGATTCCGCAGACGTCCCGATCCACGCCAGGAGCTGGGGCGCCGTCAGCCACGTCGTGATCGTGGCCAGGACCCCCAGGCCCAGGCCCAGGGCCACTCCCTCGATCCCGTCGGTGATGCCCCGCGCGACCTGTCCCGCGCCCACCCTGCGCGCCACGACCGAGGTCGTGCCGTAGGCCAGGAAGATCGCCAGCCCGGTGACCGTCGTGAACACCAGGGCCCCGGCGCCCAGTGCCGCCAGCGACACCGTACCCAGCGTGCCCACGATAGCCGCGTCGACAAGGGTGAACAGTGGCTGGGCCACAAGGGCGCCGAACGCCGGGACGGCCAGCCGGACGATTGCGCGTGCCGAGCCCGTCTCGGGGGTCGGACCGGGCGGGTGGGTCATGACGCGACCCTAAGTCTCGATCCGTGGAGCCGCCGGTCGTGGCGGCCGGGTGTGGTGGCGATCGGGGGCTGTTGTTGAGCGGGCAGGGCGGTACCGCTGGTCTGCCCAGCTCATCTACGTGCTTGCTCCGGTCGGGCCTGTGCGGCGGGCGGATTGGTCACGATGATGCGGGTGGCCCGGTCGCTGACGCGAACACGCCGTTCCACATGGTTTTCCAATGCTCGGCCCAGGGCCAGTGCACGGGTAGGTGCAGCACCCTGCGGCGTTGTGGGCGGGCGACCCGGGCGGGGACGTTGATGATCTGCCGGCGCAGGGTGGCGCCGCGGGCCACGGCGAGTCGGGGGGCCGGCGAGGGTGCCGGCGGCGCGGAGCAGGTTGTGGGTGATCGCCGCGCAGATCGCCCACGCGCTGTTGGCCGCGAACCGGCCCGAGGGCAGGTGCGCCAGCGGCCCGTCGATCAGGTCGGCGAACACGGTCTCGATGATCGCGTGCCGGCGGTGGGTGATGTCGGCGGAGGCGGTCGGCTCCTCGCTGTTGGTCAGGAAAGGGTGGTGCCGCCATACCGGGAACAACGCGGCGGCCTTGGCCCGGTCGCGGACCCGGCGCACCACGAGCCGGGCGGTGACCGGATGCGGGGTGGAGGCGAACGCGGTGAAGCTGGTTTCGGCGACCTCGGCATCGGAGATCAGCTCCCCGGTGTCCGGGTCGATCACCGCGCCGGGGTAGTGCACCGGCTGCCACGCGCCCTCCGGGATCGCGGCGATCGCCCGGGCCACTGCACGGTTCTTGGCCAGCACCAGGGAGAACTGCACGCCTGCCTTGAGCATGCGGCTGCCACCGGGCCGGTGCCGTAGGCGGAGTCGCCGCGGACCAGGATCCTCCCCGTGGCTCCTGCTGCCCGGGCGGTCTTGATCGCGTCTTTGACCATCGAGTCCGCGCCCCGGCCCGACCCGGCCCTGCCGGCCCGAAGCCGGATCCCGGCAACGACTGGGCCGCGGTCGGGGTGCTGATCGTGGTCGCCAACGGCGACAGGCCCCGCCGCAGCACCTGCTTGCCGGCGATCTTGGTATGTCCGAAGCTGGCGCCCTGCTCGGCGTGTCCGAACACCGGCCGCAGCAGCGAGTCGATGTCGACGTAGGCCTGCTCCCCGATCCCGGGCAGCAGGTCGGTGTGCTGGGCGAGGCTGACCAGATGTGCCCGCGCCACCGACGCCAGCTGCTGAGTATGGCCGTGGGTGAACTCGCGCAGGAACTGGCCCAACGTGGCAGGCGCGTACACGCCCGTGAACAGCTGCTTCATGCCGCCCGAACGCAGAACCTGCAGGTCGTCGACACTGTCCGCGCCCGCAGCCATCCCCGCGATGATCGAGGTCAGCTTCCCCGCCGGGTTCACCCCCGCCGACGCGACCCGCACCGAGGCCAGCCCGACCCGCTCGGAGATCAACTCCGACAACCCCGCCCGCTCGGCCAACGCCATCACCGGCACCAGCCCCACACACGACACCAAACGCTCGTCATCGAACAGCGGCGTCGCCTTCGACCACGAGTGAGGTAGTTTCACTTCCAGTGCCCCTCCGGCTCGAACGGATCAGGAACTCGACACTCCCGATTCTTCAAGCCCAGAGGGCACTTTCACGTCCAGACCCGCCGGGCGAGCCCCACGACCAGCCACCCATCCACGGATCGAGGCTAAGGTCCTGCGAGTAAATAACACGCTGTTTCGGCTATGGGGCGGGGTGGAATGGTGTAGTTCCATTCGCCGTGGAAGTCGTGGCGGGTGATGGGGAGGGCGGCCATCTGGTCGTCGGTGATCTTGATGCCGGTGGGGTAGGTGCCGGTGTCGAGCTCGGCGTGGACCTGCAGCCCGGTGCGGGTGGTGGTGGCGCCGATCAGGTCGACGATCACCTGGTAGCTGGTCAGGGGACGGCCGCGCCAGTTCATGGAGATGCAGCTGAACAGGCGGTGCTCGATCTTGTTCCATTTCGAGGTTCCGGGCGGCAGGTGGCAGACGGTGATGGCGAGCCCGGTCTCGGCCGCCAGCGCGGCGAGCTCGGTCTTCCAGGCGCGCAGCCGGTAGCCGTTGGAGCCGCCGCCGTCGGCGCTGATCAGCAGCCTCCCGGCGTCCGGGTAGGCGTCCCGGCCGGTGTGCTTGTACCAGCGGCGGATGGTCTCCACGGCGAACGCGGCGGTGTCGTGGTCCTCGCCCACGGACACCCAGCCGGTGTTCGCGGCGATGTCGTAGACGCCGTAGGGGTTGGCCTTGCCGAGCTCGGGGTCCTTGAAGTCGTGCACGTTCACCCGTTCCGGTTCGCCGGCGGGCCGCCAGGTCCGTCCGTTGTTCTTGAACTGCCCCACCAGCTCCTTCTTCTTGGTGTCGACGCTGATCACCGGATCCCCTGCGGCGATGTGGTCCTCCGCGCGGGCGTTGAGGTAGGCGAACTGGGCGTCCCGGTCGATATGGCGGGCGCCCTCGACCTGTTTCGCGTTGGCCTGCAGGCTGAACCCCAGCTCCCGAAGCAGGTTCGCGACCGTCCACGCCGACACCTTGTGCCCCGAGCGGGTCAACTCCTCGGCGAGCGTGCGGGTGGACTTCGTCGTCCAGCGCAGCGGCGACTCCGGGTCTCCCCGCTCATCGGGCTCCACCAGCGCCAGCAGCGCGCCGGCCAGGCCGGGATCGACCGCGGTCTGCTGCTTGCGGCCACCGCCGGGGCGGCGGGTCCGCTCCAGCGGCGCCTCCCCGGACTCCAGCTCCGCCACCCCCTTGGACACCGTCACCGAGCTCACCCCGGCGGCCTGCGCCACGGCCCTGATCCCGCCGTGGCCCAGCAGCCTGGCCTGCGCCCCCATCAGCAGCCGCCGCTGCCGCTCGTCCAGATGCGGGAACACCGAGGCGAACAGCCCCGCCAGGCCCCCCCGCGACCTCCGCTCCCGCACCCATAGCAGAACAGTGGTGAGTCGCCGGGGGGAGTTTCACCCCCCGGCGCTCTTAGAACCGTGCGTGACAGTCTCCCGTCACACGGCTCCCGTTGCGATGGCTTTTCCACGACGCTCACCACCACGGCTCATTCACCGCAGCGGCTCATGGCGGTTTGGCGCCACCCCTGCCGGGCGACGCCGAAGGACCTGCCTTCATCTCCGACACAGCACTGCAACCAGCGCGCTTCACCTTCTACATGACACGCTCCAATCACATTCAGGACACACAGCGCCCCAAACACAAAACGCAACGTTATTTCCTGGTACGCCCGCAGCCTCGCGGGACCCCAGCGCCCCGCACACGAGATCACCGTGAGCAGTGCTACTGGCACAAACTGCTCAATGCGGTCGCCATCGACTCAGCGTCCGGCTGCCCGAGGGCGCGAGGAACCGTTCCTGACCCCCAAAACCGAGTGGGCGTCGGGGACCCGATTACGGTTCTTGCGTCCCCTGATCCCAGCGACACCGCTGCAGCGCTGAGGCGCCCGTTCGGCGCCCCCGGTGCGGACCCAGGCAATCACGCTGCGCAGCACTACCCCGCCGGTTCAGCCCACCTTCTCCCAGCGACCACACCCACTCGACCTGAACGTCTCTCCCCCGTGGACAGTCACCGTGACCTGGGATGCGGCGCTGCCGAAGTAGTTGTCGATGATCTCCCCGGTCGAACTGGATGCCCGCTCCCAGTAACAGCCCTCCAAAGTTTCCGTGGAGATGGTCCGCCAGGTTCCTGGCCTCATCTGACCGTCGCCGGAACCGACGTCGTATCGACCGCCCGCGATCGCGGTGCCGCTCGCCTCCCTCTGCTCGAAGGCTTCTGCGGCTGCCTGCTCCGCGTGCAACTCGGCGATGCCCTTGCTCCAGGTGGCGGCGTCGGGGTGGTCGGGGCATAGAGCCAGTGCGTTCTGTGCTTCAGGCAATTGGATGTCGATAACCGGCCAGTCACCGGAACTGCGGGTGGTCCCGTGCTCCACGCACTTCTCGTACGCGTACTGCACGGCGTTGAAGGACCCGCTGGCGAGCATTCCGGCTTCCACGGGGGTGACAGCCTCCGTTAAGGGGATCACGTCCGCGAAGACTGGCCAGCCGTCTGCGGTCTGCAGTCCGGTCAGGTGGCAGAACGCATTCGCAGGGAAGGCAGTGCCCCAGGCTTCGGCGAAGTCCGGGGACGCGCGGTCGATCACGAATGTCCGATCCCACCTCTCAGGGTCCAATACACCATCCAGGTCGGAGCACTCCACGGCGAGCGACCGCGCGACCTTGTCCTTCTCGACCGCGGCGGCGGCCGTTTCCGCAGCGGCGGCGGCCCTTCGCGCCTCAGCAGCCTTCGCCGCCGCATCAGCCACACGGTCGGCTGCAGCCCATTCGGCCTGGACCTCTACAAGCAACTCGGGGCAGAGGTTCTCGATTGCGGCCCTCGAGAAGGCGCTTTCGAGGTGGGTCGATGCCTGGCACTCCGCGTATCCCTTCGCAAGCAGTTCGTCATCGGACAGCCCTGCCTGTTCAATGGCTGCCAGGAACGCTCGCTCACTCGCCGAAGGTCCTGATGCAAGGACTGCCATCCCGATCACCCCGATGACCACGGCGAGCGACATGGCGGCGCCGGCCCGTTTCAGTTTCCGCCGCCTGACTGCACCAGCGCTCTTCCGCCTCTCCAGCGAGGCGGGCCAATCCTCGAGCTGCTCAAGGAACATGTCCAGGTAATAGTCCGGATCACCTTCGCTGTCCGTCACCCGGGGCCCCCTCGATTTGCTCTATGCGGGCCATTCCCAGAAGTTCCCGCCCATTGCGTGGTACATCCGACACGACGCTGGTAATCGCCGGGCATACCACCACCATTTAGCCTCAGGCCACCGACGCGGTGCTGGTCTGACCGGCGGCGAGGCTCGCATCCGCGGCGGTAGGGCCAAGCAGTGCGCGGAAGCGTTCGGCGGCGGCTGACTCCGCAGCAGCGGAATCAGCCGCCGAAAGAGGTCCTTCATCTACGCTCCCGCGATCGGCCCCTGCAATCGTCCGACCAGGGTCCGACGCAGCAGTCGCCGCGGTGGAATCGGCTGCGGGAGCTTCCCCGGTGGGGTGCTTGCACCGTCATGGCGGACGTGGGCATCTTCTGGCACGGCACTCCCACAATCGACGTCCTCGACGAGGTCTACGACGAGACCGGGCACCTGAAGAAGCAGACCGAGGATGTCTACAAGCCCATGTATGCGCCACGCACCTCGAGCCCGTGACCGACGCGCACGATCTGTTCCCCAGCAGTGAGGGTGATGCCCGATTTGAGCAGACGATGCATGCACCGCACAAGGACCCGGCACCGCCAGTCACAGATCTGGGGCATGAAGTCAGGCCAGGCACCAGGAAGCGCCTGATCGCGGTCGCTGTGACCGTCCCAGCAGTGCTGGCGGCGACCGTGGGCGGCTACCTTCTCGGGACCCAGTCGTCCGGTCCTGCCGCTGACACGAACTCCAGCGTCAGCGGCGAGGAAACACACGCCAGCGGCGAGACCACAAAGGGGGAGCCTGCGGCAGCCTCAGAGGTGTTAGTCCCCAACTGGGAGACCGTCCTCGCGTTCAACGACGCCAAGGGCGAGGCGGGGACCGAGGCGATGAAATCCCTAGTCTCGCCGGGGAGCCCAGCTGAGCGCTGGCTCAAGCACCGCGAGATAGCAGATTCAACCACCGTCGCAGCCGGTCGCACCCCAGTCGCTATCTGGGGCTCAAGCGTCATCGACGAGGCCGCAGGGACAGTGAGGACCACGTACCGTTACGGCGGCACGATCGTCACCAAGGACTACGTGACTGACGGTTGTCGCGCAGATTGGTGCCCTCGAGCAGCAGCACGTTGACGTCGCACGGCGGGTCGGCCAGCAGCGCCACTCGCCTGGCCCGCCCGCTACGCATCCGGGCGACCTTCCCCGGGCTGCGGAACCGGTGCCCGGGTACTTACTGCAAGGGAGGTAGAAGGGCTCGGGAGGTCGGATCCCCGCTTCAGCCCTTCGGCGATATGATCGGACCGCCTCGTGCCTACGCTCCGAAGCCGAGGAATACCAGCAGTCGTCGTTCGAACTCGACCAACGTCGTTGCCT
>CAZECO010000032.1:0-1917 GCA_964510455.1 uncultured Actinomycetes bacterium
CGACGTTCACCGCGACCAAGACGTTCAGCTCGATCGTCTTCTCCAGCCCCGACCTGGTGTCTGGCCAGTCGTACACCGTCTACACCGGCGCCACCGCGTCCGGGGAGAGCATCGGCGGGTTCACCGCCGGCGGATCCACCGGCGGGGCGGTGCAAGCCGGAACCGTGACGGCTTCCGGGGCCTGATCGGCCGGCTGGGTTGCCCGGATCGGGCACGGCGGGAAGACCGCCCGCTCGATCTGGGGAACCGCGGCACCGCAGGAGGTGGGCGCGAGTGTCGTCGCGGCGCGCACGAGCAGACGGCCGCGGCAGCGGCGTCTCCGGGCGTTGATCGCAGCGATCTGCCGCAGCAATGCGGTGAAACGCTGCGATCAACCGCTGGAGAAGCGGCCAGGCGCGCACCGCACCCCCCGCCAGATTCCGAACCACCCTGCAACCGAGCATCGGTGCGTCTCGGCGCGCCGGGACTACAGCATCAGCCCCGCGGGACAGCGCACCCTCGTCCTGCCCCGAATCCCCTCGACCACCGCCCGGTGTGCAGCATCCTGATCCAGACGGCGTGCGATCGGAAGGAGACGGCGATGGTTCTGGATCCGGTCGCGCACCGGCACGAGGGCAGCGAGTCGCTGCCCCGGCGCCGGATCTTCGGCTATGCCGCCGGCTCCACCGGCACCGGCATCTTCTCGACCGTCCCTGGGCTCCTGCTGCTCTTCTACCTGACCGACGTGCTGGGAGTGGCTGCCGCGATCGCCGGGGCGGTCGTGGTCGTGCCCAAGGTGTGGGATGTGTTCTTCAACCCCTTCGTGGGGGCGGTCAGCGATCGCCAGGCCATCCGGACCGGCACCCGGACCCGGTTGATGCTGATCGGCGCGCTGACGCTGCCGGTGGCGTTCGCGCTCATCTTCGCCGGGGTCGGCAAGGGGAACGCCGCTGCGCTGTGGGTGACGTTGACATTCCTGGCAGCGGCCACCTTCTACGCGCTGTTCCAGGTCCCCTACGTCGCGCTGCCCGCGGAGATGTCGGAGGACCATCGGGAGCGCTCCCGGGTGATGGGGTGGCGGATCATCGCCCTCACGCTGGGGATCCTGGTCGGCGGGGCGGTCGCGCCGATCGTGGTGGATCTGACCGGCGGCGGGGTCGACGGCTACCGGGTTATGGGCGTGGTGGTCGCGGTGATCATGATGGCGGCCATGCTGACCGCGGCCCTGTCGACCCGCTGGGTGCATTCCCGCCCCGGCCAGAACCCGCTCGGCTTCGCAGCGGCGTTCCGGGTGGCGCGCGGCAACGCGGCCTTCACGGCGCTGCTCACCTCGTTCGTGTTGCAGGCCATGGGGATCGCCGTCGCACTGGCAGCAATCGCCTACGTCTGCACCTACTTCCTCGGCAACTACGGCCTGACATCGGTGCTCTTCGCCGCCATCGTCGCCCCCAGCGTCGTCGTCGTGCCCCTGTGGGTGAAGGCCGGCAACCGGTGGGGCAAAGCCCGGGCGCTGATGGCGAATGTGGCCGGATTCGTGGTGGTGTTCGTCCTGTTCACGATCGCCGTCGCGCTGGAGTCCACGCCGCTGGCCATCGGGGCCGCGCTGCTGGTGGGGGTCTTCTACGGAGGCAGCCAGGTGCTCCCCTACGCCATGCTGACCGACGCCATCATCGTCGACGAGGACCGCACCGGGCAGCGCCAGGCGGGCGCGTTCACCGGTGTGTGGACGGCGTCGGAGACGGCCGCATTCGCACTCGGCCCGGGCGTCTTCGCGGTGTTCCTCACCGTGACGGGCTTCGCGTCCTCGACCTTCGACGAGCCGGTCACGCAGAGCACCTCGGCCATGGCGGGGATCCTGATCGGGGCCGGTGTCGTTCCGGCCGTGCTGTTCGCCGTCTCGCTGCCGTTCATCGTCAAGTTCGGGCGCACCCCGGCCGC
>CAZECO010000032.1:2017-5674 GCA_964510455.1 uncultured Actinomycetes bacterium
CTACCCCTGCCGCGAGGGCCGCAGCACGTTGCCCAGCACCTCCACCAGCAGCCGCTCCACCAGCGGACCGGGCGCGGCGTCGATGATCGCGTTCAGGGTCGCCCGGCGGTCGGGCAGATCGGTGCCCTCCAACGAGATCCCCGCCGCTGCCAGCACCATCCCGACGGCCTCCGGCGTCAGCGCCGACGGGTCGATGGTGGCCGCAAGCGCCAACAGGTTCGGGTCGATGGACACCCTGCCGAGGTCCCGTGCCGCGGCCACCGAGTCGGCCAGGTCCGCCAGGAACACCGCCACCTGCGGCTCATGCACGGCCATGACGCACATGTGGGCCGTCGGGGCGCCGCCGTGGCCGGGCTGCGCGCCCAGCAGCCAGCCGCGCACGGCCATCTCGTCGCAGATCACCCGGACATCGGGATCGTCGGGGCCGCCGTCGTCGGCGAAGGCGTAGATCGTCGAGCCGGGATCCCCCACCACGTGGATCCCCGCGATGTCCTCGATGCCGGCCAGGATCTCCTGGGTGGCGCGCCATGCGCTCAGCGCGAGCTCGCGGTAGCCGTCGCGGCCGATCTTGTGCAGGTACGCCCAGGCGATCGCGGGCGCCCCTCCCCCGCGGGTGCTCAGCAGCGTCGGGTTGACCACGGGGTAGCCGGCCCAGTCGGCGGTGGCGAACCAGGTGAACCGGCGCAGCTCGGCGTCGCGGAAGAGGATCAGGGAGACGCCCTTGGGCGTGTAGGCGTACTTGTGCAGGTCGACCGACACCGACGTCACGCCCGGGATCGTCAGGCCGATCGGATCCAGCCCCTCCGACTCGCGGATGAACGGCAGCGTCCAGCCGCCGATACAGGCATCGACGTGGCACAGCACGTCTGCGGCGGCGGCGATCGCCGCGATCTCCTCGATCGGATCCACCATGCCCAACGGGTAGGACGGCGCCGACACGACCACCAGCGCGGTCCGCTCGTCGATGGCCGCCCGGACGGCGTCGACGTCGGCCCGGAACCGCGCGTCCAGCGGCACGCGCAGGAGCTCGACGTCGAACAGGTGGGCGGCCTTGATGAACGCCGGGTGGGCCGATTCCGGCAGCACCATCGTGGGCCGGCCGGTCGGGTCGCCCGTCTTGGCCCGCCAGCGCTCCCGGGCGCCGAGCACGGCCAGCGAGCACGACTCGGTCCCTCCGCTGGTCATCGTGCCGACCTCGTCGGGGCTGCCGCTGCCCAGCAGGCTCAACCCGGCCGCGACCAGATCGTTCTCCACCGCGGCGAAGCTCGGGAACGCGGTCGGGTCGAGGCCGTTGACATGCTGCGACAGCGCGAACGCCCGGACGCCGAAGTCCTCCAGGGCCTCGATGCCGGAGTCGTAGACGTACGACGTCGTGCGGCCGCCCTTCGTCGGGACGTCCAGCTGCCGCAGCGCCGACAGCGTGCCGAGGATGACGTCCTCCGGCAGCGGGTGCTGGGGAAGCGCCGGGGGCAGGTGTGCGGTCATGGCGGGATCCTCCGGTGAGGTCGGACGCTGGGGGGTTGCGCGGCGGGCGTTCGTGGCGCTGTCAGCATATGCAGCCCCGCGCCTTCGAAGGCGGACTCCAGGAACCCTTCAGGCAAGCGGGTTGCGGGTCCGCAGCGCCGGAAAGAAGCTGAAGTCGCGGTCGGCGGTCCACAGTTCCCGCACGCCATGATCGAGACAGATCGCCGCGATGCGGGCGTCGCGGACCCGTGGTCCGAGGACGGTGCCACCGATCCGCCGAAGCGTCGCCAGGTGCTCCGGGCCCTCGCCGATGAATCTCGCTCCCCCGCCGCTGCCGACGGAGGCCACATACTCCAGCGCAACCGGCATGGGAACCGGGTTGTCGAACACGCGGGGGTTGGTGATGACGGACAGGAACTCGTGCACGCACGGCCAGGGAACGGCCCACGAAGCTCCGTCCTCCAGCAGGCGCTGCAGTGCCAACTGGGCCGCTGTCCGCAGCGGAGACCCGGCACTGTTGGCATACACCAGGATGTTGGTGTCGACCGCGATCACCCGCGGTCCCCGTACGCCGCCCGGTGGAACGTCTCTTCCGACAGCGGGAACTCGACGCGAGGACGCAGGGGCGGGTCCAGCCACGGCATCGCCTGCTGTGCCGCAGCCGAAGCGCGACGGTCCAACTCGCGACGCAAGGCCTCCTCAAGGACGCAGCGCAAGGTCGTCCCTTCCCGTGCAGCCACCCTCTTGGCTTCGATGAGGAGGGCGTCAGCCACGTCTACGGTCGTCTTCATATGGCACACCATACCAAGAGACCCATACACCCGTACTTCGGAATTCGGCGGCAGTGGCTGGAAGACCGGCAGGCGGCGCGGCGTCCGCACGTCTGGAAGGGTGGGAGGCGGGGGTCGGGCGAGGAGGATGCGATGGACAACACCGCATCACAACGCGCGGCAGGCACGGCCCGCTGCCCGCTGCTTCGGCCCGCCTTGGCCCTTGCCGCCGGGCTGATCGGGATCACGATCGGGGTTGGCATCGGGCTTCCGCACGCGGCGAAGACGGGGCTGACGCCGACTGCCATCATCGGGCTGGTCTGCTTGGTCGCCGGCCTTGTCAGCCTGGCGGCCGGTGCGCGGATGTTGCTGCGGGCCCGCCGTTGGTTCGTCGCTGCGCCCGTCCTCCTGGGGCTGGTGCTGGTGACCGCGCTCATGGTGCTCACCGTCGGCCAGGCGCTGTACGCGACCCATGTGCCGCCGACCGAA
Source organism: uncultured Actinomycetes bacterium (assembly GCA_964510455.1). Taxonomy (GTDB): domain Bacteria; phylum Actinomycetota; class Actinomycetes; order S36-B12; genus CAVXYG01. The sequence goes on from CAZECO010000032.1 coordinate 4,741, forward strand.
TTGGGCTCCGAGACCCCCGCCGACGAGGGGCTGGAGTACCGAGAAGCCACCGCTATCACTGCCGACGGCGTGACGCTGTCGGCGTGGTACATCCCCTCCTCCACCGGGGCGGCGGTGGTCCTGCGGCACGGTGCCGGGTCCACCCGGACCGACACCCTCGACCATGCCGCGGTCCTGGCCCGGCATGGCTACGGGGTGCTGATGATGGACGCGCGCGGCCACGGGCTCAGCGGCGGCGAGGCGATGGACTTCGGGTGGTACGGCGACGCCGACATCCGCGCCGGCGTCGACGTGCTGATCGCACAATCCGGCGTGGACCCCGACCGGATCGGCGTCGTCGGCCTGTCGATGGGCGGCGAGGAGGCGATCGGCGCCGCAGCGGCGGACACCCGCATCCGGGCCGTGGTCGCCGAAGGCGCCCAGCACCGGACCGCCGCGGACAAGCAGTGGCTCTCGCAGGTGTACGGCTTGCCCGGTGCGGTCCAGGAGCAACTCGACAAGGTGACCTACGGAGCCGCCGACCTGTTCACCCCCGCGGGCCCGCCGACCGCCCTGCGGCAGGCGGCTGCGCTGGCCGCGCCCCGCCCGATGCTGCTCATCGCCGGAGGCGCGGTCGACGACGAAGAGCACTCCGCGAGGTGGATCCAGGCGGCCTCCCCCGATTCGGTCGCGGTCTGGGTCGTGCCGGGCGCGGGACATGTGCAGGGCCTGTCCACCGATCCGCAGGAGTGGCGGCGGCGCGTCACAGAATTCCTCGACGCAGCCCTGGCCGTCGGAGGGTGAAGGTCAGGCCAGCGTGTGCGGCGGCGGCGGCTCCCCGTGCCCCGCCGGACCGTGCAGGTGATGGCCCTGTGTCGGCTCGGTCGGCTCCTCGTGCCCGGCCGGACCATGCAGACCAGAAGGCTCCTCGGCAGCCTCCTCGACGGCCTCCTCG
>CAZECO010000032.1:5774-22241 GCA_964510455.1 uncultured Actinomycetes bacterium
GGCCGGACCATGCAGACCAGAAGGCTCCTCGGCAGCCTCCTCGACGGCCTCCTCGACGGCCTCCTCGGCAAGCTCCTCCCGAGCCACCTCGACCCGCTCTGCGACGTCCTCCGCGTTCTCGGCGTGCCTCATCAGCCAGGTCGCCCAGGTCCCGAGGGCGAACATCAGCGACAGGGCCGTGAACGTGGCGGGGCCCGGCGGCAGGGTCGTGACCTGGTACATGGCGAAGCCGACGAGGCCGCACACCGGCATGGTCACGACCCAGGCGATGCCCATGTCCCGCATGACGCCCCACCTGACGGTGCGGCGGGATGCGACCCCGACGCCCATGATCGAGGTCGCGGCGGCATGGGTCGTGGAGATCGGGATGCCCGCGTTCGAAGCCCCGAAGATCGCGGTCGTGGCGCCGATGTTCGCGGACAGCCCGCTCGCCTTCGTGAGCCGGGTGATCTTCAGGCCCATCGTGTCGATGATGGCCCACCCGCCCCAGTACGTGCCGAGGGAGATGACGCCGGCCGACGCGAAGATCACCCAGTCGGGAACCGGGTAACTGCCGCTGGCATCGACGGTGAGGTATCCGGCCCCTCCGAGCGTGGCTGCGATGACGCCCATGGTCTTCTGCGCGTCGTTGGACCCGTGGCCCCAGGAGACGGCCCCCGCAGTGACGATCTGGCCCCATCGGAAGACCTCGTGATCGTCGTGGAACCTCTTGAAACGCAGCAGCAGGCGCACGAACTGGTAGGCGATCAGCGCCACGGTGAAGGCGATCGCAGGGCTTGCGATGATCGCCAGCACGGTGGTGCGGACCTGCTCCCAGCTGATGACGTCCGTGCCGCCGGCGGCCAGGCCCGCGCCCACCAGTCCACCGATCAGGGCGTGGGACGAGGAGGAGGGGATGCCGAACCACCACGTGAAGTAGTTCCAGGTCACCGCGGCCATGAGGGCCGCCCAGGTGACTCTGACGCCGAACGGGATCGTCCCCGCCGGAGCCGTCCCCAAAGCAGCGACATCGACGGTCTTGGCGACCGTGCTCGCGACGAGTGTGGATCCGACGAGCGCCGGCAGGAAGTTGAAGATGGCTGCATAGAGCACGGCGACCTTCGCCGGGAGCGCCTTGGTGGCCACCGTCGTGGAAATGGCGTTGGCCGCATCGTGGAATCCGTTGGTGAAGTCGAACAGCAGGGCCAGGCCTACGACCAGGATCACGCCGATCAGGACGACGTCCACTCACGGCCTCCAACGCAGCGGGATTTGTACCGCTCTCAGGCTAGGGTCCCCGGATCGGCGTGGCGGCTCGATTGCCTGCGATCCCACCAAGAGGTCGCCTGGTGGTCACCAGACGTTCATGTTGCCGCCATCGGATGGATGCCGCTGCGCCTTCGGGCCGTTGCCCCCCTCCGGTAAGATGCGCCGTCGGCCTTTGGTGCGCATCCGGGCAGCCGCTGTTGCCTGGACGTGCGGTGCTCTTCCGGCAGCATCCGCGCGCGCCTCATGTGGCAGCCTTGCACCGTGAGCAGCGGGCCTCGGATGCGCCTGGAGGTGCCGCGGGCCCTGCCCATCGCCGCCCACGTCGAGGCGATCGCAGCTGCGATGGCCGACCATCAGGTCGTGGTCGTCGCGGGCGAGACCGGGTCCGGGAAGACGACCCAGCTGCCCAAGATCGCGCTCGCGTCCGGACGCGGCGCCGGGCGGATGATCGGACACACCCAGCCGCGCCGCCTGGCCGCCCGCACGCTGGCGGCCCGGATAGCCGAGGAGTGCGGCGTCGACCTCGGCGCAGAGGTGGGCTTCGCCGTGCGGTTCAGCGATCGCACGGCCAAGGGCACCCGGATCAAGGTGATGACCGACGGCATCCTGCTCGCAGAGCTGCGCCGCGACCGGGACCTGCGCCGCTACGACACGCTGATCATCGACGAGGCCCACGAGCGCAGCCTCAACATCGACTTCCTGCTCGGGTATCTGAAACGGCTGCTCCCCCGGCGGCCGGAGCTGCGGGTGATCATCACCAGCGCCACGATCGACGTCGAACGCTTCGCCCGCCATTTCGGAGGGGCTCCGGTGATCGAGGTCAGCGGGCGGACCTACCCGGTGGAGGTCCGGTACCGGCCGACGGAGGATGTCGCGGCCGATGATGTAGACGCCGCCTGCGACGCCGTGCTGGAGTGCCTCACCTCCGGCGACGGCGATGTGCTGGTGTTCTTGTCGGGGCAGCGCGAGATCGCCGATGTCGCCGACGCGCTGCGGCCGATGCTGGACCGCACCATCACGGTCCTGCCGCTGTACGCCAGGCTGAGCACCGCCGAGCAGCACCGCGTCTTCACCCCGGGCGGAGGCCGTCGCGTGGTGCTGGCCACCAACGTCGCCGAGACGTCCATCACCGTGCCGGGCATCCGGTACGTGGTGGATCCCGGGACGGCGCGGATCTCCCGCTACAGCAAGCGGTTGAAGGTGCAGCGGCTGCCGATCGAGAAGGTGTCGCAGGCGTCCGCCAACCAGCGCGCCGGCCGCTGCGGACGCGTCCGCGACGGCATCGCCATCCGGCTGTACAGCGAGCAGGACTTCGCGGCGCGCCCCGCGTTCACCGATCCGGAGATCCTGCGCACCAGCCTCGCCGCGGTGATCCTGCAGATGGCCGACCTGCGGCTGGGCGACATCACCGGGTTCCCGTTCCTCGACCCGCCGGACGCGCGGCAGGTCCGCGACGGCACCGCCGTCCTCGTCGAGCTCGGCGCACTGGACGCGCAGCACCGGCTGACCCGGATCGGCCGCGGCATGGCCCGGCTGCCGCTCGATCCGCATCTGGCCAGGATGGTGCTCGCCGCCCAGGAGAACGGCTGCGTGCGCGAGGTCGTCGTCATCGCCGCAGGGCTGACGATCCAGGATCCGCGCGAGCGGCCAGAGGAGCACCGGGCACGTGCGGACGCGGCGCACGCGCGGTTCACCGACCGCCGATCGGACTTCATCACCCTGCTCAACCTGTGGGACCACGTCCGCGAGCTGCGCCGCACCACCTCCGCCAACGGCCTGCGCCGGGCCTGCCGCGAACAGCACCTCAACTACCTGCGGATCCGCGAGTGGCAGGATCTGGTCTCCCAGCTGCGAGACGTCCTGTCCGAGCTCGGCATCGCCTGGAGCACCCGCCGGGAGGATCGCGACGCCATCCACCGGGCGCTGCTGCCGGGCATGCTGTCCGGCATCGGGATGTGGGACGCGCAGCGCCGCGACTACCTCGGCGCCCGCGGGGCGCGCTTCGTCATCTTCCCCGGGTCGGCGCTGGCCCGCACCAGCCCGGAGTGGGTGATGTCCTCGGAACTGGTGGAGACGTCGCGGCTGTTCGCCCGGCGCAGCGCGGCGATCAAGCCGGAGTGGATCGAGGCCGCCGCGGGCGAGCTCGTGGTCCGCCAGTACTCCGAACCACACTGGTCGGCCAAGCGCGGGGCAGCGGCGGCGCTGGAGCGGGTGACCCTGTACGGCATCCCCATCGTGGCCGGGCGCCGCGTCGATTACGGCCGGATCGACCCGGAGCTGTCGCGGGAGCTGTTCATCCGCAACGCGCTGGTGGAGGGTTCTTGGACGACCCGCCATCGGTTCTGGCACGACAACGTCGCGGCCGTCGCGGCGGCGACCGAACTGGAGGAACGGTCCCGCCGGCGCGGCCTGGTGATCGACGACGACGGACTGTTCGCCTTCTACGACGCCCGCATCCCGTCCGACATCATCTCCGTGCGCCACTTCGACAGCTGGTGGAAGCGCGTCCGGCCGGACCGCCCGGACCTGCTGACCCTCACCGACGCCGAGATCCACCCCGACGCCCAGGCGCTGCCCGACGAGGGCGACTACCCGCTGCGCTGGACCGGCGGGCCGGGCCTGCAGCTGGATCTGCGGTACGCCTTCGCCCCCGGGGATGCCGCCGACGGCGTGACGGTCGACGTTCCGCTGGCAGCGCTGCCGGACCTGGACCCGGCGGAGGTGCCCGGCGCCGCGCCCGGCCACCGATTGGAGCTGGTGACGGCCCTGCTGCGCAGCCTCCCCAAACCGGTGCGCCGCGAGCTCGGTCCCGCGCCGAATCTGGCTGCGCAGGTGCTCGATGCGACCGGCGATCGGCCGCTATTGGAGGGCGTCGCGGCCGCCGTCGTCGCACTCACCGGGGTGCGGGTGGCCGCACAGGATTTCGACCTGCAGCGGATCCCCATGCACCTGCTCCCCCGCTACCGGGTGCTCGACGAGGCCGGCGCGGTGCTCGGCGAGGGCCGCGACCTGGCAGGGCTGCAGCAGCGGCACGCCGGTGACCGGTCGGCCATGCTGGCCCGGCTGTGCGCGGACATCACGGCGACAGGTGCCGAGTCCTGGACGTTCGGCACCATCCCTGCCTCGATCGAGCGCCGCATCGCCGGCGTGGCGGTGACCGCCTACCCGACCCTGGTGGACCGGCTGTCCGCGGTGGATCTGGCCGTGCTGCCGCAGCAGGCGCCGCTGGCCCACCGCCGGGGCGTGCGGCGCCTCGTGGTGCTCGCGGTCCCAGACCCGCGCCCGCGGGGCAATGCGCTGCTGGACACCCGGTCACGGCTGGTGCTGGGCCGGTTTCCGCACGGCGGGGCCGACGCGGTGCTGGCCGACGGTGTGGACGCCTGTGTCGAGGCGCTGCTCAGCGGCACCGAGGTCCGCGACGAAACCGCGTTCCGGGCAGCCGTCGAACGGATCACGCTCGCCCTGCCGGCCCGGTACGCGGCGTCCCTCCCCCTGGTCGTCGCATGCCTGGATGCGGCGTGGGAGTCCGATCGGGCCCTCGAGGCATTGCAGTCGCCCGTGGTGGCCGCATCTGCTGCCGACATCCGCAGCGAGCTCGCCCGCCTCGTCGGACCGAAGCCGATCAGCCGGATCGGCGCGGACCGGCTCCCCGACCTGCGGCGCTACCTGCAGGCGCTGGCGTGGCGCGCCCAGCGGGTCGCGGGCGATCCGCCCGGCGATGCCCGACGGCTGGCCGCGGCGCTGGCGGCCGAGGAGCTGCTGCGCGGCGCCGTCCCCGGATGGCCCGTCCCCGACCCCGCGGGTGCAGCCCCGCATGCCGCGACAGCCCGGAAGCTGCTGGACGAGTACCGGGTCAGCCTGTTCGCCCAGCACCTGCGCACCGCCGTGCCGGTCTCGCACCGGCGGATCGAGAAGTTCGCGGCCTCGCTCGGCCGCTGAGGCCGTGCGCCGGCCGGCGGTGCCGTTCTCTCCCGCCGTGGTTGCACAGCGGGCGGGAGCTCCCTGCGAAGCGGCTGTATCCCAGCGATCGTGCGGCCCGACACGGTCAGGGCGCGAGCACAACCTTCCCGGTGGTGCGCCTGGCCCGCATGTCCTCGTGGGCACGGCGGGCTTCGGCCAAGGGGTACACCTGGCCCGTCACCGGCCGCAGATCGCCCTTGGCCGTCATCGTCACCAGTTCGCGCAGCGGCTCAGCGACCATCGGGATCATCCGGTCGGCAGTCATGGCGTCAGCAAGCCAGAAGCCGATGACCGATTTCGACCCCACCATCAGCGACCCGGGAGGGATCGGGCTCGGCGCCTGGCGGGATGCCATCCCGAACGTCACGAGGCGCCCGAACCGTGCCAGGGCGCGCAGGGACGCGTCGAAGGTGGGCCCGCCCACCATCTCCAGGACCACATCGATCTTCGCGCCGCCGTTGGCCTTCCTCAAGGCAGCGGTGAGGTCGTCTGCGCCGCTGTCCACGACGGCATCCGCTCCGAGGGCAAGTGCCTGGTCGCGCTTCTGCGGCGTCGAGGCCACGCCGATGACCCGCCCCGCACCCCATGTCTTCGCCAGCTGCACGGCGAGGCTGCCGACCCCGCCCGCAGCCGCATGCACGACCACGGACTCGCCGGGCGCCAGGTGGGCGCAGGTGCGCAGCAGGTGCCAGGCCGTCAGTCCCTGGACCAGCAGGGAGAGTGCGGCTGCATCGCTGACAACCTCCGGCACCTCGAACACCGCCGCTTCGGGAAGCACCGCCTGCGACGCGTATCCCCCGCCCTGCAGCGCCATGCCGCAGACCCGTCGGCCATCGGGGGTGATGCCGACCACTTCCGAACCTGGTACGAACGGCACCGACTGGCGGGACAGGTAGGAGTTCTCCGCCTGATGGGTGTCCGCGAAGTTCACCCCGCATCCGGTGACCTCCACCAGCACCTCGCCGGGGCCCGGCACCGGGTCCGGCAGTTCGACAAGCTCGAGCACTTCAGGGCCGCCGAAGCGGGAGACGAGAATCGCGCGCATGTGCCGACCCTAAGGGTGCGGGCTGGATGTCGGCGCACCGGATTCGGGGGGGTTGAGCAGACGCCCGAGGACCTAGGCCTCGATCCTCGGGATGGGCAACGGCCACCGAGATGGATGCCCAGCGGCAGCGGCAATGCGTCGGAATCCAGGGCATCCCCGTGGGCTGAGCGCGGTTCCCGGGCCCTGCCCGAGATTTCGACGCGTTCGCCGTGGTCACCCCCGCGGGCGGAGGCCCCTGGGCCCGTCGCGGCAGCGCGGCCGCAACCGGGCCGTGCCAGCGGCACGAGGATGGGCAACGCGTCGGAATCCGGGGCATCACCGGCGGCTGAGCGCGGATCCCGGGCCCTGCCCGAGATTCCGACGCGTTCGCGGGCGGAGGCCCAGGGCCACACCGGCCGAGCCGAGGTCCTGCCCAGGAGGTCAGGCGGACCGGTCGAGCCGGGCGCGCACGAGCCTGGTGCCGAACAGCGATGTCAGGATCGACGTTGCGCAGTCCTCGGACACGCAGACCTCGACGATGACCTCATCGCGGGTGTGGAGGACGAACACCTGGCTGTCGAATCGCAGCCGCAGGCGCTCCGCCAGGGTCCAGTGGCGCTGCAGCACGTCGAAATCCGACACCGGAACGTCGACCCAGTCGGGACGGCTGGGACGGTGCGACCGGACGCCGATCTGGCCGGGCGCGACGCGCAGCGTGCCCAGCAGCCATTTGGGCCCGAGGCCTTCGACCGTGCCGGACACCAGGCGCAGCCCTCCGGGGGTCAGCGCGGCGGGCCCGCCCCAGCGGACTGCGTGCTCCACGCGGAGCCGCCTGCCCAGAGTGGGGAATCCGCCCTCGAGGCCGCCGCTCAGGCCAACCGCAAGACTCATTCCGACCCCCGAACCTCACACCATCACGTCGCCTCGGCCGCGAGATGCCGCCCTGCGGACCGCATCGCAACCGTTCCTGCACGAGTCAGCGCGGGCCACGGCGGGTCTGCCGGGCGCGCGGCACCACCAGTGCCGGAACCCCTTACAGCCCTCATTGTCCGAGTCCGGATGGCCCCCGGGCATCATCCGTTCGGAGGGTTCGGACCCGCGCCGGCGCCCGGTGGCCGGAGCACTCCTGCAGCCTCCCGCCCATCGGCGAACCACCAAGTGGAACGATGTCACCGTGCGCCCGATCACCCAAGCCAACCGCCTGCACGACGTCCGCTACGACCTGCGCGGCCCGATCCTGGTGGAAGCCCAACGGCTCGAAGCCGAGGGGCACAAGGTGATGAAGCTGAACATCGGCAACCCGGCGCCGTTCGGCTTCGAGGCGCCCGAGTCGATCCTGGTCGACATGATCCACCACCTGCCGCACTCGCAGGGCTACTCGGACTCCCGCGGGATCTACGAGGCCCGGACGGCGGTGGCGCAGTTCTACCAGTCCGAGGGGCTGCGCGACGTCACCGTGGACGATGTCTTCATCGGCAACGGCGTCAGCGAGATGATCTCGATGGTGTTGCAGGCGCTCATCGACCCGGGCGACGAGGTCCTCATCCCGGCCCCGGACTATCCGCTGTGGACGGCGTCGGCGAGCCTGTGCGGCGGGACCCCGGTCCACTACCTGTGCAGCGAGGCAGACGACTGGAACCCGGACCTGGAGGACATCGAGTCCCGGATCACCGACCGCACCAAGGCGATCGTCCTGATCAACCCGAACAACCCCACCGGGGCCGTGTACACCGAGAGCACCGTCAAGGGCTTCGTCGACATCGCGCACCGGCACGACCTGGTCCTGCTCGCCGATGAGATCTACGAGAAGATCCTGTACGACGGCGCCCGCCACACCCACGCCGCCAGCTACGCCCACGACATCCTGTGCCTCACCTTCAGCGGGCTGTCGAAGGCGTACCGCGTGGCGGGGTTCCGCAGCGGGTGGGTCGTCGTCAGCGGCGCCCGGGAGCGCGCCACCGATTTCATCGAGGGCCTCACCCTGCTCGCCAACATGAGGATGTGCTCCAACGTCCCGGCGCAGCATGCGATCCAGACGGCTCTGGGCGGCTACCAGAGCATCAACGAACTGGTGCTGCCCGGCGGCCGGCTGGTCGAACAGCGCGACGCCGCCCACCGCCTGGTCACGCAGATCCCCGGGGTCAGCTGCGTGCTGCCGCAGGGGGCGCTGTACCTGTTCCCCCGGCTGGACCCCGAGGTGTACCCGATCGACGACGACCAGGCTTTCGTCATCGACCTGCTGCGCGCGACGCATGTCCTGATCAGCAACGGCCGGGGCTTCAACTGGCCCGGGCACGACCACGTCCGGATCGTGACGCTGCCCTCCGTCGATGACCTGAGCGACGCGATCGGCCGGATCGCGGGCTTCCTGGAGACGCTGCGGTGAGAGGGCCGCTCTACCGTAGGGTCTCCGCAGCGGACTAGGGTGCCAACCATGGAGCAACTCGTCACCATTGCACTCGTCGCGCACGACCGGTGCAAGGCCGACCTGTTGGCCTGGGCGAAGCACAACCGGACCACCCTCTCGCGCTACCGGCTGATCGCGACCGGCACCACCGGCAGCCTGCTGGCCGAGAGCCTCGACCTCCCCGTCGAGCGGATGGCCAGCGGCCCGCTCGGCGGCGATCAGCAGATCGGCGCCCGGATCGTCGACGGCCAGGTCGATGCCCTGGTCTTCTTCTGGGACCCCCTGGCCGCCCAGCCGCACGAGCCCGACGTCAAGGCCCTGCTGCGGATCGCGGTCCTGAAGGACATCCCTATGGCGTGCAACCGCTCGACGGCCGACCACCTGATCACCGCGCACGACCTGCTCGATGCCGTGCGCACCCCCGAGTAGGGGTCACTGCCCCCAGGTCCGGTAGGGATGCGCCGCCAGGTTCACGTTGAAGTACCGCGGGTCGTCGGACACCTCTTGGCCCGCCCAACCAGGGAGTTCGAACTCCTCGTCGGCGTCGGCCAATTCGATCTCGGCCATGACGAGGCCCTCGTTGTCCCCGGCGAACACATCGACCTCCCAGATGTGGCTGGCCACCCGGATCTCGTGCCGCACCTTGTCGATCACCGGGCCCTCGGCGAGGGTCGCCAGCATCGTGCGCGCGTCATCGACGTCGACCTCGAACTCGAACTCGCTGCGCGTCACCCCCGAGGTGGCTCCCTTGATGGTGATGAAGGCGCGCTCGCCCTTGACCCGCACGCGCACTGTTGCCCGAGCTGTCGATGCGAGATACCCCTGCATGATCGGCGTCGAGGAGTGCACCGAGGCCATCCACGAATCATCCTTGACGAGGAACTTGCGCTCGATCTCCAGGGCCATGACACCACGGTGGCGCGGCCGGTGGCGCGATGCGCGTCAGGCCATCGAATGCCAGCTGCTCCGCGGCCCCGTGCAGAGGTTTCACAGCAGATGCAGGCCGCGCAGCCGGGTGATGGCATCAGCCGCCCGCCGGCCGCGCCGGCCGCGGCCGCATCCGCACGCTCGGCAGGGGCGGGGCCGGGAGCGGCGGGTTCTCGTCCCCCGCGACGGTGCCGAACCGGCTGCCGGACTCCCAATCGGCGCGCGCCTGCACGATCTCATCGTGATCGCGTCCGACGAAGTTCCACCACATGAGCAGCGTCTCCGCCAGCGGCTCGCCGCCGAGCACGAGCAGCGTCGCGCCCTGCGCCGACCGCACCCGGCTGCTGTCGCGCCCCCAGCCGCAGTACCGCAGCGTCCCGGAGTCCAGCGGCTCATCGTCGACCTCGGCCGAACCGTCCGCCACCAGCAGGCCGTACTCGAAGTCCGGGTCCAGGGGGACCTGCAGGTCGGCGCCGGGAGGCAGCGTCAGTTCGGCGCCCACGATCGGCGAGTACGCCTGCGCCGGTGATGAGACCCCGGCGAAGGTTCCCATGAACACCGTCGCCTGCACACCATCGGACTCGACCGACGGCAGGTCGTCGTGATGCTCGAAATGCGGGGACTGGTGCCGGAAGGCATCCGTCAGCGCCACCCACAGCTGCACGCCGAACAGCCGGGCTGCGCCCGGCACGGAGTACTCCGAATGCGCGATTCCGCGGCCCGCCGTCATCAGGCTCAGCTCCCCCGGCCGCACCAGCTGCAGGCTGCCCACGCTGTCACGGTGCTCGACCTCGCCGTCCAACAGCCAGGTGACGGTCTGCAGCCCGGTGTGGGGGTGCGGCGGGACGACCATGCCGCGTGCGGCCGGCGCTGTCAGATCCACCGGTCCGTAGTGGTCTGCGAAGCACCAGGCGCCGATCGTGCGGATCGCCCGATGGGGGATCGTCCGCCGGACCAGGATGCCCTTGGGACCCCCCAGCGGCACCTCCCGCGGCAACAGCGTCTCGGCCGGCGGCGACGCCTCGGCGACCGCCACACCGCCGCAGGCGCTCTCCCTCGGTTCGGCCTCAAGATTGCTCACGTTTGCGAGCCTATGCCGACCCGTCGGGAGCCGCAGGCTGAGCCCTCAGGCGCCGCAGGATCGCGGCCTGCTGCCGGCGCATCCCGTGCAGCCACGCGTCGCGGTCCGCGGCCCGCACCTGTTCGAACCTCGCCACTTCGGGGTGGGTCAGGATGAGGAATTCGTCCGACTCCAGCCCCGCCATGATCCGACGGGCCGCTTCCGCGGCTTCGATGACTCCCAACGCCCGCACGGATTCGCCCTCCAGCGTGCCCGCGCCGGCGGCCAGCATGGGGGTCTCGATCCCCATCGGCGCCACCAGGCGCACGTCGAGCCCCTGATCGCCGTAAGTGATCGCCAGCCACTCGGCGAAAGCGACCGCCGCGTGCTTCGTCACCGAGTAGGGGGCGTTGCCGAGGTTGGTGAGCAGCCCGGCGGCGCTGGCCACCGACACGAAGCGGCCCCCGCCGCGGGCGATCATCCCCGGCACCACGGCGCGCGCGAGGAATACGTGCGACATGACGTTGACCGCCCAGCACTGAGCCCAAGCGTCGTCCTCGCCGAGACCGCCGCCCCCCGGCACCCCGGCGTTGGCGACCACCGTCCCCGGCGCCCCGTGCGCCTGCTCGACCCGCGCTACCAGTGCCCGGACCGCCGCCTCGTCGGCGGCATCGACGGCGAACACCTCGATCTGCCCCCGCAACCGCGCCGGCACGGTGCGCCCGGGCACGTCCGCCGCGACGACCCGGCGGCCGGAGTCGAGGAATGCCTCGGCAAGTGCGAGGCCGAGGCCGCCGCAGCCACCCGTGATCAGCACCAGTTCGCGCGTCGACATGAGCCCGATCCTCTCACTGCGCCGGCCAGGCCGTGGACTGGCGGCTCAGCCCTGCGGTGAGGCGCCGACGGAGTCTTCGTCGGTGGCGATCGCTGCTCGGTGATCGTCGAAGCCCGCCTCGCGAAGGGACCGGTCGCTGCATGGGGTCGGGCGAAGGGTCCAAGCCGGCGCGGTCAGGGCACCATTCCTGGCGGGCGGCAAGCGCGCGGCCTTGCGCCCGGATGCCTAGCGGCCCCGGCCTTCGGCCTCGAATTGGGCCTCCAACTCGGCGATGCGCTCATCGTCGGTCATGGCGCTCCCCCGATGTTCGCGGAACGGGGTGCGCTTGATCGCCAGGGCGGCGGTGCTCAGGGCGACGGCCAGCCCCGCGAACAGAACGGCGACGGTATGGTGGCTGCTGTCCGCCTCGTCGGGCGTGCTGTGGTGGCCAAAGACGAGCGGGATTGAGCAGAGCGCACCGAGCGCCACGACAGCGAGCAGCACGTAGTGCGCGATCTGGGTCCTTCGCAGCAGACGGTTGCTTAGAACTGCATCGGTGTACTCAGCCACTTGGTCCTCCTTGTGGTGCGAACAGCGGGCGGGGTAGTCCCACAGCCGCCGCCCTCGCTACTTCTTCTTCCCCCAGCGGATCTGCGCGGCCTGCCGAGTAGTACCGACGGCTTTGCCGAGCTCGGTCCAGGTCACACCCTGCCCCCTGAGGTCGCGGACCTGGCGGGCGATCCGCTCGTCCAGCTCCGCCCTGGAATCCAGCATCTGCCGGAGGCCAGCCAGCGCCCGAGCCTTCTCCGCCTTGTCCACGTGTCAAGGATAACTTGACATCGGAAGGCTGTGCTGTGATCTCGGTTACATCGCAGCCGTGTCGCATGCGTGTCACCGGATCGGCCCATCCCGCTGGGGGTCGACCGGCGCGCATCTGCCCAGGTCTCAACGATGGAAACCGGGCCGCTCCAGCCCACATCTGCCACTTCTGGAACCCCTTCGGTGCACCCTAGCCGTCCAGTCGATGAACGGCGGGTGAACGACCCGCTGCAACGGCCGGGAAGGCACTAACGTAGAACTTCATCCCTAGGCTTCAGGAGGTCTCGTGCGCGCGCTCGACGTCCTTTCGGCGCGGCTCGAAGCCCTGCCCGCGGACCTTGATCTGGCCGGAACCGAGGGCTCCCCGCCGATCGGTTCGGCCCCTGACCATCGTGCAGCCGCCCGCGGGCCGGCGACGTGGTCGGCGCGTCCGACGGCGAGACGGGGGTGTGGGCTTTCGAGGCCACCGATGCACTCGACCGTGAGGACCCGCCGCTGGAGCCGGGCGCCGCAGCCAAGCCGCCCGAAGCGGGGCCGGCGCTCCTCATGTCCGACGGCACAGGCCTAGGGCAGCGCCGTGGACGTCGTGCTGATCGCCGTGATCCTGGTCGTGGCGCTGGCGCTGCTGTTCGACTTCACCAACGGGTTCCACGACGCCGCCAACGCGGTGTCCACGACGGTGGCGACCCAAGCGATGCGTCCCAAGGCGGCGGTGATCTACGCCGCGGTCTTCAATTTCCTGCCCGCGCTGGTCGGCTCGACGCTGGTTGCCGACACGATCTCCAAGACCGTCGACGTCTCCTCCCTCACAACGGTCCCGGAGGGCGCGGTGCCGCTGGGGGTCAGAGTCACCTGGGCTGCTCTGATGGCCGCGATCACCTGGAACTACTTCACGTGGTGGTTCGGCATCCCCTCCTCCTCCTCGCACGCCCTGATCGGAGGGCTGGTCGGCGGCGGGCTGGCCGCCGGGGGATTCGACGTCATCAACTGGGGACAGGTCCAGAAGACCGTCGCGGCCATCTTGGCCAGCCCCGCGATCGCCTTCTTCATCGCATTCCTCGCGTTCCAGTTCATCCGGCTGTTCCAACGGATGACCAAAGTGGATGACGACCACAGCGTCTTCAAATGGGGGCAGATCGCCTCCGCCGGTGCCGTCTCGTGGGGCCACGGCTCGAACGACGCCCAGAAGACGATGGGCGTCATCGCCGCCACCCTCGGCGCCGCCGGGTACATCGCCGCCGACAAGGAGGGCCACTTCCCGGTGCCGACCTGGGTGGTGTTCGCGGCCGCCGGGATGATCTCCTTCGGCACGTACTGGGGAGGCTGGGCCATCATCGACACGATGGGCCTGAAGATCACCCGGCTGACCAAGGCCAGCGGTCTATCGGCGAACATCGGCGCCACCACCGCGATCTTCGGGGCCTCCGGCCAGGGCATTCCGATCTCTACCACCCACGCCGCGGCGACCTCGATCATGGGCGCCGGGGTGTCCTCCCGCCGGCGCGTCAACTGGATCGTCATGCGGGACATGGGATTCGCATGGGTCGTCACCATGCCCGTCACCGGGGTGATCGGGTTCCTGATGTACCAGGTCACCACGATTTCGCAGGTGCTCTCGTGGACAGCGGTGGTGTCGCTGACGGGAGCCCTCGGTATTTGGGCCGCCTGGTTGATGACCCACGCCGAGAACGCCGATGATGTCGCTGAACGAGTCGAGGAGGCCCGGGAGGAGGCCCACGTCCCCGTCGAGGAGCTGCCGCACACCCACATCCCCCCGACCCTGCACGGACCCGCCGGACACGGGGAATCCCCTCCCCCGCACACCCTCGCGTGAATCCCCCCCCCCGGCTGCCCACGACACGCACCGTCATGGACTCCGGATGGTTATCGTGCCGGCCGAAGAGGCGCTGCGGGCATCTGACAAGGGGTTGGCGAGGACGGCGACAGCTGGCGACCACAGGTGCTGCGATCCCCAGCGCCGCATTCTCAGCACGCGCCACGACACCGCCGCGGATCCGCCCGCCGTCTGACCGGCGCTCGACACGATCGGTACCTGCGGCGAATCCGGACGGCGCGTGCGTGAACGACCGCCTGGCCTCGGGGAACCCGAGGCAGGTGCGTGTCGTGCTTGACTGGCCCCATGACGACCGTTCGACGCATCGCCCTGATCGGCTTCGGCCTGGCCGGTCGGGTCTTCCACGCCCCGCTGATCCACTCCACGCCCGGACTGGCGCTGTCCCATGTGGTCACGTCGTCGCCGGAGCGAGCCGGCCAGGTGCGGCAGCGCTACCCGGACGCGCAGGTGCTCGGCTCGGTGGAGGAACTGTGGCGCGTCGCCGAACAGTTCGACGCGGTCACCGTGGCATCCCCCAACGCCAGCCACGTCCCGCTGGCCACATCGGCCCTGCGCCACGGCCTGGGCGTCGTGGTGGACAAGCCGCTGGCCGCAACCGCCGCCGAAGGGCGACAGGTGGTCGACCAAGCGATGGCCGCGGGGCTGTTCCTGTCCGTCTTCCAGAACCGCCGCTGGGACGGCGACTTCCTGACCGTCCGCCGGCTGATCGGCGATGGATCGTTGGGGAGGGTGCATCGCTTCGAGTCCAGGTACGAGCGGTGGCGCCCGCAGGTCGACAGCACGCGGTGGCGCGAGAGCGCCGACCCCGCACAGGCCGGCGGGCTGCTGTACGACCTCGGCAGCCACCTGGTCGATCAGGCGCTGGTGGCAAACGGCCCGGCCGACTCGGTGTACGCGGAGGTCGCGTCCCGACGCGACGGTGCTCAGGTGGATGACGACGTGTTCGTCGCCATCACGCACACCAGCGGGACGACGTCGCACCTGTGGTCCTCGGCACTGGCAGCACAGCCCGGCCCCCGGTTCCGGGTCCTCGGCGACCGCAGCGCCTACGTCTCCTGGGGGCTCGACCCGCAGGAGGACCAGCTGCGGGACGGCGGCACGCCGGACGACGAGGAGTTCGGCGCCTACCCGGAACAGGCTTGGGGCAGGCTCGGCGCCGGCGACCAGGTCGAGCCCGTCCCGACGACCCCGGGCGCCTATGCCGACTTCTACCTCGGGGTCGCCTCGGCCCTGAACGGCATCACTCCGGCGCCGGTCGATCCGCTCGGGGCGGTCGCCGCCCTCGCCGTGCTCGAGGCGGCCCGGGAATCGGCCAGGACCGGCGCGGTGGTTGCGATCCCGCAGTGACAGGGCCGCACTTCACTCCCCGATCCGCCGCCGCATCACCCAGTCCTCGTTGGGCACATCGTCGACCAGGAACACCCGCTCGCCGACGACCTCGAACCCGTGCCTGCGGTAGAAGGCGATCGCCCGCGAATTCACCTTCGACGTTCCCAGCCACACACCGGCGAACCCCAGCTCGTCAGCCCGAGCGGTCGCCCGCTGCATCAGCTCATCCGCCAGGCCGGTGCCCTGGTACGACGGCCTGACGTAGATCTGCTTCAGCTCCAGCAGGGGCTCCTCGTCGGTGGCTCCGGGCACCGCCAGCAGCAGATACCCCACCGCGGAATCGGCCGACCGCAGCGCGATGGTGTACTCCAGGCCGACGTCGGCGAGGTTGATCCGGAACGCGTCGGCCGACAGCCGGCGCCGGATATGCAGCCGGATCGCCAATTCGTCGAACCCCGGCGGACATGCCAGCGGGAAGGTCTCCGCCGCCAACTCCGCCAGCACAGGGGCATCGCTGACCGCCGCCCCGCGCACCACCCACATCGTGACCACCGCACCGCCTCCGCTCCAAGCCTAGAGTCGTGCGGCACTGAGGCAGGTGCTCGACCCGGAGGATCGGATAGGCCAGGCCCCCTCGGGTTCCCATCGCCGGGGTACGTGGGGACTGCGGCTCGGGAGTTGCCAGGGCCGGGGGCGGGGTAGCGCTGGTTCCGGCGGTTCGGCGGGGTGGTGAGGCTGGCGGGATAGGAGGCGCTGCCGCTCTCGGTGCGGCGAGTGCGTGGCCGCCGGCGTCAAAGTGGTGCTTCGGAATCTGGCGGGGTGTGCGGGCTGGCGGGATCCGCGGGTTCAGCATCGGGCGGCGCGCGTGCTGACCGGTCCCCTGGTGCCGGTGGGTCGGCGGGCAGATGCACCCGTTGCGGGGCTTTGCACCCGTGGCGGGGGTGTTTGCGGCCGTCCGTGGCCGGTTGTTGCACCCGTTCGGCCGTTGTCAAGCTGTGTGGAGTCATTCGGTCTGGTTTTGTTC
>CAZECO010000033.1:0-22174 GCA_964510455.1 uncultured Actinomycetes bacterium
GCCTGTCCCTGCTGGTGCCCGACCGGCACTACCGCGAGGTGTCGCGCTGGGTGGATGCGACGAACCTGCGCGGGCGCCTGGTGTACTACCGGGTCCGGGCTCCCCGCCGGGAGGCGAATCAGCCGGACGCCCGCTCGCTGGTCCACAAGCTGGAGGTGAAGCCCTCCGGCCCGTTCAGCGACTGGCTGTCCGCGGAGGTCGCGCGCCGCTTCGACCTGCTGTGCGCCCGGACGCAGGAGGAGTTCGCGCCTGCCCCGCACGCGATCACCAAGCAGGGCCTGATCAAGACCGGCGGCGACCGGCACGAGAAGGACGACCGGCACGCCATCGGGGACCGCCGCCGCTACGTGCTCGGCTGGGACAACGCGGAGAAGCGCAAGGAACTCGCCCGCGAGCAGAGGCAGGTGCAGGGGGACCTGGAGCGGACCTCGAAGCGCTCGGACACCCTGCACGGTGAGGCGCGGCAGCTGGACCTGCGGGTGCAGCACATCGCGGCGCTCCGCACCAACGACGACTATGCCGACCTGGACTGGCGGTCCGAGGTTGCCCGCATCGAGGATCTGTCGGCCCAGATCGCGGCGCTGCGGGCAGCCAGCGATGTGCTCGTCCAGCTGCACGCACAGCTCGACGCCGCACGCACCAGGCAGCAGGAGCTCGGCGCGACGCTTACGGCGCTGAACGAGAAGATCGGCGAGGTCCGCACCGGTCGCGAACACGCCGCCCAGGAGCTGGAGTCGTTGGGCGAGGACGCCGCCGCGGCGGACGGGGCGCTGGCCCCCGCGCTGCTGGAGCTGGAAGTCGCCCAGGTCGGCGACGCGCTGTCCATCAAGAACTGCGCCAAGGTGGAGCAGGACATCCGTGTTGCGCTACAGACCAAGATCGACTCCGCCGACCGGACGATCCGGACGCTGGCCGGGCGGATCGTCAACGCGATGGGCGACTTCCGCCGCGCGTGGCCGCTGCTGAGCCAGGACTTCGACGCCGCGGTGGAGGCCGGGCACGAGTACCGTTCCCTGCTGCAGCAGCTGATCACCGACGACCTGCCGCGGTTCGAGGAGAACTTCAAGCAGCAGCTCAACACCAATGCCATCAAGAACATGGTCGGCTTCTCCAACCACCTGAACATCGCGATGGAGGAGATCAAGCGCCGGGTGGGGATCATCAACAACTCGCTGCGGGACATCGCCTACCAGCCCCACACGTACATCAGGCTGGAGCAGACGATCACCCAAGACGCCGACATCCGGGAGTTCCGGGCGCAGCTGAAGGCCTGCACCGAGGACGCCGTCACCGGATCCGGCGACGACCACTACTCCGAGGCGAAGTTCCTGCAGGTCAAGGAGATCGTTGGCCGCCTGGCCGGGCGGCCCGGCCGCACCGAGGAGGACAGGCGCTGGACGGCGCGGGTGACCGATGTGCGCAACTGGTTCACCTTCGCCGCCAGCGAGCGGCTGGCCTCCGACGACACCGAGCACGAGCACTACTCGGACTCCGGCGGGAAGTCCGGCGGCCAGAAGGAGAAGCTCGCGTACACGATCCTCGCGGCGAGCCTCGCATACCAGTTCGGGCTGGTCACCGGGGAGACGCACTCCCGGACGTTCCGGTTCGTCGTCATCGATGAGGCGTTCGGCCGCGGGTCGGACGATTCCGCCCGGTTCGGGCTGGAGCTGTTCAAGCGGCTGGACCTGCAACTGCTGGTCGTCACGCCGCTGCAGAAGATCCACATCATCGAGCCGTACGTGTCGCACGTCGGGTTCGTGCACAACGAGGGCGGCCACACCTCGAAGGTCCGCAACCTCACCATCGAGCAGTACCGGGCCAGCAAGCAGGCGGCGCAAACCGTGGTGGCGCTGCCCCGGTGAGCGGCTGGACGTCCCCCGCCGACATCCGGGCCGCCGTGCAGCGGGAGTGGGGCTCCGGCCGGCTGCTCGCGTCCCGGATCCCGGGCAGCCACCCGGCCACCGCCTTCCCGTTGCGCGTGCGGATCCGGCGTCCGACGCAGGCGGACCTCGGGCAGCGGTTCGACGAGGTGCGCCGATGGGCGGCCGACCTGAACGCGAAGACCGGCTACCGGCTGGAGTCCTCGCCGTTCCCGCACCGGACGCTGGGAACGCAGGTGCTGCCGACGGCGGCCTGGCTGGACGATGCGGATGCTGCGCTGCGGCTCATCGGTCGGACCCGGGACGCTGCCGCCTTCGACCGGCTGGTGGCCGCGACCCCGCCCGGTTTCGCGGGGTTCGTGGCGGCCCGGCCGCTGGCGGTGCTCGACGTCGCCGCCGTGTGGCCGCAGATCATCACCGCCGCGCTATGGCTGATCGACCACCCCGGCCCCGGGATCTACGTGCGGCAGGTGGATCTGCCGGGGGTGCACACCAAGGTCATCGAGCGGCACAAGCGGCTGATCGCGGCGCTGGTGGACGGCGTCGCACCGCCTGCGTCCACTGCGACGGGCCGCCGCTGGTTCGAGCAGCGCTACGGCTTCCGCACCAAGGCCGCGATGGTCCGGTTCCGGCCGCTGGACCCGGCTGCCGCGCCGCTGCCGGGGCTGACCGATGTCACCCTCCCGGTCGCCGAGTTCGCGGCCCTGCCGGTGCCCGGTGTGGCTCGGGTGTTCGTCACCGAGAACGAGATCAACTATCTGTCGCTGCCCGACGTGCCGGGCTCCATCGTCGTCTTCGGCGAGGGCAACGAGGCACCCGAGCTGCTCGGCGCAGTGCCGTGGCTGCACCGGATGGAGGTCCGCTACTGGGGCGACATCGACACCCACGGCTTCGCGATCCTGGACCGCTTCCGCGCCCGCCTGCCGCATGCGGCGAGCCTGCTGATGGACATGGCGACGCTGCTGGACCACCGCGCTTCGTGGGGCATCGAGGAGACCCAGGTCCGACGCGACCTGCCGTCGCTGACCGACGACGAGGCGGCGGTGTACGCGGCCCTGTGCGACGGGTCGCTCGGCGACCGGATCCGCCTGGAGCAGGAGTTCGTCCGGTTCGGCGCGGTGCAGCGGGCGGTGGCGGGGTCCTGACGGCGCGCGCCACACTGCGTTTGGCGCCGGGCGCCTCGGCGCGTGGTGACACCTGCGTCACGCCTCCTGCCCTCGCTCGATCCCCAGGGTGGCGATGAGGTCCTCGTGCAGCTCGAACCAGACCGCGTGGCAGGAATCCAGACCGACCCCATCGACCCAGGACCGCTCGCCCCGCTCCACCCGGGCCAGCGCCGCGGCGTACCGCTCGGCGTACCCGTCGAATCGGGCGAGGCGACCGGCCAGGGATGCGGCCAGCGGTGCCAGCCGGCGGCCGAGCGTGCCCAGCTCGTCCAGGACGCGGTCGTCCCAGCGGAAGTCGGTGTGGTCGTTGGCCGCCAACGGCTCGCCCGGCAGCGGCCTGATCTGCCAGTTGGTGCAGACGGTCTGGAACCGCGCGTTCAGCGGCAGGAACGCGGCGTGGACGGCGGAGATCTCGGCCCGACATCCGCTCTCGGCCAGTTCCGCAGCCAGCTGGTGTTCGTTCGCCAGCCGGCCGGACTCGGTCAGCCCCCATCCGCCGGAGCCCGCGAACTGGGCGCGGTGCACCCAGCCGTAGGCCTCGTAGTCCAGCAGCAACTCCTCGGCCACAGCGGGTTCGAGCGAGAACCTCACCGCCACCCGGGGCGCGTCTCCCATGCCCATCAGCCGGAGGGCGTGCAGCGTCAACAGTTGCGGCGATGAGGCGAAAGGGGTCACCGCGACATCATGCACGGGTTTCGCGGCGTCCGATCACCGTCCCTCCGAGGGGCGTGTCGGCAACCTTGGCGCGTGCGCGAGGCTCGAGCACGCTGGACACACCCGGCCCAAAGCCGCAATTGCTGCACCTGCTGGTAGATTTACGGGGTGATTCGGAGGAGGCAAGAAGACCAGGTGCGACGACGGCTCGCCGACTCCGCAGCCGTCGCCCTGCTTGGACCGCGCCAGGTCGGCAAGACCACACTGGCTCTGAAGATCGGCGCCTCGTGGCCCGAGGGCTCGGTCTACCTGGATCTCGAAAGGCCGGCCGACCTGAGGCGCCTCGAAGATGCCGACGCGTACCTTCGTGCACAGTCGGGCCTTGTCGTGCTCGATGAGGTGCACCGGCTTCCTGGGCTCTTCGAAACGCTGCGCGGGGTCATCGACGACCGGCGCCGGGCGGGGAGGCGGTACGGGCAGTTCCTCCTGCTCGGTTCGGCCTCCCTCGACCTGATCCGCTCGACCTCGGAAAGCCTGGCCGGGAGGGTCGCCCACGTCGACCTGGCTCCCATCGACCCGGCTGAAGCACGGGCCGCTGGTATCGAATCCGAGGTGGTGTGGCTGCGCGGGGGATTCCCCGACAGTCTGTTGGCTTCCAGCGACGAAGGCAGTCTCGCGTGGCGTGCCGACCTGATCCGTTCCTATCTGGAGCGGGACGTTCCCATGTTCGCCCCCCGGATCCCCGCGCAGACCCTGGGGCGGCTGTGGACGATGCTGGCGCACAGCAGCGGCGAACAGCTCAACGCCAGCAAGTACGGTGCCGGGCTCGGCATCGCGGGCACCACCGTCAGCCGGTACATCGACCTGCTGGCGGACCTCGGGCTCGTCCGCCGGTTGCAGCCGTGGTTCGCCAACACCGGCAAGCGGGTCACCCGGACGCCGAAGGCGTATGTCCGAGACACCGGCCTGCTGCACGCCCTGCTGGAGATCCCCTCCATGCACGCGCTGCTGGGGCACCCGGTCGTGGGGGCGAGCTACGAGACCCTCGCGATCGAAACTCTGGTGAACGCGGCTGGCACGCGGTGGACGCCGTACTTCTACCGGACGGCCGACGGTGCCGAGATCGACCTGGTGCTGGTCCGTGGCGGTACCCCGGAGATAGCCGTCGAGGTCAAGCGCTCAACCGCTCCCAGCACCAGGCGCGGGTTCCAGATCGCCACCGCCGACCTCGGCATCGAGCACAGATACCTGGTCCACCCGGGCGACCAGCAGTACACCCGAGGGGACGGCACCGTCGTGATCGGCCTGACCTACCTGGCCGACGTTTTCGGGCGCTGATGACGAGTCGGGTGCGACGCCCCGCCGGCCGGACGGAGGAGATCCGCCGCGCCGCGCGCCACAAATGGCGCGAAACGCAGGGAACCTTGCGGGAGCCTCAGCGAGGCGCCCGGCGGCCGCCCTCCAGCGCCTCACGCACCATCTCCTGGGTCAGCATCGGCATCGGGACAGTCGCATCAGCGACGGGCACGCTGTCCTGCTGGACGAGGGCCATCGGCGTTGGGGCCGGGCGGACCTCGAGGCAGCCGTCGTGCTCGATGAGTTCGACGCCCGTGCCGGGACCGAGGTCGAGGCGCTCCCGGATCGGTTTCGGGATCACGATCCGACCTCTCCCATCGATGGTTGCGCGCGTGGTCATACCGCCACCATCTCGCGCGGCAGCCCCGCGGTGTCGAAGATCGGGATCGCCGGCCAATGCGACGCGGAAATGGCGCGCGGCACCCGCAGCCGCGACGTCGCCAGCATCGCCAGCAGCAGGTGGGCGGTGGCGCTCGCATCTGCGAGCGCTTCGTGCGGACGGTCGTTGCTGATGCCGAAGGCGTCGCAGCACGACGCGAGACCGCGGCGGCCGTACGGCAGCCACCGCGCCGCAAGCTCCCGCGTGCAGAGGTAGTCGGGACGCGACAGCGGGATCCGCCACCCCGCCAGCGAGAACTCGGCCTCGATGAACCGGGCGTCGAACGGCGCGTTGTGCGCCACCGGCACGCGCCCGCGCATGAGGTGCGCGGCGTACCCGGCAACCTGGGCGAACCGGGGAGCCCGGCTCACCATCCCCCGCGTGACGCCGTGGATCCGGCTCGGACCCGGGTCGCATCCCGGGTCCAGCAGCGTGGACCACTGCCATTCCACACCGCGCCGCGGATCGAGCCCGACGAGGGCGAGCTCCACGACCCGATCCCCGTCGGCCGGGCTGAACCCGGTCGTCTCCACATCGATGACCACGAATTTTCCGAAGCCCATGAGAGTCCCCCGTCCGGTGAGCCGACATCACCGCCAGGTTGGCGAAGCCCTCCGACACGGCCGGCTCACGCCCCGATGACTCCCGCCGGGTCGAGGATCGCGCGCACCGTCGCACCGACCGACGTGTCCAGCACCGCCACCGCGGCGTCGAACGCCGGCCGGACTGCGGCCACCGCCTGCAACCGCTGGGCCACCTCCCAGGCCGCACGCCGCGCCGTGATGATCGCCCGCATGACCAGCAGGTCGTCGACCTCGCCCAGCGCCGAGTCGGCGGCGATCAGCGCCGGGGGGAGGATGCGGTCGCGGATCTCATCGGACGTCTCCGCCAGCACCGTGTTGATCACCTCGTAGTCGCGGAACTGCGGCGAGTCCTCGCGCAGCCGCCCGCGGGCGGTCCGGACCAGCGCCACGGCCAGATCCCGGTTGATGTGCGCGTTCATCCCCGCCAGGGCGAAGTTCATCGGGACGATCCTGCGGTTCTCGCTGCGGTCGAACAAGGGCCGCCACGCACCGGGCACCCGCCCGCCGCTGGCCCATGCGTCCACCGCGTCGAAGTACAGCCCCGCGAAGGCCACGTCCAGCGCCGCCATGTCGTCCGCCTCCTCGAACCGGCCTGCTGCCAGGCCGGCCGCGACCCGCTCGGTCGTCCACCGGTACATGCGCGTGAACACCGCGACCCCGTCGCGCGGCGACAGCTCGTCCTCGATGACTTCCAACCGGACGATCACGCCGCCCACGGTCGTGGGCCGCGGCCTCGCGGCGATGCGTTCCAGGCCGGATCGGGACATCGCGGGAAGCCCTACTTCGCCCGCAGGTACAGAACCTGCTGGTTCGATCTCCCGTGCCGGCGCTCCTCGGTGACGAACAGGTCGGTGCGCGCCCGCACCAGATCCGACAGCTTCTTGAACCCGTACAGGCGCGGGTCGAAGTCCGGCTGCAGCTTGTTCAGGTAGCTGCCGAACGTCCCGACCTGCGCCCAGCCGCTGTCGTCCACCGACTCGTCGAGGGCGGCCAGCATGAAGACCTTCGGGAACTTGGGGCGCGTCGGCGCCGGCTGCGCCGCCGCAGGCTCTGACCTGCTCCCACTCGCCGATTCGTCGGCGCCGGCCTTCAGCAGCTCGGTGAACACGAACCGGTGGCAGGCCTTGCGGAAGGCCTCCGGGGTCTTCTGGGCGCCGAACCCCAGTACCGTGAGCCCCTCCTCGCGCAGCCGCATGGCCAGGCCGGTGAAGTCGCTGTCGCTGGTGACCAGGCAGAAGCCGTCGAAGCGCCGGGTGTAGAGCAGGTCCATCGCGTCGATGATCAGTGCGCTGTCGGTGGAGTTCTTGCCCGTGGTGTAGGCGAACTGCTGCACCGGCTTGATGGCGTGGTGCTGCAGCACCTTCTTCCACGACGCGCTCTGGGTGGAGGTGAAGTCGCCGTAGATGCGCCGCACCGTCGCCTCGCCGAACCGGGCCACTTCGGCCAGCAGCGGTTCGATCAGCGATGCTTGCGCGTTGTCCGCGTCGATCAGCACGGCCAGCCGCAGGTGGGGCTGGTCGTCGGCGTCGTCGCGGGGCTCCAGCGGCTGCAAGGTCATGCCGCCAGCCTGCCGCAAACCCTACTTCCCGCGCACCGCCTTCGCGTTGGCGACGTACTCCTGAAGGGTCCACTGCCCGAGGACCGTTGCGATGAGATCGAGGTCCAACTCGGATGCATGGTGGAACCTCACGCAGGACTTGCCCATGTCGAGCGGCTTGGGCCCGGCCCACTGAGCGCGGATGGCGTCCTCGTCCAGCCGTGAGCCGTCGCTGGATGCGTAGGTCCCCATCAGGTACAGCGAGTTGTAGCGCTTCTGGGCAGCCAGCGCCGCGTACATCAGCGGCCGCTTGTTGTAGGTGTCCGGAAAGACGCTCAGCGGCACCGACCAGGTGATCATGCCGAAGTCCATCGCCTCCTCGAACCCCGCCGGCATCGCGTCCCGGACCCGAGCGAGGACAGCCGACAGTTCCGCCCGAGCGCCCTCGTCGAGGCTCGCCAGGTATTCGCCGGGCATCGCCGCGTCGCTGCTGGCCATTCACCGAGCCTACGCGGGCCCGGCTCCAGCGGGCGAGTTGCCCGATCGTCGATCCGCCGTGATCGGTACGGATCCGGCCGCTGTCGGCAGCCGGCGTTCGGCTGAACTGTCAGCACCGGTCCGCCCCGGCCTGCTGCCCTGCCGGTCACTCCCCGTGTGCTGTCTCCTCCCGTTCGCCGCCGAGCGCCTCGTCGGTGAACACCGCAAGCCCCAGCGCCGGCTCGTAGCCGTGGATCTCGTTGACGTCGAGCTTGGTGAGGAAGTCCAGGATCCCCTTGCTGATGACCTGGCCGGGGACCAGTACCGGGAAGCCCGGGGGATAGGGGACGACCAACGTGGTCGACACCAGTTCCCGGCCCTCGGCGAGCTCCCGCTTGGCCTCCGTCAGCGTCACGTAGTCGATGTTGTCCTGGTTGTACCCGTGGTAGAACGCCGCTCGCATGTCGCCCTCCGGGCTGCCGGCATGCGGCGCGAACCGCGCGTGGAAGCGGCTGAAGTCGGGCAGCGGCGGCAGGGACGTCGACAGGGCGCGGACCCTGCGGTCGAACACCCTGCGCTGCGGGGCGCTGGCCTGCTTGGCCGACACCTCCAGGTCGCGGGCGATCTCGGTCAGGGCCTCCAGCAGGTAGCTGAGCGCCCCCCATGTCGCCCCGATCGTGACGATGAACAGCACGCTGTTGATCGACGTCTTGTTGACCTGCAGCCCGTAGCGGTCCATCAGCACCGAGTTCTTGAACGAGTCCCCGTTCAGCCCGGTTGCGGCGATGTACAGGGTGGCGCGCGTGGGTTCCAGGACGAACTCGTCGCCCCCGTAGGCGGCGCGCGCCCGCGCGAGTGCCTCGACGTGGTCGGCTTCCAGCCCGCTGTACCGTCGGACCTCCGATGGCCGGTACTCCGCCGGTATCAGGTCCGAGGGCTCCAGGATGGAGAAGAAGCGGCTGAGCAACGGGTCGGCGGCGATCCGACGGCGCAGCACGAAGGCCACCTCGTAGGCGCGCTCCACCAGCTTGTACCCCTCGAGGTCGACCTGGCGGCGCGCAAGGTCCAGCGAGGCCAGGATCTGGTAGTTCGGCGAAGTGCTGGTATGCGTCAGGAACGCCTCCTGGAACTCGGTCTCGGCGTCCCGCGCGAATTCCTCGTCCTGGACATGGATCATCGAACCCTGCCGCAGCGCCGACAGGGACTTGTGCGTGCTCTGCGTGGCGTACACCCGCACCCGGGCGGCATCCGGATCGGGCAGCAGCCGGTGGTCGAGCCAGGTGGCGTCGTCGTCGGGGTCGAGCTCGGACCGCTGGGCCAGGTAGAACTCGTACTGCTGGCGGTACTCCGGCGATCCCAGCCGCTCCTGCAGCTTGCGCGCGGCCGCCATGCCGGTGCGGGCGCGGGCGAAGAAGCTCGACGCCGCGAACGCGAACCACGCCTCGTCCCACAGGAAGATCATGTCCGGCTTGATCGCGAGGACCTCCGTCATCACGCGCAACGGGTCGTAGGTGATCCCGTCGAACGTGCAGTTGGTCAGCAGCAGCATCCGCACCGCGTCCAACCTGCCGGCACGCTTGAGCTGCAGCAGCGACTCCTTGATGGTCCGCAGCGGCACAGCGCCGTACATCGCGAACTTCGGCAGCTTGTACGCATCGAGGTACACCGGGTTCGCCCCGGCCAGGATGAGGCCGTAGTGATGGGACTTGTGGCAGTTGCGGTCGATCAGGACGATGTCCCCGGGCTTGGTCAGCGCCTGCACGACGATCTTGTTCGAGGTCGAGGTGCCGTTGGTCGAGAAGTACGTGCGGTCGGCGCCGAAGGTCTTGGCGGCCCTGTCCTGCGCCTCCCGCAGCGACCCGGTGGGCGACAGCAGGGAGTCCAGCCCGCCGGAGGTGGTGGACGTCTCGGCGAGGAAGATGTTGCGTCCGTAGAAGGCGACCATGTCGCGCATCCACGGGGAGTCGAACAGCGAGTTGCCGCGCGCGATCGGCAGCGCGTGGAAGTTGCCCACCGGCTTCTCCGCATAACGCTTCAGGGCGTCGAAGAAGGGTGTCGCCAGCCTCCGCCGCACCCCCTCCAGCAGCGTCATGTGCAGTTCGCTGCGGGACTCGTACCGGTAGAACGCCCGGTCGAACGCCATGACGGTGGGATCCGAGACGTCCGGCAGGGCCTCATCGGTCAGCAGGTACAGGTCGAGGTCGGGGCGCACGTGGCGCAGGACCTCAGCCAGGGCGCGCGCGCGGGCGTGGTGGCCTGCCGATGAGATGCCGAACTCCTGGTCGTACTCCGCCAGCAGCCGGTCGAACATGCCGAACGCGGCACCCGAGCGAAGCGGGATGTCCGGCCGCATGACCACCGCCTGCACCTCGGCGTTCAGCAGCACGCATGCCAGCGCCGCATCGAAGGACCGGACCGCGATCGACTGGTACACCAGCGGATCCTGGGGGCGTCGATAGGAGTCCAGCTCCTCGATCGCCCTGGCAAGGATCGCGGTGTCTGCGTCGGACACGATCAGGGCGGTGAAGTGCTGCCGTTCGGCGGACGTGGCCGTTTCGACGCCGGGCCAGATGAGCCCGGCGCTGTCGCCGTAGATCCCCAGATGCCACACCAGGGCGCGCACCGTCTGGGAGAGCTCGTCCCAGTGGCCCATCACGGCCAGGTCCTCCAGGCGGTCGAGCGCTGGCGCCCCCGGGAACACCCACAGGCCCTCGAATCCGCGCAGGAACGCGATCGCCGTGGCCAGCTGCTCCTCCTCGGCATCCGTCTTCGCGGGGCCCGGCTCGGCGATCCGTGCGGCGAGCTCGGCCAGGCGGTTCCAGGCATCGACGCGTGACTGGCTGAGGCTGTAGACGTTCTCGAAGAATCGCGGATCCGGTTCGCTGGTGGGCATATACCCCATGGGTCCGACCGTAGTCCGCGGTCGGCGTTCATGGCACGTTCGGGGCGGCTTGGGACGTTCGTAACCTTCTGGCACATTCGGCGCGGAGGCGTTCGTGATCTGCGGTCGTGCGAGCAGGACGGTGATCAACCCTCAGCGGCCAGCAGCAGCCGGTGCATGATCCGGTACGGCATGGACCGGCGGGTGACCTCGTTGACCGTGCCGACGATCGACGTTCCGGTGGCTTGATTGACATACATGACCGCACCGGAGGCGCCTGAGTGGCCGTCCAGCGGGGGGTTCGGCTGTCCGGGCGCGAGGAGCGCAGGCAGTTGGTAGCGCATGATCCCGGTGGCGTACTGCAGCGGGAAGAAGATGCGGCGCCACTGCTGCTGCAGTTCCCGCAGCACGTCGAACGGGATGAGCGTTCCGTCGAAGAACGACCGGATGAAGCGCTGTCCGTCGCGCAGGGTGGAGACGATGCCGCCGTCGGCACCGAAGGACGCCATCGCCAGCGGGATGTGCAGGGGCCTACCCCGGTACCGGAACGGTGCGACGCCGGCATAGCCGTCGGTCGTGGTGCGGTCGAAGCAGTAGGTCCGGTGCAGCCCGAGGGGACCGGCGATCCGCGCCGCCACCGCTGCCCCGAACGTCATGCCCGACTGCTGCTCGATGATCCCGCCCAGCAACTGGTAGTTGGTGTCGGAGTAGTGCGCCTTGCCGGGGGTGCCGGGCGCGAACGGCGGCGCCATCTCGTCACGGGTCCAGCCGATGACATCGTCGAGGCCCCAGCCGGAGTCCGCGTCGAGCATCCCGGCATAGACGGTCGAGCCGTCGCGGCGCTTGTCCTGGAAGTAGTCGGGCAGTCCGGAGGTGTGGCTCATCAACTGCCGCACCGTGATCCGCGGCGTGGCATCGACGCCTCTCGTCACGTGGAGCCGGGCCGCTGCGCCGTCCGGCAGGTACCCGGCGAAGGGCGCGTCGAAGTCCAGCAGACCCTCCGCCCGCAGTTGGACCAGGATCGCCGTCACGAACAGCTTGGTGGCGCTGGCGATGAAGAACTGGCGGTCGGGGTCGCCGTAGTGCGCGCTCTCCTCCGCGGAGAAGATGCCGCGCGTGACCGAGAACAACACCTCGCCGGTCTTGGGGTCGGCGTTCGCCCGACCCGCCCAGCGGTCGAGGGCTGCCTGGAGGTCTGCGGTCACAGGCACGATTCTCGCGCCTCGAGGTCGTCCCGTCGGGTGCCGGCCACAGGTCGTGCCGCTGGGGGCGGAACGGCGCTTGGTGCGGCGGTTGATCGTCGCGTTTCGCCGAGAACCCCGAGCGCGCGAGATGCCCGAACGGCGCGAGGGGCTTGTGATGCTCGGCACATCTCGCAACCGGTGGTGGTTCCCCGTGCGCCAGGCAGGTCGGCGGCGCGCGGTCTCGCAAGGCGCCGTCCGTCGCACCGCGACGAATCAGGCCTGCGGTGAGGGCCCCCACAGTTCTGCCGCCCGGCCGCCGCTCAACCACCGGGGGCATGACGCCGGAGCGCGGCGACATCCCCCGTGGAACCGCGCAATTCGGCACGGCTTGGCGTCGGCCCTGCATTGATCGTCGCGAATCACCGCACGATTCCGGCGCATCGCTGCGATCAACGGGGCTGGGGCTCCAGGGATCCAGCTACCAGGGCGGCCGCGGCCTGCTTGGCGGCCTCGGCGGCGGCCGGGTCGCCGTCGAGCACGCCGGCGGCCAACCCGCCGTCGAGGAGCAGGGTGAGCTGGCGCGCCAGGACGTCCGGCTCCTCGGCGCCCGCCGCGAGGGCCAAGTCGCGCACCCACGCCCGGACGGCGGCCTTATGGGCGACAGTGCGCGCGTGGATCTCGGTGCCGGGCGCCGCCTCAGCCGCGGCGTTGATGAACGCGCACCCCCGGTACCCCTCGCGCCGGCATGCGGTCAACAGTGCGTCGAACATCCCCACCAGTTGATCGCGCGGATCCGGCCCCGCTGCCTCGGCGGCGGCGCGCAGTTGGCCGCGCCAGACCTCGTCGACCCGGTCGAGGTAGGCCAGCGCCAGGTCGTCCTTGCGCGGGAAGTGCTTGTAGAAGGTCGCCTTCGCGACAGCCGACTCGGCGATCAGCGTGTCCACGCCGACGCCGCGCACCCCGTGCGCGTAGAACAGGCCGAACGCGGTGTCCAGGATCCGCTGCCTGGCGGCACTCGGGCCTCGGTCACGCACGCGTCACCTTGATGTTGAAGTCCGCCGTCCCGAGCGCACCCCACAGCGACAACCACAGCGGCAGGTACATCTCCTGCCCCCGCGCCGAGCGGAGGCCCCCGAGGTCGATGACGGCGTCGGCCGGCCACCCCAGGTCGCCGAGCAGACCCGTCACGACGCCCT
Organism: uncultured Actinomycetes bacterium; assembly: GCA_964510455.1. Classification (GTDB taxonomy): domain Bacteria; phylum Actinomycetota; class Actinomycetes; order S36-B12; genus CAVXYG01. The sequence goes on from CAZECO010000033.1 coordinate 13,295, forward strand.
TGGCCGGCGCGTCGTCTCCGGAGACGAACACCGAGTGCTCGCCGGGCACGCGGGACGGATCGGCCATGACGTGGGCGTTGACCGTGTTCAGCGTCTTCACGACGCGCGCCCGGGGGAAAGCCCGCTGGATCTGCTCGGCCAGGCTGTCGGTGTTGACCACGGACAGCACCGGCGGCATCCCCCCGGAGAAGTCCAGCGAGTTGGCGACGTCCACCACGACCGTGCCGTCGAGCCGGTCCTCCCCGACCGCGGTCAGCACCGCGAGCGAGCCCGCTCCCGCCGTGGCGTTGACCACGACCTCGGCGTCCGCGCCAGCATCGGTGAACGGCACCAGTGGGATGGCGGGGTGCGTCTGGCTCCAAGCGGCGAACGGAGGCGTGCCCATTGCGTCCGGGTCGGTCCGCGCCATGGTCGCGGCCACGTCCCGGGTGCCGATGACGACGTCGTGGCCGGCGCGCGACAATCCGTCGGCGAGGGCCCTGCCGACCATTCCGGTGCCGAGTACAGCAAGCCTCATGATTCTCTCCTTCGTCGTCTTGAATATAGACAGACCTGTCTGTAAGGTCCACCCATGGATCTCTCGCTGCACCTGGTCCGGTTCGCGGTTCCCGGGGGTGCGGGATCGATCGGAGCGGAGATCGCCCGCGCAGCAGTCCTGGCGGATGAGGCGGGGGTCAACTCCCTGACCTTCATGGACCACTACTTCCAGATGGAACGGATGTTCCCAGCCGACGAGCCGATGCTCGAGGGCTACACGAGCCTCGGTTTCGTCGCCGCCCTCACCGCCCGCGTCCGGCTGGGCCTGCTGGTCACCGGAGTCACCTACCGCCATCCGGGCCTGCTGGCGAAGATCGTCACGACGCTCGACGTGCTCTCCGGCGGACGGGCCCAGCTCGGCATCGGCGCAGCCTGGTACGAGCGGGAGCACCACGGGCTCGGCGTGCCGTTCCCGCCGCGGGCACAACGGTTCGAACGGCTGGAGGAGACCCTGCAGATCTGCCTGCAGATGTGGAGCGACAACGACGGGCCGTATCAGGGCCGCCACTTCGAGCTGGCGGAGACCCTGTGCTCGCCGCGTCCGGTCAGCCAGCCGCATCCGCCGATCATCATCGGCGGCGACGGTGAGCGGAAGACCCTGCGGCTGGTCGCCCGGTACGGCGATGCGTGCAACCTGTTCGCATCCTCGCCCGAGACTGTCGCGCACAAGCTCGGTGTGCTGCGCGGCCATTGCGAGGCGGTCGGACGAGATCCGGCCGAGATCCGCAAGACGATCATCTACTCGGGCCGAGAGCTCGCATCCGGGGACATCGACGGTTTCGTCGCCGCGATGCGGGAGTATGCGCGGCTGGGCGTCACCGAGGTGCACGTGATGCCGGTCGGCCACCAGATCGCCGCTTGGGTCGAGTCGGTGTGCGTGCCGGCGGTCGCCCGGCTCGCGGAGGTGGAAGCCGGGCGATGAGCGGCGAGCTGCCGATGGCCGGTCGCATGTGTGTGTGGTTACGGGAGCCAGTTCGGGCATCGGGGAGGCGCAGCGCTCGGGCTGGCAGGGCAGGGCGCCTCGATCGTCATGGTCTCGCGCGATCCGTTTCGGTCGGCGGCCGCCGGTGACGGGTCGACGCCCTCCTGGCCGACCTGTCCTCGCCGAGCTCGGTCCGGAAACTGTCCGCGGAACTGCATCGGCGCTTTTCCCGCCATCAACGTCCTGGTCAACTGTGCGGGCGCTGCTTTCGACCGCCGCCGGGAGACCGCCGACGGGCTGGAGGCGACCTTGGCGCCCAATCACCTCGGCCCGTTCCTGCTCACCAGCCTGCTGCTGGACCTGCTGGCGGCTGGTGCGCCGTCCCGCCGCCTGCAGGGAACCGGGGTCACGGCCAACTATGTGCACCCCGGTGCGGTGGCGACCGGCGTCGGGCGCGAGACCGGCGGCTGCTGAACCGCCTTGTGCGGCCGTTCGAGCGGACGCCGCAGCGGGGTGCCGATGCGGTCGTCTGGCTCGCCTGTGCCGAGGAGGTGGCCAGGGTCAGCGGCCGCTACTTCGCCGACCGCGCCGAGCTGCGGTCGTCTGCGCTCGCCTACGACGAGGCGGCGGGCCGGCGGCTGTTGAATCTGAGCGCCGGCCTGGTCGGCCTTCCGTCCGATCAGGGCTGACCCGAGCACCGTAGTGTTGCGGTATGGCTCGACAGATCGTCCGGAAGGTCCTCGACCGTGCCGACTTCGGCCGGTGCGTGCTGCTGCCGAAGACCGAGTGGTCGCGAGCGCCGGCACCGGGGCCGGTGGACATCGAGGTGGACGAGGTGCCGTGCACTGTCATGGTCGCCGTGGAGGAGTGCGACTGCCGCGGCACGGGCGTGCACGAACACCGGTTCGTCCTGCTGCCGGACGGGGTCGGCGGCGACGAGGTGCGGCTCGGCCTGCCTGATCGGTGAGCGGGCGATTCGGCCGGTCTGGACGTCACCATGGCCCCTGCATCGCCGCGGGACTGGACTCGTTGACCAGCACCCCGCCGAAGGCCGGTTGTGATGGCGAACGCGTCGGAATCTCAGGCTCCCCGTCCCCGCCACGCGCGAAACCTCGGACATCCCCCGAATACCGACGCGTTCGCCATCACCAGGCCCCCGGAGCACCCCCTCATAGGCACAGGCGCCCTGCCGGGCCGGCCACCCTCCTACTCCTCGGCATTCAGGCACCCCGCCGAAGGCTGGTTGTGACGACGAACGCGTCGGAATCTCAGGCTCCCCGTCCCCGCCACGCGCGAAGACTGGGACATCCCCCGAATACCGACGCGTTCGCCATCACGGACTCCCGGCACCGCCCGCGCATGCGCAGGGCGATCGCTACCGGGCCACCGGATCCGCCTGCTGCTGCTAGCGTCACAAGGGTGTCGTCGACCATCGTCCGCACCATCGCACGCTGGCTGCTCGCGGGCATGCTGGTGTTCACCGGTACCGCGCACTTCCGCAACGCCGACGAGTTCCAAGCCCAGGTGCCCGGGTGGATGCCCTGGCCGGAGGCCGTGATCGCCGTCTCCGGAGTCATCGAACTTGCCCTGGCCGCGGCGCTGGTCGCACTCCCCTCCCACCGGACCCGGGTGGGATGGGTGGTGGCCGGATTCTTCGTCGTCGTCTTCCCCGGCAACATCTCGCAGTTCGTCACCGGGACCGACGCCTTCGGACTGGACTCCGACCTCGAGCGCGCCGTGCGGCTGCTGTTCCAGCCCCTGCTGGTGGTATGGGCGCTGTGGTGCACCGGCGCGTGGCGGGAGTGGCGCGAGGGCAGGGCGGTTCCCGCCTAGCCGGCCGTCAGTCCGCCGACGAAGCCGCCGCTGCCAGCACCGCGAGGCCTCCCAGGTCGCGGCATTCCGCCAGTTCCGCCGACCACAGGTCGCCCACCACCTCGATGGGCGGCCGGATCCGGCGCCAGCCGAGCCCGGTGGCGATCGACTCGACCGCTCGGACGGCGCCCCCGGTGTCGTTGTTGCCATGTACGTACAAGCCGTAATGCCGCGCCCTGGTCGCTTCGAGGACCGGGTAGTAGACGGTGTCGAAGAAGTGCTTCAGCGCCCCCGACATGTAGCCGATGTTGGCCGGTGTGCCGAGCACGTACGCATCGGCGGTCAGGACGTCCAAGATGGACGCGACCAGAGCTGGGCGGAGTGTGATCTCGGGCGGTTCGACGCCATCCGCAGCCAGTTCGTCGCGCGCGGCCCGCGCCCCTTCACGGACGGCTTCGAGCATCGCCTGCATGCCCGGCGACGGCGTGTGGTGCACGATCAGGAGGCGGGTCATCGGGATCAGACTGGCCGAAGCGAGCGTGAACTGCAACGTTTTCCAGGGCTGTCCCGCAGGCCTGTCCGGGGCAGGCTTGGTTGCCCTTGCCGCACTCGTGCGCCTAGGCTGGGCGTCGAGGATTGGAGGACTCTCGATGAGCCGAACCCTCAAACCACCGCAGTCCTGGCTCTTCGCAGACGACGAATTGTGTGTGGAGGAACTGACCAGGCGCGACCGCGCCGACCTGCTCAGATTCGGGTACGACGCACTGATCCTGCGGCTCCGGAAGCGGGCGGCGGCGGCCTTCGCCGCATGTCTGCTCCTGCTCGCCGCGGCGATACTGACCCTCGATCCGCCGCTGCTGGGTCTGCTCCTCATGTTCGGCGCCGGACTGTGCCTGTGCGGCTGCGCACACCAGTTGTCGCGTGTCCGGCGGCTGCTCTCGCTGATGGTCCTCGATCTGCACCCCGACGGCGACGGCTTCGACGTGCTGCAGTCCCGCAGCGACGGCGCGGCCTGACCGCCTGCGGCGACGTTCCCCGATCGGTCTGCGGGCGGTCGACACGCTGCACAACGCCCCGTGCGGGGATTCACGTCGTTGGGAAGGGCCCTGCAAGGCCCTCTCCAACTACGCGAAGGGCGCGGCCGCCGGTATCCCCGGCACTCCGGCCAGCGCGTCGGGCGCGTGCCGGCGCAGCGCCGCGTGCGCAGCGTGCCAGCCGCACATGCCGTGGACACCGCCGCCGGGCACAGTCGACGATGAGCACAGGAAGATGCCCGGGTCCGGCGTCGCCCACGGACTCAGCGACAGGACGGGGCGGGCGAACAGCTGCCGGACATCGGCGGAACCGCCGCCGATGTCGCCGCCGATCTCGTTGGCATTGTGCGCCTCCAGCGCGGCCGGACCCATGGAGTGCCTCCCGATGATCCGTTCCCGGAATCCGGGGGCCATGCGCTCCACCTGGGCTTCGATCAGGCCGGTCACGTCGATATCGCAGCCGTGCGGCACATGGCAGTAGCCCCACGCGGTGTGCTTGCCGGCCGGCGCCCGGCTCGGGTCGGCCACGGTGGCCTGCACGACCAGCACGTACGGCTCGCGGGCGATCCGGCCGGAGGCCACCGCCCGCTCTGCAGCGATGATCTGCTTCGCCGTCCTGCCCAGATGCACCGTCCCGACCTGATGCAGCCGCTCGTCCGCCCAGGGCACCGCCCGTCGAGCGCCCAATCGACCTTGAAGGATCCGGAGCCGTACCGCCACCGTCCCAGCCGACGCCGATACCGGCCGGTGATCCGGTCACCGGTGATCTGCAGCACCTGGCGCGGGGTGAGGTCGAACAGCACCGCCCGGGCACTGGGGATGTCGGCCATGGATCGGACGCGGTGCCCGCAGCGGACCTCGCCGCCGAGGCTCTGCAGCCGCGCCAGTAGCGCATCGGCGATCGACTGCGAACCCCCGACCGCGACCGGCCAGCCGACGGCGTGGCCCAGCGATCCCAACAGCAGTCCGATCGCCGTGGTCATCGGTTGGCGCAGGTCCAGCACGGCGTGCGCGGAGATCCCCGCCAGGAGGGCCTTGGCCTCTTCGGTGCGCAGCCCGAACCGCTCTGCCCACGACACCGGCCACACTCCGGCAGCGCCGAACGCCAGGGTCCACACCGGTTCCCGCGGCGGCACCGCGAGCGGATCGAGAACGCCCGCGACCATCCGGTCCCAATGCCCCGCCAGACCGCCTAGGACCGTCTCCCAGCGCCGGCCGTCGAGCCCGAGCTCGGACGCGGTGTCCGCCACACCCCGGTGCAGCAGCACCGACCTGCCCCGCTCCAGGGGATGGCCCAGCGGCACCGGGGCATGGGCGAACGCCAGCCCTTCGCGGTCCAGTCCGAGTGCCCGGAACGCCGGGGAGGCCAGCGCCAGCGGATGCGCGGTTGAGCAGATGTCATGCCGGAACCCGGGCAGCGTCACCTCCTCGGTGCGGACTCCGCCACCGGGCTGATCCGCCGCCTCTAGCACGAGCACCCGCCAGCCCGCCTCTGCCAGGAGCACAGCCGCCACCAAGCCGTTCGGCCCGGAACCGACGACCACTACGTCAGCGTCATGCACGGTCATGCGTCGCCTCCCGCGTCCAGATGCCGATCGATTCGGGGGCAAGGGTCCGCTGGACCGCCGCCTGCAGTCCCGAGGCGGTCTGCTGCGCGTTCATCGCGCCCCGCAGGCCGGCCGCGAAGGCGTCCACCTCGCGCACCGCGTCGAACCGGGATCGATTGAACCTGCGGTCCACGACCTCCTGCACCCGGCGGAGCACGGGTCGGATCGCCGCTGCCGCAACCAGGGTGGGCGTGCGAGGTGGGGGCCACCGCAGAATGCCTGCACCACCTGACGCGCGTACAGGCGCACGAACCTGCCGCCCGCGGTCTGCAGTCCAGGATCGGCGATGCGCTGGTGCGCCTGGGACGCTACGACGATGCCCTGCTGGCCTTCGAGCGCGCGGTCGACGAGGAGGCCGGCGGAAGCGGCCCGCCAGCCCGCCCCGCGCCGCCCAATCCGGGGACACCCCGCTGGAATCCGGCATCAGTCGGCCGGTCGCCCACACTGGGGCGGACTTCCGGAGCCTCCCACTCCCAGATTCCAAAGCGCCCGGTCGATTCACAGCCCTCGCGCAGGTGCCGGGCAGGTTGCGCACAGGCAGGCCGGGCAAGGTGGGTGCAGAGGAAGGGAGGAACCGACACGACCAACGCGCAACCGCCCCGCCGCCAGCCTCCGGCGTCCACCCCATTCCCCCGTGGTGGTCCCCCTTCCCGGAACACGGCGGCGGGGCCGCGTGCATTGCTCAGTCGCCGGGCTTCGCCCTGGTCAGCCCCAGTTCGGCCAACCGCGCATCCACCAGCGCCTCCACGATGGGCTCCGGCAGAGGCGCGTCGCTGGCGAACTTGACGGATCCCTTGGTGATCGAGAATGCCGCCAGCCGGTCGGCGATCGCCGCCGTGACGCTGCCGCTCATCGGCAGGTACCCGCAGTGCTTGCTGTAGGCGGCGAACCCCGCAACGCCTTTCCCGTTCACCTTGAACGTAGGGACCCCGTAACTGATGGTCTGCTCGGCGTCCGGAAGGAGCCCTTCGAGTGTCGCCCGCACCGCCGCCAGGGTCGAGCGCTGGGGCTCCGGAACGCCGGCAAGGTAGCTGTCCACTTCGACCGCGGCCATCGGCCCTCCTTCACGGAACCCAAGATGCATGCCAAGGCCTCAGCGTAGACGGCGCCTGAGATCCGTTCGGCGGTCGAGGCCGGACGCCCGGATCCACCCTGGCCCTGACCGATGGGCGCAAGCCGCAGATCCTCGCGCTCGACTGTCGGCAGACAACATCCGGCGCAGCACCTGCGGGCCCGGTCGTCCCTCGGTGACCAGCGGACCGAGGGACGGCGGGCGGTCACCAGACGCGTACGACGGCGTCGTCCACGGCCCGGCCCGCCCTGGTGGCCTCCGGCACCTCCACCAGCAATCCGGTCGTCACGTCGTAGATGTACCCGTAGATCGGAATCCTGCCCGGAACCAGCGGATGGGCACGAATCCGTGCGACGTCCTGCGCCACGCTCTTCGCGTTGTCGGCGATCGTCAGCCAGTCGATGTAGTCGCCCTCGCGGGAGCCGGGGCCTTCTCCGACGTCGGAGAATCCGTCGGGACCCAATGCGGCCGTCTCGAGGCTGTTGGCGAGCAGCCCCCGGATCACCTCGTCGGTGAAGAACTCCATGCCGCAGTTGGAGTGGTGGATGACGAACCACTCCCGCGTGCCCAGCAGTTTGTAGGAGATCACCAGCGATCGGATCGCATCGTCGCTGGCCCGCCCCCCGGCGTTTCGAATCACGTGGGCATCGCCCTCGGCGAGTCCCGCGTACTTCGCCGGATCCAATCGCGCATCCATGCAGGTCAGGATGGCGAAAGACCGGCCCGGCGGCAGGGGCAGCTCGGCCTTGGCGCCGAAGGTCTCCGCGTACCTCGCGTTGGCGCTCAGCACTTCGTTCAGAACGGACATCTTCTCGTATCTCCTTGGTTGATGGGACTGGCTGTGCGGGTCATGAGTAGTAGTCGTTGCCGCGGGAGAACTCCACGAATCGGGCTGGCGCGTCGCCGATCGTCCAGGCGTCGTGCCCGGGTGGCAGCAGCATGGCGTCACCGGCGGAGTAGTCCTCCCGCGACCCGTCGTCGGCAACGACCCGCAGCGTGCCGGCGAGCACGAGGGCCACGTGCGGCAGCAGGCAGGGCTCGGTTCCCGCGTAGGACTTCAGGTCTTCCGACCACCGGGCCCCGACGCCGAAGGTCACCTCGGTGACGCTCACCCCGTCGAGGACCGCGGTCCGTTTGCTGATCCGGCCGTGGACGTCGGGCTCCACGGATGTCAGGCGCGCCCGTTGCAGGCTGGGCTTGTAGGTGGTGACGCTGGTTTTCGGCATGGCGGCTCCAAGTTCGTGATGGGTGCGCCGACGAGAGATCCGTGGCGCGTGAGGCGGGTGCCGGGTTTCGGCGAGGGTCGGGTCAGAGGGACCGGCGACGACACAGCAGCGTCGCCGCACGTCCGTGGTCGGTCGCCCTGATCCACTCGCAACTCATCCGCCGTCCTCCATCTGATCGGTGATCGATCGGAGCCTTGCTCGCTCTGGCAGGAGCCTAGAACGCCCGAGGAGGATAAATCAAGTATTCCTATCGGCTTACCCGGCAATAGGCGGGAACTTGGCGGCGGGCTCGGAGCGGTTCGGATTCGTGGGCGCCATTCCCCGGGGTCGTAGGGTCGGCTTCGGGCGACCTTGTGGCGCCCGCGTTCACCGCCGAGGGGAGCCGTTCGCGTAGCTGACCAGGGCACTGAAAGGCCCCGCACGACTACCTGAAGCCGCTCAGCTTACGGACCGACGCCCCTGGCCAGTTGCTGAGCCTCCGCCAGTCCCGTGCGCAGCGCCTCCAGGTCATGGCCGGCGTCGGCGATCAGCTCGCTGGCCCGGTCGTGCTCCAGGGCGGCCGTTCCGAGGGTGACGACCTCGCCCATCCGGGTGGCCACCGTTTCCATGCCGACGGCCGCCGTCTGCATCCGGGCCAGCAGTTGATCCCGCAGCCCCGCCAGGCGATGCA